>NC_012491.1:1816666-2170000 GCF_000010165.1 Brevibacillus brevis NBRC 100599
CGGATTTGGTGTTTATCCCGCAAAGTGACAAGAGCTTTGAATACATTCAGGTGATTTTTGTGATGCCATGTATTCGCGGGGAAAAAGCCGTATTCGCTGGGCAGCTTATACTTTTGTATGACCTGTTGGTTGAGTGCCTCATTATGTGGCAAGGAAAATTCCCGCGAGGCATCTAGGTGGATCGCATGTACTTTATGCGGAGGAAGCCCGAATTTTTGGAGGATCGTTTGCTTGGAAAACTCCGAGAGAGTCAGCACGGCACTGCAACGCTCTGCAGACGATTTGTAATTGTCTAGTCGCCAACGCAAGGAATGTGCATCGAAAAACTCCGGGTAATACTCGTGCTGGATATCTGGAATGTTGATCACAGAAGGGATTGTGACATCGGCTGGATTCAATACAAGCAGCGGGCAAAACCACAAATTCAACTGCAGGGAGTTTATCCAGAAATGAAGCATCGCGTGTGCATTACCGTGGTCAGGGACCATGAATTTGCGCACATTTTTTTGCGCCTCAAAGGTATGGAAATTGTGTGAGGATAAAAAAAGAAACCACTGATGGCCATCCCCAGCATTCATCGAGTAGGCCAGCAAGTTCCTGACATACTGCTCCATCCCGCCGATTTTGCCAGGAATCACTGACATCAGGTTTATTCCGACTCTCATGTAGGGATCCTCCCTTGCACGTGAGGATGTGCCATGTACCAATTGATCGTTTTCTCCAAGCCAGCGAGTAAGGACGTTTGTGCCACGAAGCCGAAATGCTCTTTTGCTTTGGTCACATCTAAGAGGCGGCGCGGCTGTCCGTCTGGCTTGGTTTTATCCCATTCGATCTCTCCTTGGAAGCCGCTTAGCTGCTTGATCGTTTCTGCTAAGCTTTTGATGGAGATTTCTTGACCAGAACCGATATTGACCGGTTCGGATTGATCATAGTTCATGGTTGCAGCAATAATCGCTTGAGCCGCATCCTCGACATAAATGAACTCGCGTGTGACGCTGCCTGTTCCCCAGAGAACGATCTTCTTCTCGTCATTGCGAATAGCATCTACGCATTTTCGAATGATGGCAGGGATGACGTGTGAGGTTTCCAAATCGAAGTTGTCGCCCGGGCCGTACAAATTGACAGGGAGCAAATAAATGGAATTGAACCCGTATTGCTCGCGATAGGCTTGTGATTGCACCAGCATCATTTTCTTGGCTAAGCCATACGGAGCATTGGTTTCTTCAGGGTAACCATTCCATATATCTTCTTCCTGGAACGGTACGGAAGCATATTTCGGGTAGGAGCAAATGGTTCCGATAGCTACAAATTTTTCGACACCGAATAAACGGGATTGCTCCATGAGCTGAGTCCCCATGATCAAATTATCGTAAAAGTATTTCCCGGGATTTTTTTGATTCGCGCCGATTCCGCCAACGACGGCAGCCAAGTGAAGAATGATATCGGGACGGAAATCCTGCAACATCTTGTTCACATCATGTTCTTTGCGAAGATCGTATTCATGGCTTCTAGGGATGAAGATGTCCGTACAGTCCAGCTTGCGCAAATGATGAACGACGTGGCTTCCTAGAAATCCTGATCCACCCGTAACCACAATCCGTTTTTTCGCCAGATTCAATTCTTGTCAACCTGCCTTTCTCGTCCGCATTCAAATTCGAGGCGAAGGGACTCTGCGATTTACCCAATTTTCGATCTGGGCCTTTCCTTTGGTAAATTCCTGATAAAATTGGTACTCCTCATAGGAAAGCGGGAGGACTTCTTCCAGGTGGTAGCTGACAGAGCGTTTGACTTCAGGATTGTTGGGGTGGTTCTGAAGAATCTGCTGGCTGCAAAAAATACTCACTTCACATTGCTGTCCCTCTGAGGTAATGGGAATCACGACTTGAAAACGCCCTTGGGTAACTTGGAATTTGTATACGAATTTTCCATTCCTCATGACATGGAAATGAAGAAGAGGGGCGATATCTTGGTTGCTTCCTTTGATAAGCAAAGCGTTCATCGGTCCATGGCTGGCTTCGATGGTCATTCGCAGGTTTTGGGGAGCCCATGAGTCCGAGTAGCGGTTGGATGCGATGATTTGGGGAGAGGGCCCGAAAGCATGATACGCTTTTAGTTTATTGAGAAACCAAAAGGCTCCTTGCTTGTAATGATTCTGCGTATAGTGATAGAGCCATTCATTTGAGATGGTGCCATGATGCTTCACGCTTGTTTTCAAAATTTCGGAAAACCCTGGCTCCAATTCATAGACAAACGTTTTGCATGCGTCATATAAGCGTGAGTTAGCCAAGAATTCCGGTATCGTTCCAATCGGATAATGCAGGGAAATCCGGTTCCACAAATCGTAATCCATGCACCAGTCGTGTTCTTCATTTACACCACCAACTGCTTCAAAGGCATGCTTTCGCAGGAAAGCAGCGGGTTGGCAGATGATGTTGAAATGAAACAATTTTTTTCTGTCAAACTCCACCCAAATGTACGGATATTTTACTTTGTCATCCTCATCAATGTGGAGCCCTTTACCGTATACCACGCCCCAATCGGGATTTTGCTGCAAGGCTGTCACAGCTTTTCGAATGGCACCGGGGAAATACGTATCATCTGAATTGAGCCAACCGATAATCTCGCCACGTGCCATTTGTAATCCTTTATTAATGGCATGGGATTGGCCGCGATCTGGTTCGGAAACGTAGCGGAAGCGGTCTGCCAGGTGGCTGTACTGCTGCAAAATATTCTGTGTACCGTCAGTGGAGGCGCCATCTACCACAATATGCTCAATATGGGGATAGTCCTGTGTCAGTACACTTTCGATTGTTCGTTTGATAAATTTTGCCTGATTGTACGAAGGGGTGATGACACTGACGAGAGGAAGGGATTGCATGGACATAAGAAGTTCCCTCCTGATTTTTTCTACTCATCCACTCGACGTTTTCAAGGGCTGATCTGTTGGCGTAGTACAGAGCGCCAGTAATTCAACAAATCTTCCATTGTTTGCTGGAAGGAGATCTCGGGCTCCCATCCCGTCTTTTCTCGGAACAGCGAAGAGTCTCCCAATACAATGTCCACATCAGAGGGGCGCAACCGATTGGTGTCTACATGTATTTCTACCTGCACATCAGTCAAGGCAAGTAGTGTCTTCAACATGTCCTCGATGGTGTAGCGAGTACCCGCGGAAATATTGTAGACATCGCCTGGTTCACCTCGGGTAATCGCCAACCAATACGCCTTGACAATATCCCGTACATCCGTGAAGTCTCGAATGGCCTCAAGATTGCCGACATGCACTTTTGGCTCTTGCAGACCAAGCTCAATCTGGGCAATTTGTTTGGCAAAATTGGAGGTCACATAGCTTTCGCCTCTTCGCGGACCTGTATGATGAAACGTACGTGTACGGATGATGGCCAGACCGTAACTATGGTGGTATTGGTATCCGAGATAATCCTGGGCGATTTTACTGACCGCGTATGGATTCAGAGGACGGAGGGGGTTGGTCTCCTTAATGGGGATTTCCTCCGGATAAACCAAACCATACTCCTCACTGGAGCATGCGATTTGAATTTTGCAAGCAACAGCATGGTTGCGTACCGCCTCGAACAAATGTAACTGTGGGACAATATTGTTCACCATCGTATCCGCAGGAGATGACAACGAGGTGGGGACGAAGCTTTGGGCAGCCAGGTGAAAAATGAGATCAGGCTTTATTCTCTGGATGAGTTCATTTACAGATTGGGGATCTTTTAATTCACAGTTTTCCATATGCACGCGGTCTATCAGGTTCCCCAGCTGCTCCTTTTTGGTAAGGGACCGGAATGTACCGTAAACATCTACATCTCCCCGCGACAGTAGATACTCAGCCAAGTGACTGCCGGCAAATCCCGTTACTCCGGTAATCAATGCCTTCATGAGTCGAATCCCCCCTGTCCATGATGCTCGTAGCGAAGGATGAACAGCTTAACATATTATGAATATGGAAAAACGTGAAAAATGGCACGGCGTACAGCTCGTTTCCAGAGGGAATTTTATGGGGATCAGGGCTCGGCATGCACCCATTTGCAGGTTGCATAGTCGAAAAACATGAAATCATCTGTGTTCGGGATAGCCTGTGAGCCAAAGAAGGGGATATAGGCTTTTGCGTGTCCTTGAAAATGCAAGGAATGAGCAGGAAGGTAGTCAGTCGTGCCCGTTATTTTGCAAAAAAGAGCACCAGCCTTTTGATAAATCTGCTTCTTCCCATCTTGACTGTCAGCCTGCGGGCAGGATGGAGCAAAAGGACAGTTGAGATTATGATCGAAAAAGCCGTTGGCGACTATACCATACGTAGCTTTACGGCGAAGCGCGTAATTGTGAAACAGGATAAACAACACCATGTCGGAAATGGGGACATCTCCGATTTCTTTTGCGAATTGAAGCAGAGTCTCGTAGTGAAGAGGGTCGCGAAAAAATTTGGTCGCGTAATCGCAAAATTGATTGAGTTTTTCCAGATCGCATACAGTCGTCCAGGTATACTCAAATGTAAAGTCATCGAACTCCTCGTTGTATCGCTTGCTGATATCGGTGAATAGCATGACGTCGGAGTCCAGATAACAGCAACGTTCTATCCCTTGATTCCTCATAAAATCGCGCAAAATAAACCAGCGTTGGAAGCAAAACAGATTGTATTCGTAGGTGTTGGAAGTGGAGTGCTTGTAAACATGAGAGAAAGCTTGGGCGCTTTGGTAGAAATGACTCAACAGGAAGTGCTCTGTATTTCCTGTAGAAAGATACTTGTTTTCTGGGCTCCCGATAAGAATGACACGAGAAGAAGGGTTGCTGTATTTCGCCTGTTGCATGCATAATCCTACATGCTCTTCAGCCGTTCTGTGAATAAACACGATGGGCAAACTCACAATTATACATCTCCTCTGTCTTACAAAATGCCTGCTAGGCTCCTATTGATAAACTCTATCCTAATATATTGTCCCGAGGAGGGCCTTGAAACCATGCAAATAGCCTGTTTTGCGGCCTGTTCATTGAATGACCAATCGTATCCGCAAAAAGATAAATAAGATATGAAAAGAGGGACGTTGTGAATGGAGGCATGGAGAGAATGGATCTGTTAAACCGATATGAAAGGCAAGTGTATTCTCAAAATGGAGAGGACGGCATCATTGAAGAAATATTTTCGCGAATCGGAACTACGAATCGCTATTGTGTAGAATTCGGGGTTGGCGATGGCTCGGAATGCTTGATAAAAAATCTCGTCACGCAGCATGGATGGAGCGGATTGGCGATGGAAGGCGACCTGAACAGCTGCAATAAAATGTCTGCGGATTATGCTGCCTATCCCCAGGTCATCATCAAGAATGAGTTAATCACGAGAGAAAATATTGCTGGTTTATTCGAAAAAAATGGTGTCCAAAAAGAATTTGATCTGCTCTCTATCGACATTGACGGCAATGACTACTGGGTATGGCAAGCTCTTTCTGCTTACACCCCGAGACTTGTCGTTATTGAGTACAATGCGGCTTTTCCGCCTCCACAAAAAATGGTGATCGTGTATCAACCGGATTTTAAATGGGGTGGCAATACCTACTATGGTGCCAGCTTGAGTTCCCTGGCCATTTTGGGAACCAGCTTGGGATATGCCTTGGTGGGGACAGATTCAAAGGGCGTCAACGCTTTTTTTGTAAGACGCGACTTACTTCTTCAATCCGGTTTCCCTGAATTAACACCAGAACAGGCTTATCATCCTCCTCGTTACGGATCAGTCGCGGGCGGACATCCTCCTCAGTCCGGTCCCTATTTGGAAATCTAGTCCTGACTAGAAATCGAGCAGCTGCAAGACAGCTTGCTTCAAGGTGAAGAGCTTTTCCTGGCTATCTTGACTACTCGTTCCTTTCACTCCTAAATAAATTTTGATTTTGGGCTCCGTGCCTGAGGGTCTGACACAAAACCACGCATGATCGTGGAAAAAGTATTTGATTGTATCCGAGGCTGGCAAGGTGAGCGGTGTGGTTGTACCTGTTTGACAATCCGTGCGGATTCCGCTGGCATAATCTTCGATGGCTAGGATGGGGTGGGAGGCGATTTGGGAAGGTGGCTGATTGCGCAGGGAAGACATCGTTGCCGATATTTTTTGCATGCCTTCTCCACCTTTGCATGTGAAAGAAATCAGCTCTTCTGCATAATGACCGTAACGGTCGAATAAGTCATTCAGTGTGTCAGCGAGGCTTTTGTGTTGTGATTTGCAATACGCGCACATGTCAGCAAGTAGCAAAGCGGTTTGTACGGCATCCTTATCCCGGACAAAATCACCGATTAAGTACCCGTAGCTTTCTTCGTACCCAAACTGGAAGACGTACGCTCCACTTTTTTTATAGGCTTCGATTTTTTCGCCAATATATTTGAAGCCTGTCAGGGTGTCTTCTGTCAATACACCGAAGTCTGCCGCGATGGCTCTACCCATTTCGGACGTGACGATTGTTTTCAAGACAAGGCCGTTTGTGGGGAGCTCCCCCTTTTTTTGTTTGGTTTCCAGCAGGTAATGAAGAAGCATGGCTCCCAACTGATTTCCTGTCAGGACGCTGTAGTCTCCTGCCTTATTTTTGACGAGCACGCCAAGGCGATCTCCATCAGGGTCCGTCCCCATGATCATGTCGGCATCCACCTGTTTGGCGCATGAAATCGCTACTCGAAAGGCCTCAGGCTCTTCGGGATTAGGCGAGTCTACCGTCGAAAAGTTAGGATCGGGGATAGCTTGCTCGAGAACAACACTCACTTGTGTATACCCGAACTGTTTCAATCCACGCGTGATCGAGTCATGGGTCGTGCCGTGCAGAGGAGTAAAGACGATTTTCACTTGCTCTCGGATCGCAGGAGATAAGTCTGGATGGACGCGCAATTGCTTTACTTTTTCCAAATACGCATGCAAGAGAGAATCGTCAATGTAGTGGAGCAGTCCATTCTTGTGCAGCTCTTGCTCATCTGCTGGAGTGATTTCGAGTTCATTTCCGGCATTAGCGATATGGTCCATCAGTCGTTCGGCTGTCGCGAGCGTAATTTGTCCCCCGTCTGCGCCATAAATTTTATAGCCGTTATATTCTGGCGGATTATGGCTTGCTGTAATGACAATGCCAGCACACGCACGATAGTAGCGCACGGCAAAGGAAAGCAGAGGGGTAGGAGTCAGCTGTTTGAATATACATGTAGTAATCCCGTACTGCCCGAGAACTTTGGCGGTTTCCTTGGCAAACATCTGTGAGTGTTTCCGTGAATCATAGGCAATGACGACTTTTTTGACGGCCAGATCCGGGTATGTTTCGAGTAAATAAAGAGCCAGCCCTGCGCTTGCTTTGCGAATCGTGTAAAGGTTGATGCGGTTTATTCCCGGCTCCATGACCCCGCGCATCCCTCCGGTTCCAAATGCAATCGGGGCAGAGAAGCAATCCGCAAGCTGCTTTTCATCAGCGTGCATGGCGGTTAACTGCTGACGAAGCTCTGAATCAAGGGATTCACACTCGTTCCAGCGTGTGTAGTGTGTGTACCAGTTTGCATTCATATAGAATTCACTCCCGCGTGTAGAGTACGACATCATTTATTAGGGTATTAAGAAAATAGTGAGGGAGATACTGCTTCACCATTACGATGGGCTTCCATTCTTGACCCAGTCAACCTCGTTAAACTGAACGTATGAGCATCGTCCGGCATAAGCTTAAGAGAAATTTATAGGAACAATCGGATTGCCCATTACGGCACAGCCTGAAGAGGGGGAGTAGAAACGGATGAAAACAGCTTTCCTTACAGGAATTACAGGTCAGGATGGAGCCTACCTGGCAAAATTTCTGCTGGAGAAGGGATACCATGTGGTGGGACTGGTTCCACGTCGGAGCACAGTGGACAGGTGGCGGCTGGAGTATTTGAACATCGCAGATCAGGTAGAGTACAAGGACGGCGATTTATTGGATGTCTCGTCGTTGACGCGTGCGCTGAAGGCATGTAAACCAGCGGAAGTGTATCATTTAGGTGCACAGAGCTTTGTCGGTTCGTCGTGGGAACAACCTATTTTGACCGCGCAAGTAACGGGAATGGGTGTCCTGCATGTTCTGGAGGCGATTCGGGAAACGGACCCTGCTATCAAAATGTATCAGGCTTCGTCAAGTGAGCTGTACGGATTAATCCAGGAGCCACAGCAATCGGAGCAAACGCCTTTTTACCCAAGAAGCCCATATGCAGTCTCCAAGCTGTTTGGCTACTGGATGACCAAAAACTATCGGGAAAGCTTTCAGATGTTTAGCACCAACGGCATTTTATTCAATCATGAATCGCCTTTGCGTGGGCTGGAATTCGTTACGAGGAAAGTGACGCATGCTGTTGCAAGGATTGCCGCCAACAAGCAAAAGGAACTGCGGCTGGGGAATATTCAGGCGAAGCGGGATTGGGGCTTTGCTGGAGATTTCGTAGAAGCGATGTGGCTGATGCTCCAGCAGGATAAGCCAGATGATTATGTCATCGCGACAGGAAAAACATCGACGGTGGAAGAGATGTGCAAAATCGCCTTCGATTATGTTGGGTTGAACTACTTGGATTACGTCGTGATCGACCCGGAATTGTATCGACCAGCAGAAGTGGACATTTTGTTGGGCAATCCGGAAAAAGCGAAAAGAGAGCTCGACTGGACACCGAGAACGAAGCTGGAAGAGCTCATTTACATGATGGTCGAAGCGGATATGCAGCGGGTTGCCAAACAATAAGAGAAAGGCTATTCAGGACACCCTATTTCCGATTCCGGGAGAAAAAGGGGTGTTTTTCTTTTATTTGATCATGAAGGTAGCCTGATTATCGAAAAGGACAACCTATTAATGTTTATGGGGTGACTCATTCATCGTGCGGATGGCTATTTTTGTCCCACTACTCATAGGTAAAATAGCAGAAAATTCAATATTAACTGTCATATCCTTGCGTTGGCACGCTAATTGCTTACTGTAGAAAAGTACAACCATTCTACTATTCACACTCAAAGGAGACTTGCTATGAACGTCGTTGCCAACGTATACCGGGGAGAACAGGTAGAGAGCTCACATCTTGGACATATCGCAGTTGTTGATTCGCAGGGGAGATTGCTCTATTCGTACGGGGACCCCCATCGCCTCACATATGCACGCTCCAGTATGAAACCGTTGCAGACGATTCCGGTAATCGAGACGGGGACGGCAGATCGGTATGGTTTTGAGCCGGCTGATCTCTCGCTCTGTTGCGCTTCTCACAGTGGAGAGCCACGCCATCGTACACGGGCGCTCTCGATGCTTGCGCGAGCAGGTCAGCCAGAAGCGGCATTGCAATGCGGGACACATGTGCCACGTCATGAGGAGAGCTACAAACAGCTGATCCGGGAGGGCAAGCCGCTCACACCCGTATTCTCGAATTGCTCCGGTAAGCATTCCGGCATGATTGCCACTGCGACACATATGGGGGAGGACGTGACTACCTATCATTTGCCTACGCATCCGGTGCAACAGCGAATTCTCGAAGTAATCGAGGACATAACAGGCTACCCCAAAGACAAAATCAACCTCGGGACAGATGGATGTGGGGTTCCCGTCCATCATTTGCCGCTCGCTCATTACGCGTGGGCCTTCGCCAAGCTGGCGAGACCAGAGGTGATTGAGAATCCCGAGCGACAAAAAGCTGTTCAGCGAATTACGGATGCCATGACCGCTTATCCCGAAATGGTCGGGGGCGAAAATAGATATTGCACAGACCTCATGTCAGCATTTAGCGGTCGCATCGTAGGGAAGGCAGGCGCAGAGACTGTGTATTGCTTGGGGGATAGAGAAACAGGATTGGGCATAGCCATCAAAATCGAGGATGGAGGACCACGAGCGATCAACCCGGTCGTCAATGAAGTGCTTCGTCAATTGGGAATCGGCATGGACGGTCCATTGGAAGCGCTCGCGGAATATACCAATCCGCCTATTACAAACATGAGTGGGAACGTTGTTGGACGGATCGAGACTTCCTTTCGTCTTGCCAAGACAGATTTTTCATTGCGTGTATAAATGGCATTCCCAGCGTGCCGTTTATTCATAAAGCATCAAAGGCTACATGCTGTTTAAAAAGAAAAGGGGGTCACATGCAATGAACATGCGAAAAGGATGGAAGCTGCTTAGTACCGCTGCACTTGTCACTGTTCTTGCCATTACGGGTTGTAGTCAGTCGGCAACGCCGACACAGCCAGGAGGGGGAGGGACAGCAGGTCAAGCGTCCACAGATTCAGGTGGACAAGCAAATGTCGCTGCAAAGCTCAAGCTCAATCTGAAGACCGAACCACCTTCACTCGATCCGCCAAAGGGCTTTGACAGTACTTCCAACGAGGTGTTGAACGCCACAATGGAAGGCCTGGTTCGACTGGACAAGGATCACAAGCCGCAAGCAGCCATGGCCGAGAAATGGGCGGTGAGTGAGGATGGAAAAACGTATACCTTTACCCTGCGCGATAGCAAATGGTCGAATGGTGAACCAGTGACAGCGCAGGACTTCGAGTTTGCGTTTAAGCGCATTGTCGATCCGAACAATGCATTCCCGTCTGCTTTTCTCGCCTATTACATCGATGGAGCAGAAGCGTTCAACAAAGGAACAGGAAATGCAGATGGCGTACAAGTAAAGGCCGTAGACGAGAAGACGTTTGAGGTAAAGCTGAAGGCGCCAACAGGTTATTTCCTCCACATCCTGACGCAGCCGACCTTCTTCCCAGTGAATAAAAAAGTCGTGGAGAGCAATCCGAAATGGGCGGAAGGCGCTGCAAGCATCGTGACGAATGGACCGTTCAAAATGGAAGATTGGGTTCATGACCAGACAGTGAAGCTGGTGAAAAACGATGGCTACTGGGACCGTGATTCGATCAAATATGCGGGAATCGAGTTTGTCATGGTCAACGATGAAAATACACAATTCCAAATGTACAAAACAGGTCAGCTCGACATGATCCAGACCGTTCCCAATGATATGAAGAAACAGTTGATCGATTCCGGAGAAGCAAAAGTGGAGACGGAAGCGTCCATCTACTACTACCGAATGAACACTACAATTCCTCCGTTCACGAACGCCAACATTCGGAAAGCATTTGCACTGGCCATCGATCGCAAAACCTTAATCGACAATGTCGTGCAAGGGAAGCAAACACCTGCCATGGCCCACGTTCCATTGGGCTTCCCGGAGCCAGACGGAGCGGATTTCCGCACAAAGGGCGGAGATTTCTTCAAGGATAACGATGCAGAGCAGGCAAAAGCATTGCTGAAAAAAGGGATGGAAGAAGAAGGCTGGACAACCCTGCCGCCTGTCACCATGACCTATAACACCAGTGATGCACATAAGGCCATCGCGCAAGTTTTGCAGGAAATGTACAAGAAAAACCTTGGGGTAGATGTGAAGCTGGAAAACAAAGAGTGGAAAGTATTCCTCGCAGAGCAGCGTGCTCGCACTCTCCAATTCTCCCGCTCGACGATCCCTGCCGACTACGGAGACCCGGTCAATTACGTGGAGCTGTTCGTGACTGACCATCCTGGGAATCGTATCAATTACAGCAACAAAGAGTATGACGCACTGGTCGAGAAGATTCGCAACACTGCCGACGAACCCGAGCGCTTCAAGCTCATGCATGACGCGGAGAAAATTTTTATGGATGATATGCCACTCGTACCTATCTATTTCGGGACAAAAGTATTTATGGAGCAGCCAAACATAAAAGGAATTATTCGCCATCCAGTCGGTACGATTGACTACAAATGGGTAGAAATCGGTAATAAGTAGTAAGTAAAATAAGCGAAGACAAGAGCGAATATTCGAAACGTTCTTGTCTTCACTTTACATCTTGGAGCGGCTGAAATGGACAAAAAATCGATCATATTTATTGCGAGAATGGATGAGTTTCTACAGTCTGTCGTTAGTCAATACCATGAATTGGGAATCGGCGATGATATCCATGTCGAGGCGATGCGAGTAGACCAGCTTCCGTTACGCCCGATCACGCCTGGTGCTCTCGTCATTGTATCCACCAAAAGGATCGTCCCCCTTGTACAACCGTATATGCCGAAAGAATCCAGCATCATCATTGCCAAGCGAATGCTGCCGTATCATAATTTACGCGGCATGCTGGAAATTCCGAAAGGCGTGAAAGTGCTTCTCGTCAGTGACACCAAGGAAACTGCTGAAGAAAATGTGGAATTGCTGCGTGCTTCAGGGATGGATTTTGAGCTGTATCCCTATTATCCAGGTGCTGACTATCCACCTGACATCGAAATTGCGGTTACGCCAGGAGAGGCAGAGCATGTCCCCACGCACATTCGTAAAGTTGTCGATATTGGGTATCGGATCATCGATTTATCTACATGGCTTGCCATCTACTCTCATTTTAAAAACGGTAATTTTCAAAAGGTGACCGCACGCGCTATGCAATCGTTGGTCGATATCACCAAAGAGCTGAACAACGAGATTCAGCATGCGCATCTGTTAAGCAAATATTTGGAGGCCATCGTCAATGGAATCGAGGACGCAGTGATTGCCATGGATGAAAAAGAAAACATCCGTTTTGTCAATCAGAAAGCAATCGATACGTTGCAGATGGAAGGGAATGAAGTCGTCGGTGAGAAGGCGTCCAATTGCTTGCCCGCGAGTTTTTATCAGTTGATCCGGCAGTGTGAAGAGAACAAGGATGTTTTGGTAGATTGGGCGAACAAGACCTACTTTTTCCGCAAAATGCACATCGTCATGGAAGGCAGCTTTCTGGGGAGTCTGCTCTTGTTTCGTCAGGCGGCAGAAATTGAAAAGCTAGAGCATGATTACCGCATGCGCCTTTACAGCAAAGGATTGATAGCCAAATACCAGTTTGATGATTTTTATGGGGAGAGTGCCCCTGTACAAAAAGTCATTCAGATTGCCCGCAAAATCGCCAGAAGCAACTCCACCGTGCTGTTGTTGGGAGAGACAGGGACAGGGAAGGAATTGCTCGCCCAGGCTATCCATAATGCTTCGCCACGCAGAAGAGAGCCATTTGTTGGGGTCAACTTCGCTGCTATATCGGAATCTCTTTTGGAAAGCGAGCTATTCGGCTATGAAGAAGGGGCTTTTACCGGAGCGCGTAAAGGTGGACATATCGGCTGGTTTGAATTGGCCCACAAAGGGACCATTTTTCTTGATGAGATCGGGGATGCCAGCACCGCTATTCAAAACCGACTGCTGCGTGTATTGCAAGAACGTCAGATTATGCGCGTAGGAGGGAGCAAGATCATTCCGACAGATATTCGCGTCATCGCCGCAACGAATCAAGACTTGCAGCGGATGATTGCGGAAGGAGCCTTCCGTGCTGATTTGTATTATCGCCTGAATATCTTGCCAATTCATTTGCCGCCGCTACGGAACAGACGGGAGGATATCCCGTGGTTGGCCCAACAATTTATAAAGAAATATTCCTATGATTTGCGCCGCCCGCCGTTTACGTTGACCAATGAAGCGATGCGAGCGCTCCATGAGTACGATTGGCCTGGAAATATTCGCGAGCTTGAAAATGTGATCGAGTATTTAGCACATGTCGTGGAGGAGGAAGCGTATCCGTATCATTTGCCGTTTCTGCGGGAAATACCGGAAGCGCCGTTGCCTGTAGATGGTCTACACAATGAATGTGAAAGCATCGTTACTGAATATAAAAAGCGAGGATTTCTAAATGAAATCACCGCTATTTTGCAGGAGCTGAGACAAGGAAGCGGTGGGCGCTATACGCTACTTGCGCAGTTGCAAGAACAAGGTCACTCGGTTACGTTGCAACAGCTGCGCTATCGCCTGAAGCTTTTGCAGCAGGATGAGCTGATTCAAGTGGGAAAAGGAAGACAAGGAAGTCAGATTTCCTCGAAAGGTGAATCGTTTCTTGCCTATTTACATCGGATGAAAGCAGGGGAACGTATATGAGCGATTACTGGAGGCAGCAAGCGCTTCTGCAAAGAGAGCAGTACCTGGATGATTTGAAATCCTTTCTTTCCATTAACAGCATCGAAGACATGACGACGGCAAAAGAAGGAAAGCCATTTGGTGAAGGTGTTGCCGCGGCGCTTGAAGCCATGCTCGGACGCGGTGAGCTGGATGGCTTCCAGATCAAAAACCTGGATGGTTACGCTGGGACAATCGAGTTCGGCGACGGGAAAGAAGAGATCGGTGTGCTCGTTCATATCGATGTTGTCACTGTGGGAGAAGGCTGGACGACCCCGCCTTTTGAACCGAGCATTCGCGACGGTCGTATCTATGCGCGGGGAGCGATTGACGACAAAGGCCCAGCGATGGCTGCGTACTATGCGCTGAAGCTGGTCAAGGATTCAGGCTTGCCACTAACCAAACGTGTTCGCATGATCATCGGAACGGATGAAGAGAGCGGCTGGCTGTGCATGAAGCATTTTGCCCAGCATGATCGCATCCCACCGATTGGCTTCTCACCTGATTCCTCCTTCCCGATGACACATGCCGAGAAGGGACAGATCAATCCGACATTGACGATTCCCGTGATGGAAGCAATCGAACGAAATGGAGCATGGCAGTTAGCGTCGTTTGTCTCCGGTGATCAAGGCAACAGTGTACCCGAAAAAGCAGTCGCTCTAGTACGACTGGACTCCGAGGCACGGCAGGAGGTCGTCCTTTCCCGATTGGCGGAAGAATGGGAGATGTTTCTGAATGAAAAGCACACAACTGGTCGTATGGAGCTGGTAGGGCTGGGGCAGCTGCAATTCACGCTCGCAGGAAAGCCAGCACATGGGATGGCGCCATTCCAAGGCGTGAATGCGGGAACCTTGTTGGCTACTTTTTTACGAGCGTACCCGTTTGGTGGCTCCTGTTTGTCCTTTCTTACGATGTTGGCTGATGTTTTGCATGAAGATTATTTTGCTCACCATCTCCATATGGCTTGCGAGGATGAAGTGTCAGGCAAACTGACGGTCAACGCGGGGATTTTACATTACGATTCCAGCGAAGGGGGGACAGTTCGGCTCAATATCCGCTATCCGGCGACCATTTCCTGTGAAGAATACGTTGAAAAATTGAAGCAAAGGACTGCTGAGCTGGGCTGGACGCTTTCCGCTCTGCGGACATCCAAGTCGCATTTTGTACCCAAAGAGCATCCTGTGATCCAAACCTTGTCGCGCGTGTACGAGGAGCACACGGGAGAGCCAGCGACCCTTCTTTCCTCAGGAGGAGCCACTTACGCCAAAATCATGCCGCATGGTGTTGCTTTCGGTCCGCTCTTTCCGGGGAAGGAATCTATGGCCCATCTCGCTGATGAATATGCCGAGATTGACGACCTGCTGCGTGCCATGGCGATTTACGCGCATGCCATTTACGAGTTGGCTAAGTAAACGAGGAGGACTTCCATGTCAAACTATCTGGTAAAACGTATTTTGATGATGTTCGTCACCCTGTGGATTATCGTGACGCTGACGTTTGCCTTGATGCATGCCATTCCGGGGAACCCGTTTGCCTCCGAGTCGGATCAGTTGCCCGAGCAAATTCTCAATAATTTACGTGCCAAATACAACCTGGACGAGCCGTTGCCTGTTCAATACATTTTATATCTGAAAAATCTGTTAATGCTCGACTTGGGCCCATCCATCAAGTCAGACTCTCGTGGAGTCAATGACATGATTTCCGATGGTTTTGCTGCATCAGCCTGGTTGGGTGCACAAGCGATCGGGGTCGCAATCCTTTTCGGCATTACATTGGGCATTATCGCAGCGCTTAATCGCAACAAATGGCTGGATTACGTTGCCATGGCGCTTGCCGTATTGGGGGTAGCGATTCCGAGCTTTATTATGGCACCGCTTCTGATCAATTTTTTCGCGATCAAGCTACCGCTCTTTCCCGTTGCGACATGGGGTACCTGGATGCATACGATACTGCCTTCGCTGGCGCTTGCCTTTGGTCCAGTTGCGGTCATTACCCGCTACATGCGTGCCAGCATGATTGAAGTCATGAACCAGAACTACATTCGAACAGCAGAAGCAAAGGGGATTCCGATGTTTATCATCGTCGTCAGACATGGAATTCGCAATGCGATTCTGCCAGTTGTCACCTTTCTAGGACCATTGATTGCCAGTTTGATAACAGGAACCTTTGTCGTGGAGAAAATCTTTGCGATTCCCGGCATTGGCAAGTATTTCGTAGACGGCATTTTCAACCGTGACTATCCGGTCATCTTAGGTACGACGATTTTTTACAGTGCGATTCTGATTTTTACCATTTTCCTGATTGATATCGCATACACCCTGATTGACCCGCGGATCAAGCTGACCAACAAGGAGAGATAAACTGTGGCGATGGAGCACAAAGTAGACCCGATATTTCGTCCGTTGGCGAAAAATACGCAGGCGAATGTCATTGCACGACCCAGTCTCAGCAATGGACAGCAGGTCATTCGGAAGCTACTGAAAAACAAGCTGGCTATGCTCGGGCTGTTCATTATTCTCGCTTTGGTTGGCATGGCGATCATTGGCCCGAATCTCGTGCCGTATAGTTATTCCGACCAGAGTTTGCTGACCAAAAATCAGGAAATCTCAGCAGAGCATTGGTTCGGTACGGACGAGCTGGGGCGTGACATGTTTGCCCGTACGTGGTATGGGGCGAGGATTTCTTTGACGATTGGCATTGTCGCGGCATTGATCGACCTGGTCATCGGGGTGACTGTCGGGGGCATTGCAGGCTATATGGCCGGACGAGGCAAACGAGGGGATCGCATCGATACCATCATCATGCGCATTATCGAGGTTTTGTATGGGCTGCCGTATTTGCTGGTCGTCATTTTGCTCATGGTGGTGATGGAGCCGGGAATGTTGACGATTATTATTGCCCTGTCTGCTACGGGTTGGGTTGGCATGGCGCGGTTGGTGCGCGGACAAATCCTGCAATTGAAAAATCAAGAGTTCATTCTGGCTGCCCAAGTACTGGGAGCAAAGTTTTCACGAATTTTGTTCAAGCATTTGATTCCCAACACATTTGGGGTCATTATCGTCAATTTGACCTTTACGATTCCATCGGCGATTTTTGCGGAATCGTTTCTTAGCTTTCTTGGACTCGGTGTACAAGCTCCCGTCGCCAGTTGGGGGACGATGACAAACGATGGCTTGGGCGTTATTTTGACGGGCGATTGGTGGCGACTGTTTTTCCCGGCATTGATGATCTCGCTGACGATGTTCGCCTTCAACGTATTCGGCGACGGTTTGCAGGATGCGCTTGATCCGCGTCTACGTGATTAGAGACGACAGGGGGAATGAGGATGAATCAGCATTTGCTGACAATCGATGACTTGCGGGTGAATTTCAAGACGTATGGCGGAGAGGTTCAGGCCGTGCGGGGCGTGTCCTTTTACGTGGACAAAGGGGAGACGGTTGCCATCGTAGGGGAGAGTGGATGTGGCAAGAGCGTTACGGCTCAAGCGATCATGGGATTAATCCCGCATCCACCTGGAAAAATCGTCGGGGGAAGGGTTGTATTTGAAGGAGCCGAAATCAGCCACCTGCCCAAAAAAGAGCTGCTGGGTATTCGCGGAACGCAGATCGGCATGGTCTTCCAAGACCCGATGACAGCGCTCAATCCGACAATGAAGGTAGGGACACAAATCGTAGAGGGGTTTGTTCGCAGTCACCAAGTATCGAGAGAGGAAGCGCGAAAGCGATCGATCGAGATGCTTTCCCTCGTAGGAATTCCCGATCCGGAAAAGCGAATCGATCAGTACCCGCATCAATTCAGCGGAGGGATGCGTCAGCGTGTGGTCATTGCGATTGCCCTTGCTTGCCAACCCAAGCTAGTGATTGCGGATGAGCCGACGACAGCGCTGGATGTGACGATTCAGGCGCAGATTTTGGATTTGCTCAAGCGACTGCAAGAGGAACAGGCGTTATCGGTGGTGATTATTACCCATGATTTGGGAGTCGTAGCCGAGATTGCTCATCGCATGGTTGTCATGTATGCGGGGATGGTGGTTGAGACTGGGACGGTTGAGGATGTTTTTGCAAATCCTCGTCACCCGTATACATGGGGACTAATGCGCTCGCTCCCTCGTCTGGATGAAGGCGAAAAGCAACGGCTGATTCCCATCGAAGGCAGTCCGCCGGATTTATTTCATCCGCCAGTCGGCTGTCCGTTTGCTGCCCGTTGTGATTTTGCGATGGAGATATGCGAACAACAGATGCCTGTGACGGACGAATTCGGTCGTGGACATCAGGCTGCTTGCTGGCTTCACGATCCACGGGCACCGCGAATAGAGGAGCTCGTGGCAGCGGGGAGGCAGGGAGTATGACAGAAGCGTTGCTTGATGTTCGCGATTTGAAGAAGTATTTTTCGCTTGGAACGGGATTTGATTTGAAAGCAGTCGATGGTGTCTCGTTTACGATCAACAGAGGGGAGACATTCGGTCTGGTCGGCGAAAGTGGCTGCGGGAAGTCTACGCTAGGCAGGACGATTATTCGCCTGTATGACCATACAGATGGCGAAGTGCTGTTCAAAGGGAAGAACGTTCATCAGCTTCGGGGAAAAGAAGTGGGGCAGTTCAATCGGGATGCCCAGATGATTTTCCAAGACCCGCAAGCAAGTCTGAACCCGCGTATGACCGTAGAGGATATCATTGCAGAGGGCTTGGACATCCACCATTTGAACCGCGGGATGAGACGAGAGCGTGTGGCGGAGCTGCTCCATCTAGTGGGCTTGCATAAGGATCATGCGCAGCGTTTTCCGCATGAATTCAGTGGGGGACAGCGCCAACGGATCGGAATCGCGCGTGCGTTGGCAGTGGAACCGGAATTTATCATTGCTGATGAGCCGATTTCCGCACTCGACGTCTCGATTCAAGCGCAAGTCGTCAATTTATTGGAGGATTTGCAGCATGATCGTGGATTGACCTATTTGTTCATCGCGCATGATCTGTCCATGGTCAAACATATTTCCAACCGGATTGGCGTCATGTATTTGGGCAAAATGGTCGAGCTGGCATCGAGCTATGAGCTGTACGCTCGTCCGTTGCACCCCTATACGCAGGCTTTGCTCTCTTCTGTGCCAGTGCCGGACCCGACGGTAAAGCGAGAGCGTATCGTTTTGCAGGGAGATTTGCCGAGTCCAGCGAACAAGCCGAGTGGCTGCGGATTTCGCACACGCTGCCCACTCGTTCAACCTCGTTGTGCGGAAGAAGTACCGAGGTGGCAGGAGGCACAACCCGGGCATTGGGTGGCATGCCATTTGATAGAGTCGTAAGAGAGGAAGAAGGGCTGTTCCCGATCGATGGGACAGCCCTTTCTTGTGAGATTATAAATAGTAGAAACAGGTGAGAACGATTGAGAAGACAATCAATCCAGTGCCCGATGTAAGAAAAAGCGACGTTCCGATTCGCACGAACGACTCCTTCTTTTCCTCGAAAGCAGGGTCGTTAGCTTGAACGATGTCACTGTCCATCATGCGCGGCTTGCGAAAGAACATCCCTTTCAACTGCTTGAATCCATGCAGAAAAATCGTGAAAAATCCGGAGCGTGTCACGACGACAATACTCCCTACGATCAACAGGAAAAGCCCGATTAAAAAACTCTGGTTAATTAATGGCACCAACGTCCCAGCTTGAATGGTAATTCCTAAAATCACACTGCTGATCACGGAGAGAGCGAGTAGGAGAATGAGCCATTTTTTCAACGAAGAAGCACGTCCTTTTTATAGTGTAGGTGCGATGCGCTCTGCCTCTCGCAAAAAAGCCTGAACGGCAGATGGGGCTTCACGAAGCGAACGTACAGCCAAGCCGATTTGCCGAGAGAGAGGCGGCGTGATTTCTTTGACAGCGACATCAGGTAGTTGTGTTGGTAGAGTCAGTGACGGAACGATTGTAACTCCAACACCGCTTTCTACCATGGCCAAAATCGTTGTATTATCAGCGATTTCATAGGAAACAGTTGGCGTAAGCCCAGCCTTGGCAAACTCCGCGCCAATCAACAAGTGACAACCCGCCATGGGCATGAGAAACGATTCGCGGGCTAATTGCTCCAAGGTAAGGGAGGGCTCTTTTGCCAAAGGATGCTGGGCTGGAACGACAGCATGCAGGGCGTCTGTCGTCAGCAGAATTCCCTCGAGCTCGTCATCGGGCCACACATGAAAACCGACATCGACAACTCCCGAGCGAATCCATTCTTTTATTTCTTGATAGCTACCTTCATATAGCTTTGTTTGCATATGCGGATAGTGACTTTCTATCGACTTTAGCAATTTGGGTAGGAGCTGAGCGGTTACGCTGGGAAAGGAAGCAATCCGGAGCGTTGCCTCCAGATGCTCGCCTGATTCGGCAGCCACCTGTTTAATCAATGAGACGTTTTCCAATATGATCCGGGCCGAGGTGACGATTTTTTCGCCAGCTGCGGTCAGCTTAACACCGCTGCGATTGCGGGTGAACAAGGAAATACCGAGCTCTTTCTCCAGTGCGCCGATGGTATGACTTACACCCGACTGGCTCAATCCGATTTGTTCCCCAGCTCGCGTGAAGTTGCCAGCGTTGGTGACAGCCACAAGGACTTCCATTTGAAACAAAGTCATAGAGCTTCTCCTTTCATGAAGTTTTTATCATGGTTGGTATGCGAAAGCTTCATTTTACAGCGCGCTTGCACCACTTTAAGATGAAAAACAAGAGAAGCATTCGTTTAACAAAAGGAGAGAAATAACCATGAATCATGTGAGCGTATATCATGTGGACGCCTTTACGAGAGAGCCGTTTGCAGGCAATCCCGCGGGCGTCATCCCGGAAGCAGGTACTTTGACTTTACACCAAATGCAGAAAATTGCCAATGAGTTGAATCTTCCTGAGTCTGCCTTTTTGATGCCATCCGACCATCCAGAAGCTGATTTTCGCATTCGCTATTTTTCTCCTTCGGTTGAGATCGATTTCTGCGGACATGCGACAGTGGGTTCTGCTTGGCTATTGGCAACAGAGCGTGGTTGGTTGGAAAAGGGTAGTCGTATCGTGTTTGAGACAAATGTTGGTTTGATTCCTGTTCAATTGATGATGGAGGATGGCCAGTTACAGCGAGTGGAAATGACCCAAATCAGGCCTTCCGTGAAGGAGATTGATGTAGACAGCGAAGAGGTAGCGAGGCTGGTAGGCATAACATTGGCCGATCTGGATGATCGCTATCCGATGAAGCTCGCTTCCACTGGAAATAGGCATCTACTCGTTCCAGTCCGCACCCGCCAGGCAATCGATGCAGCACAGCCATTGCTCGCTTCCCTCGCAGAAATGAATAAGGAACACGGCATCACAACCACTCATTTGTTTTCGTGGGATGCTCCTGAAGGCTATGACTTGTACACGAGAGATTTTGCGCCTGCGATCGGGATTGCGGAAGATCCTGTAACAGGTGCTGCAAACGGGGCTTTGGCTGGTTATCTGGCATTGGAAGAGTTGCTGCCTGCTGGAAAAGTGACAGAGCTCGTCATAGGGCAAGGACATGCGATTGGTCGGCCAGGAAAGCTGTATGTAACCGTTGATCGATCTGGAGAGGAGCCTGTTATTCGTGTAGCAGGTGAGGCGCATTTGACGATTGCGGGGCAAATGAGAGGATAAATAAGGAAAGGTGAAAGGCGTTCTTGTCTAAGAACGTCTTTTTTTGTCTTTATTTCCTGTTGATCCAATATAAGGAATTCATTATAATTCGAATTGTGTGTTTAAGGAATATTTCACTAATTTTACCTGTACTTATTTTCTTTCGGTTTTGAACCGGTATGGGGGAGGGAGTCTTAGAGATGAACAGTAAATTCATCCGTTCCATCAGTATTTGTAACGTATTTATCCTGCTCTCTTTACTGTTTTTGCAAGCGGTTCCTGAGCAGGTGCGTGCAACGGAAAAAAGCAAAACTTACTTGATTGGTTTCAAGGACAGTAAGCGAACAAAAAGGAGCGCCATTCAAGGAACGTCTGTGCAACAACTTAGCTCCAAAATTATGGTGGCTACCTTAACTGAAAGCGAAAGGGAGGAATTATCTCAAGATCGAAATGTCGCGTACATAGAAGAAGATAGTGACACAGAGTTAGCAGAGATCGACCTGACAGAAAAACAGGAGATCCCATGGGGAGTCGAGCATGTAGGTGCACTTCAAGCACATAGCAAAAATTACTTAGGTAAAAATGTGAAGATAGGAATTTTGGATACCGGAATCTCACGTCATGAAGATTTGAAAGTGAATGGTGGCATTTCCTATGTAGAAGGTGAAGTGGATTACGATGATGCCCATGGTCATGGTACCGCAGTAGCTGGGGTAATCGCAGGAAAAGACAATCATCTTGGAATCGTAGGAGTCGCGCCAGAAGCGGAAATCTATTCGATCAAAGTTCTTGATGAAAAAGGTCATGGCAAGTATTCGAGTATGATTCAGGGAATAGAATGGGCCATCCAGAATGGCATGAATATTATCTCGATCAGTGCAGGTGGGTCCGTGGGCAGTCAAGCGTTGCACGACCAGATTAAAAGGGCAAATGAGCATGGAATTCTGGTCATTGCAGCAGCGGGCAATCGAGGCCTGGGGGAGGATACCCAATTATTCCCGGCACATTATCCGGAAGCCTTGTCGGTAGGTTCGGTTGATCGGGATAACCAGCGTGCAGATACCTCCAGTGTAGGAGCGGGTTTGGACCTGATGGCTCCGGGCGTGGATATTTTAAGCACTTCCCTTCACAAAGGGTATGAATTGCGCTCGGGTACTTCGCTAGCTGCTCCTCACGTGGCAGGTGCCGCAGCAGTCATTTGGTCGAAGAAGGGAAAGGCAACCAGCGATGAAGTCCGGGATATTTTGATCGAGAGTGCAACACCACTAGGGGAGCCACGTTTTTATGGTAAAGGGCTGGTGAACCTGGAAAAAGCCTTGGAAATAGGAAGCACACAGTCTACCGGGATTCAGGCGATTGAATCTAATCCTAACGAGCTGGCTATTTCCGTAGGGCAGAGCCATCCATTGAAGATCAAGGCGAAGCTGAAAGATGACACGACCAAAGACATTACCGAGCAAGCGAATTATGCCAGTAACGATGAAAAAATCGCTACAGTAAACCCAACAGGAATGGTGATCGCGACTGGCATTGGTGAGACGCGATTGATCGTAACGTTTGAAGACAAGACGATCGAAATCCCGGTAGTGGTTAGTGAAAAGGTACCTTTGACCCCACGTGGTGGTCTTGATACCCCAGAAAATGGTGAATTCATTGTCAGTACGTATGTGTTGAAGGGATGGTATCTAGATCCAGCAGGCGTGTCCCAAATCAGTATCATGGTTGATGGCTTAAAGGTTGGAGAAGCAACTTATGGTGACCCAAGGCCCGATATTGAGGCCAAGTATCCAGCGTACCAAAATGGAAACGCAGGCTTTCATTTTAACCTGGATACAAGAGAAATGAGCGTAGGATTGCATACGATTTCGCTTGCCATTCAAAACAAGAATGGAGAGCAGTCGGTTATCGAAGGAAATACGTTCTATGTTGGCACCAAGCAGCCAGTAGAAGGCCTTCATGCGGATGTTTCCAAGCTGGAGCTAACGGACGAGAATACGCATCAGCTCGTTATCTCTACGATTCTCGAAGATAAAACGCTAAAAGATGTCACGATGCTGGCTGAATACACTTCTTCGGATGAAAGTATCGTAACGGTATCCCCAACTGGCTTCGTAAAAGCAAAAGGACTGGGAACAGCGATTGTGACGATTCGCTATGAAGGACAAGCCATCACGCTGCCTGTCACGATCCAGGAAAAAATCGCGCTCATACCGCGTTGGGAACTAGAGAGTCCAGCCGATCATTCCACAATGACGGGAGTCTCTCTCATGAAAGGCTGGTATTTAGATCCGGCAGGTGTAGCAAAGATAGCGGTCCATGTAGATGGGAAATTAGTCGGGGAAGCTCTTTACGGGCAATCGCGACCTGATATCGCGCAGGAGTACCCGGCATATCAAAATGCTACTTCTGGTTTTCAGTATTTTTTGGATACGACTCAAATGACGGAAGGGCAGCACACCATTACTCTGATGGCTGTGAATCAGGAAGGCAAAGAGCAAGTGCTGGCGGAGCGCTCCGTGTCTATCGAGCGTGCACAACCTGCCAAGAGTATAGCTGCAAATGTAAGCAAAGTCGAGCTATCACAAGGGAATACACAGCAACTGACCATTTCGGCTGTTTTGCAAAATGACCAAATCAGAGATGTAACAAGAGAAGCGAAGTACACCCTTGAGGATTCTACTGTTGCCAGCATTTCCGATCACGGAATCATCACTGGTCTGCAGATCGGAAAGACCACGGTGATTGTCGACTACCAGGGACAAGTGCTGACGTTACCGATCACGGTGAAAGCAGCTGCTGGAGCTTCCCAAGGGGGATTGGACAGTCCTCTCGACAACGCGACGATTAGCGGAATCTACCCTGTAACAGGCTGGTTTATCGCCTCAAGTGGCGTCTCGAGCATTGAGGTATTGGTGGATGGCGTTGTAATCGGTGAAGCCAAGTATGGAGTTCCACGTCCCGAAATCGAGATTACGGATATTTCTTTACCGGGTAGCAACGTTGGATTTCAATACAGCCTCGACACAGCTCTTCTCCAAAAAGGAAAGCATGCCATTTCTGTTCGTGGAACAGCCAAGGATGGAAATCAAACGATGTTGGGGTCAAGAACCGTTCAGGTGGTCGAATTGATCCCGGCAATCGGATTGCACGTAGATATCGCCGAGCTGCAGCTTTCTCAAGGAAAAACACATCCACTCACTGTCAAAGCAGAGCTAAAGGATCAGAGCAAGCAGGATGTGACCAAGCTAGCCCTCTACACCGTAGAAAATCCATCTGTTGCAAAAGTGAGTCCAGACGGCGTAGTTACGGCTCTCGCGCAGGGCAATACGAGCCTTACGATCAAATACGGAAATCAGAGTATCCAGATACCAGTCGTCATTACAGCAGCAGAAGTACGAAAGGCAATCGGCGAAATAGAAACGCCAGCAAATGACGCGGTTATCCATGGTTCGTATACGATAGCGGGCTGGTTTTTGCATCCTTCTACGCCTACTCGTTATCAGGTCTTCCTTGATGGAAAAGAAGTCGGACAAGCCAATTCGGGTATAGCACGACCTGACATTGCCCTGCTGCATCCAGATTATAAGAATGCGCATGCAGGATTCAGTTATACGATGGACTTGTCCGATTTGCAATCCGGTCATCATACGGTTTCTGTTGTGGTGACGGATAGCGAAGGCAAACAATATCCGTTGCCAGAGAAAAGCTTTGTGGTTAGAGAAATAACTCCGGCAGATAGTTTGAAGCATACGGAATCGGGAATTAGTTTAGCAAAATCGTCGATGCAGAAGCTACGGATTACCGCAACTACAGCTGGTCAAAGTCCAAAAGATGTGACTGCGCATGCCGTATATTCGTACGAGAATGCCAATGTGATCCACGTGAGTCCATTGGGAATCGTCACAGGACTCGAAGTAGGAATGACCAAGATTGTCGTCAGTTATGGAGGTCAGACCCTAACGATTCCAGTGGTTGTGACGGAAACAGAATCAGGCCCACTGGTTGCAAAAGGAAAGATCGACATTCCGATGGAAAAAGCAGAAATTGGAGGAACCACAACAATTCAGGGATGGCTTCTTGATCCGGACGGTGTAGCCAAGATTGAAGTTTGGATGGATGGGCAGCTACAAGGAACGGCAGTATATGGCGGACCTCGCCCAGACATTTTTGCCCTGTATCCACGCTATGAGAATGCAAATGCAGGCTTTCAGTATCAACTCCATACAATGAGTTTCAATGAAGGCGAGCACAAAATAACCGTACGAGTAACCAACAAAAAGGGAGTAGAAAGTCTCGTCCTCGATAAAGAGGTAACAGTTGGCCCCGTAACAGGGATTACTACCAACCTCTCCACAATTGATCTTGAGAAAGAAAAGACCGCTTCTCTCACGGTTGTAGCAGCTTATCGGGACAAGAGTACAAAGGACGTAACAGGCGAAGCCACCTACGCAATTCAAGACCCAGCCATTGCAAAAATAGACGAAACTGGTGTGATAACGGGCCTAGCACCAGGGAATACCGTTTTGTCCATTACTTTTGCTGGCATCGTTCAGCAAGTGCCTATTCATGTGAAGGGTGGCACTCTGACGACGACAGGTGCGATTGATGCTCCAGAAGAGAATGAACAGATTAGTGGGAGCTATAACGTGGCAGGCTGGTTCATGACCTCCGGTGAAGTGGAAAAAATCGAAGTGCAGATGGATGGCGTTGCATTGGGTGAGGCGAAATATGGACTGGAGCGCCCAGATATTTTGCGAATGTACCCAGAGGCACCACCTGTAAAACCCGGTTTTTCGTATCTGTTGGAAGTGAATGATCTGGACTTGGGACAGCATCAGCTGACTGTGCTGGTAACGGAAAAAGACGGGAAACAGACTAGCATGGAAAAGGCGATCACAATTGTGAAACCGATTCATGACAAATACACCTATTGGCTGCAATTTTCAGATCAGCAAGGTAAGGACAATTGGTCCTATCAAGAGGTGTCAGGGAATCAACATGCTGATTTGACATGGAATAAGCAAACAGAAGAATGGAAGGGCAATCACGATACGGCCATCGGAAATACCTGGATAAAAGTTGGCAGCACAAGCCCTGTCATCAAATGGGAAGCACCACGATCAGGAAAAATCCAGGTCAGCGGTTGGATTTCCAAAATTCAAGTCGATGAGGGCGATGGGGTAAACGTCCGATTGTTGAAAAACGATGAACAAATTTGGCCGTCCACTGGCTGGCAAGCCATTGAATTCAACGATGAAATTGGTGTGGGACTCCAAGAAGAACTTGAGGTAGAGCAAGGAGATGCGCTCTTGTTTCAAGTGGATCAAAAAGAAAGCAGCATCGGCGATTTACTAAAATGGACACCTGAAATTACCTACGTGAGTAACGCCGTTAATGATAATGCGTCTCCCCAAATCTATTTGACCTCTCCCGTTGTGGGAGCAGCGGTCTCCACCGTTGATGGCAAAGATGTCGTTGCGATCTCAGGCTTTGCCATGGATCCGAATATGGGAGATCAGGTAAACATTTGGTACCAGCTGGATGATGGAGATCCACAAGAGTTGACGAGATTTACGGCTTCGGAAAAGCCCCAACCATTTTTGTTCAACCTGCCCACTCATCACTTGAAACCGGATGTTCTTTACTCTCTTCGTGTCTGGGCAGTCGACCAAAAGTCCGGAAGATCACTCAGTGAAAAAGTAGACTTCACCCTGGACATGATAGCGCAAGCCGAAAAGGAAGACATTGTGGTTGTCGCAGACTGGAAATCTCCGAAGGATGGAACCGAAATTTCAAAAGGAGAAAAGGTTTCACTGACATGGGAATATGTAGGCTACGGTGGGCACTCCAGTAAAATCGAATCGCAAGAATTACTCATTTATATAAGCGAAGGTGGGCGTGTCACCTCAACGATCCGCGAAAAATTGACAGGTACAGCACGTTCCTATGTTTTTGATACAAGTGTGATCGAGAAAAATGCCCGAGTGGAAGCACGAATTCGCACGATTATGCCGAAGACGCCTGCTTATGTTTATGGTGGTACGGCGAAGTTGAATTTTAGTGTTCTGGCTGCCAATCAAGCACCTGTCGTAGCTAGTACGGGGTTTGTCACCTTGGACAGAGGGCTTACAGGAACCATCAACTACACGCTCAATGAAAATGATGTCACAGACAAAATCGTTTCGACAAAATTACGAGTGGGCTTCACGCCAGGTGGAAACGAGATTGTTGAAAAAGAGGAGCTGATCCCGGAAGCTTCTCAAAACAGACAAGTTGTTAGCAGGTATTCCTTCCCGCTTACAAAAGATATGCTGCACCAGACCATTTACTGGACAGTGCAGGCGCAGGATAACCGGGGAGCTTGGACACCAGCGGTTAACTATTCCGTCCCACTGGAAGAAGCACTTCCGAAAATCGTGATCTACACGCCGGTTGCCAAGAGAGTCATGGACCTTGATGACATCTTTACATTGGATGGAACATACACGAAGCTTACCTCTGGAGAAACGATTGAAGCCAAAGTGTCCTCCTCTCATTCTGCCAAAAAATTTACAACAACAGGAACCTCCGGTCAGTGGGAGCTGAATTGGACGGGGCGGGAACTCGGATCGGGCACGTACGAAAATATCCAAGTAACGGAGCCGATTGTGGCCTATTACAGTGGAAGCTTAACGGTAGAAGACAAGCCGGATGCACCAAGCATCGTTAACGTGGAGGCCGAAACCAATTCACTCAAAATCTATTGGAGTCCATCTGTAGGGGCCATTGACTACGGAGTCCAAGTCGATGGTGGCGGTATTAAAAAAGTGGGTGACGTCACTAATCATACGATCGCGGGCCTTCAGCCTTCCCGTGTGTATACCATTAAACTTTGGGCGTATACTTCAACCGGAATTAGCAGCTACAGCAGTTCGATTACGGTTGAAACGAGACCAGCAGAAGGCAATTTTAATGGAATGGTTGAGAATAGCCCCGTGCGGATGTATTTCCCTGCAAATGAGGCGCAATACATGAAAATCGTTGCCGGAGCAAATGGAACCTATTCATTCACGTTAAACAACGATTCGGGTTCACCTGCAAATGCAACCCTATCCGTCTATAAAGCGGCAAGCTTGCAGGCACATGAGGAGATTGCGGCGGATGCCAACGGAAGAGTCAACCCCGTGTTTGTTGCAGGAAAAACCTATTATGTAAAAATTGTCGCTAAGGATTCCATCTACGCTACGCTCCTGGCAAAGCCGGGGGGAGAGGCCTTTACCTTTAACCAACCAAAGGAAATTACGCTTCAGCCTGGTCAAACGGTAGAGATGGCCATGAATACGATCATTTCTGGCAAGTATCGCATGACGACACAATTGAAAAATCAGACGCATAAATATCCAGTTGTCACGGTACTGTCCAATGGAAATGCCATAACTCCTAAAGAGACGCCAACTCCTTCCGAAAGCAATTATGAGCTGGGGATGGGGAACTACACGATCAAATTGACCAATACCGAGAGTTATCCGGTGAGTGTTTCCTTCACTGTTTTTGCTCCCCCGCCTGGTGGGACTCTTTATGAGTACGTATACGATCAAAACAATCGGATTAAGGCGATTAAAGAAAATGGCGTAGAATCCGTAACCTTCATTCATGATGAGAATGGAAACATTTTGAAAAGTGTCAAGCATGCAGTGACGCTTCCACCAAAAGGAACCGTATTACATGTGGATCAGGAAAAGGTGGAGGTACGAGCTGGCAGCACGCGACCGATCAAGGTCACAGCAACAAAGGAGGACGGCAGTACGCTGGATGTAACAACACAAGGCCTTTACACGGTGGTAGATTCTAGAGTTGGATTTATCGTGAAAGGCGTTGTGTATGGGATGAATCCTGGAACTACAGAGGCCAGGGTGTCTTACGACGGACAGTTTAAAACGATAACGATTACGGTTGTACCGTAATCCATGTTCATGCAGTCCCCCCTTCGCATCATGGGGGGACGAATATCTCTAACGGAGGCATTATGAAACATTTTTCCATAAAATCACACATGATCGTTGTGCTTTGCCTTGCATTATGCACGACGATGTTGCCGCTTGGAACGACGTTCGCAAATGAATCCGCACCCGACTCCATCTCTCCAGTTACGTCAGGTGAGAAAGCAGCAACTCCTGACACGACAATCGAAGAGATTCAACAATCCATGGGCGAGTCAATCACCAATGGCAAAGGAGAAGCAAAAAATCCGACCGAGTACACGGAAACGGATATTTCTTCGCTTACATGGACGCAGCTAGAGACTGACACTGTTATTGACATTCATCGCAGTTTTGACAGAGCATTGTTAAAATTCGCAGCCTATTTCTATTCCGAGCTGCTGCAATTACTAACAGCGGAAGAACAAGAAGAAGTCAAACGCCTTTCCACTGAGCAGATTATCACCCAATTCGAGAATTTGAGTCAGGAAAGCAAAGACCTGTTGCAGCGGTTACCCCCTCTCGTTTTATCTAAAATCAATGAAATCAAGCAACTGGAAGAACAGATGGAGGTCCAATCCACTTCGCTTCCTCCGGTAAAATACACCGAACAGGATCAGGAGTTTCGCTTTGCTCGTTCAAAAACAGAGCAATCCGTCGACAATCTATATCGCGCTGCAAACCTCGTCGAGCAAGATCTCTACTTGCCAGGAAAGAATGGACTGTATCTGGATATAAAGCGTAGATACCACTCCATGAGCAGTAAAATCAGTGTGCCAACCTGGGATGATGATCTAGACAAGAATGAAGCCCTACATGACACTGACAAATTTGCAACCGGCTGGGATTTTAATATGCCGAGATTGGATATCGTCAGTCGGGAGCAGGCCGTAACGGTAAGGGACGATGCCTATGATTCAAGTCTACAAATTTACTCTACCAAGGTAGATAAGGATCCATCGAGTAATCGGTATTACATTACCTTAGAAGACGGTACATCTTTAGAATACCGGTTCAACAAGTTTGTGAATTATCCGTATCAAGACATCCGCTTCACGATTGACGAAGTGAATCGGAAGTACACGCTGCATTACCGTAATCTGAAGTATGAATTTGATATGACTCGAGGAATGGTCGTCAAATCCAATATTTACGGGGATACGATCAAGTACAATCTGAGTAGCGACGGAGAGAAGGGCAGCATCGAAGATAGTGTCGGTCGTTATGTGGTATTGAACCGAAAGCAAAACGACACCACGCAAGACTTGATCGTCTACAAAGACAAGACCGAGACCACGGTGCTCAAGCACATTCGCTACCATTTTGAACGAAAGTTCGCATTGAGCGCTTATCATCAGCTTGTTCGAGTAGAAATCTTGCCGACAGCAGGAAGCGGAAGCAGCGCATATACAGTGGCGCGTTATGCCTATCATGATCCCAAAACGAAGGGCATAGCCTATTTCAATTTAAATAAAAAATATACGCTGGATAAGCTCCCAACCGATCAAAGCCTCCAAGATTCATCCAAGTATTGGGAATCGGATACAAAGAAGCGTAAGGAAATCGATTACTTGCTCATGCAAGAGGTTTCCTATCCGTTGCAAGGATTAAAAATCAACTACGACTATCGTCCCTATCAACTAGGTCAGACTACGTTTAATGACGGTCTCGTACGGATTTTTCAAGACAAGCATGCACTCAGCTATGTAGCCTATCATCCAGTCAATAAAGTATCGTACAGCTACACGCAGAAAACGCCAAAAGGAACCAATACGTATAAGCTCGAAAAGAACTATGCCAATAACGACAACCTCCGCGAAATATGGAAGGTATCAAAGGAACAACTGCCTCGATTAAAGAATTTTGCGGAACGCCATGGGGATACCATCCAAGTGACAGAATCTGAGGCTTCCCGGTACACGAAGAATTCCATTTACAAGGTCAATCAAGATGGAAATACGTTGCTGCGAAGCGAAAAGACAACAGGCGTGAGCAAAGGCGGAACAAATGTATCAGGCGCGAAGTATCGGGTCGAGTACAATCCAACTACGTACACAACCTATGCCTATTCAGGCCGGAACACAAAGCCGACGTATCAATACGTTTTCCTGGAACCGACATCGGCAGTTAGCGATCTGGATGTTTACAATTCCTACTTGAAAGACCCGAACCTTTCCAATCGCTCGCGGTATGCAGCTAAGATCAACAATTACGCACAAGAGACGTACCTGGAATACAACCATTATGGACAACTGATCAAGCAGATTGCGCCAAACGGCATTATGAGCACATGGACATATGATGAAGTGGCGCTGAATCCACGGGGCTTCCTTACCTTCTCTGTATTGAAGGCAGCCAGAACACAATCAACGACAGCACCCGGTGATTCGTATTATTCGAATACCACCTATGAGTACAACGATCAATATTTGCTCCGGAAGGAAACGGAGATCAACTCGTTCCCTGCCAATTTAATCAATACGCCCAAGAGTCAATCGGTTGAACGAACCTACGAATACACAAACAAACAGCTTTATTCGATAACGGAGAACTTTGGCGGAGGAAAGACACGGACGCAGACCTTCACCGCTTATGATCAATACGGAATTCAGCCTACGCAAATCGCACTCGCAGGTGTCGAGCTGGAAAGCGGTAAATCGGATGTATCGAATTTTTCCTACGACATCGATGACAAAGGCCAAATCAAAAGCCAGACCTATCCGAACGGAAGCAAGGCTACGTATGAATACGATGAATTAGGAAGACCTCTATCAGAGACTTTTCAAAATCAAGGCGCAAAACGAACCATTACGTATGTCTATCGGGACGGCGAAGCCTCTGGATCGAGTGCAGAGGGACCGGGCATCGTGGAGAAAATTGCCCCAGATCAATCGAAGCTGATCACTTACTACACCCCATATGGAGATACCGCTTATCAAGAACAGATAGGCACAACAGGTGCGAAACGTCCATTGGTAGAAAACGAGTTTACGCCGGATGGGTTAGAGGTTAGCCGTACGGTTCCTTTTGGGAAGCAGGAGGAAAGCACCTCATACCTGTATGACTGGGATGGCTTTTTGTATCAAACGACGAATGCACTAGGAACCACCAAGCACCATCGAAATAATGCCTACTCGGATGGAACAAGATACTTACCTCGTTTGACGGAACAAACGCTCTCTCCAAATGGTTTTATCGCGACCACCTACAGCGATTTGTATGGAAAAGTGGAGAGCACAGAGGAGACGACCCAAAGCGGCAGTCACCATCGCGTGACGAACTACCAAACGGATCGATTCGGGAAAGTAACCAATAAAGAAATCTCTGACGGCAAGACTTCACAAGCGTGGAGCATGCGCTTCGACCATAACGACAACCTGGTTTATTTGCAGGACCCGGAAAATAACGTAAACGTATATGGCTACGATACGCTAGGCAATCTCACCAGTGTTCTGGAAAATGGGACGACTACCGCAGAGTATACCTACAATAGTTTGGCATGGAAGCTCTCCGAGAAGAATCCAGAAACGAGAGCAGAGACGTACACCTACGATAAAAGCGGCCTTGTGAAAAGTTACAAGGACAAAAACGGCGTCACGTTCAACTACGACTATTCGCCTTTCCATGAACTGACGAAAGTTTCTTCTGGTACAGCCTTCTATGAAGAGCGCGTGTACGATCCACAGTCTGGTCTGCTTTTGAGCGAGAATAATCACACAGGAAACGCCATCAGCTATGGCTACGATGGATTCCATCGGAAGAATCGCCAGACGATGATGGGCAAAGACTACCAGCTTCTCTATTCAGACAATGACGATTTGGTAGATACACTTGTATACCCTGCAAGAAGTGCGGTATCTGGTTCTGCTCCATCTCTAAGTGTCGGATACACCTATGACAACGCGAACAGATTGAACGCGGTGGCGATTCCAGGAGTCGGAACGACCACGTATACGTACGATATTAGTAACTCAGGAGAAACCAACGCTATATCGTATCCGGGTCAACCGACAGCCATGCAACAATCGGTTAGCTCGTTTGCAGAACTAACAGCAATGAATCACGCAGACGGCTGGAACGAGACGAATGGCTACGATCTGTTTGGGAATATCACCAGTCAAAAGCGCTCTGGTACGAATTATGGATTGTTTGTGTACGACAAGCTTTCCCGGATCAAGGAAGAATCGGTCGAAGGGAACGTTAAGCAGTATTCCTATGACAAGCGCGGCAACCGTCAAGTGTATGCAAATGCTCCGGCAAATATCTTGGGCTCCTATGAAATGAAGCACGATTTGTTTAATCGTTTGCAGGAGTATAAGGATGAGAAGGGGACAACGACATACACGTATTATCCAGGTGGACTGCGTGCGACGAAGCAACAGACTGGCAGCGTGACGGATACGACTCACTACGTCTATTTGGATGGGCAAGTGATTGAAGATCTGACGCAGGATGGCAGGGTCAAGGCGCGGAATGTGTTTGGTAACCAGTTGATTTGGAGGAAAGACTACGCGTCAAATCTAGAAGGTACCTACTATTACAATAGCCACGGGGATGTAGTTAAGATCAAAGACCCGAGTGGGAATGTCCTGAATACGTATGAGTATGACATTTGGGGCAATTTGATTGTAGATAAGGTCAAGGAAACGATCTCAAATCCGTTTATGTATGCAGGGGAAATGCACGACAAGGAGAGCGGATTCTATTATTTGCGTGCTAGATATTACGATCCGAAGATAGGTCGGTTTATATCCGAGGATACGTATAAAGGACAAGTGGATAATCCGTTGACGTTGAATCGGTATACGTATACTCACAACAATCCGGTTAGGTATATTGATCCTACAGGACATGATGCATGGCTAGTTCATGGGACTTTTTCGGATAATTCTACTTGGAAGGATGATTTTGTTACGTATTTCAAAGATTTATACAAAGAGGATGTAAGAAAATTTGAGTGGTCAGGTGATAACGATAATACGGCAAGGGTAAAGGCAGCACAATCTTTGGCAAGCGAGATCATGAATTGGCGAAGTATTAAAGGTAATGAGAAGAAACCAATTCGGCTAATTGGTCATAGTCATGGCGGAAATGTATCAATTTTAGCAGCAAATGTTTTGGAACATGAAGGAATTCAGGTGGAAACGCTTGTTACTATTGCTACTCCTGTAAGGGAACTTGAATATTATTTAGAGTATCCAGTGGGACAGCATCTACATGTTTACAATGAACGAGATGGTGTACAGGTAAATGGGGGAAGCGTATGGTTACTTGGCGAAGCCAAACGGGAGTATACAAATGCAGCAAATATAAAAATTGAATTAGGGGAGGAGTACAACCCAATTGAGGCTCACTCTGCAATGCACTCTAATGTTGAAAGGTGGAAAAAATATATAACGCCGTATCTCGCAAAATTTTATGTGGAACCAAAAAGGTAAAAAATAATCTTACTGCGAAACTAAATTAATTAGCAGGAGGGGGAATGCCCAGTGCGATTGTGGTTGAAGTTAATTTGGATCATCACTATACTCGTTAATTTATCAGGTGTTATCTGGTTTGTACTTGGCTCTACTGCAAATTTTCAACGCGGTATAGACTTGATTTCCACGGTAATACTTTTGTATCTAGGTATACCCTCAATTTTATTGATAGTCGTTTCTAGTTTTCTATTATTGAAAAAGTGGAGTCCATCTAGGTGGTGGGAGTTCATTGGGGTTTTAATTATCATCATTGCCATGCTTTTAATGACACCACATTTGTATAAAAACGTAGAGACGAATGGGTGGTTAACAGAAAAAATAAGAACTGATTCCATACAGCAGACACCGGATGGTAGATTTGAATACTGCATGGAACTAATTAATTTGTTTCAGAAAAATAGTTCAGCTCGCTTATATTTAAAGAATACCCAGACATTGGAGGAAATAAGAATTCATTTAGAGTTTCCTACAAAGGAGATCACAGGTGTATCTTGGGGTGATGTAAATTACTTTGTTAAGCTCGAACCAACTACTAACTCAAATATTTACATACTTAACACTACCGAGGAGTTTCCTTTTCCAAATGAGAAATATGAAATTAATATACAGGAGAAAACAGCAGTAAAAATAAACAATTAATAGAACTACCTCATCCCCTAAACGAGTAATCTACGCTCGTTTGGGGTTCTTTTTTGTCTGAAGTAAGGAAACTTCGGAAACAATCTACTTTTGAGAGAGCAAGGCTGACCTACAAGCAAGGGAAACACATTCCAACTTGGAAATCCCTTCTGCTAATCAGCAATATTGGCTGACTAGTAATTTGTTAGTCAAAACATATTGGTAAGTTCCTATTGAACCAATATCAGGAATTCACTATAATTCTAAATGCTGTTTAGGTAAAATTTACATTTTTTATCTGTACTTATTTTTGGGGGAGGGGATGAAGAGTAAAAAGAAGTGATCCAAAGCTCAAGACAATTATGACAAGGAGTTACAGGAATGAACCCTAGATTCATCCGCTTAATCAGTAGTTTCAATTTATTCCTACTGCTTGCTTTACTGTTTTTGCAACTTGTCCCAGAGCACGCTATCGCAAGCGCTAGTAGTAAGACGTATTTAATTGGTTTTAAAGAAAACAAGAAAACAAAAGTCAGGGCTATTCAAAGATCATCGGTACAGCAAGTTAGCACGAAAGTGATGGTTGCTCAATTAACAGAGAATGAAATGGAGGTAATGTCTCAGGACGAGAATGTAGCCTATATTGAGGAAGATAGTGAAATAGAGTTAGCTGAAACAAACAGAACAGAAAAGCAGGCAATTCCGTGGGGGATTGAGCACATAGGGGCAAATCAAGCTCACGAAAAACATTACAAAGGCCAAAACATCAAAATTGGAATTATTGATACAGGTATATCCAATCATGAAGACCTCCAAGTAAAAGGAGGCATTTCCTATGTAGAAGGAAAATCAGATTTTGATGACGAGCACGGGCATGGAACTGCGGTGGCTGGTGTTATCGCTGGTCAAGATAACGATGTTGGGATTGTTGGTGTTGCCCCAGAAGCTGAAATCTATGCCATTAGAGTCCTTGATGAAAAAGGTCACGGTACATATTCCAGCATGATTCAGGGGATTGAATGGGCGATACAGAATGACATGGACATCGTTTCCATTAGTGCTGGTGGTAGAATTGACAGTCAAGCGCTACACGACCAGATAAAAAGAGCGAATCAACAAGGGATACTGGTTATTGCAGCAGCGGGAAATCGAGGAATGGGTGAGGATACCCAGTTATATCCTGCGAAATACGCAGAGACATTGTCTGTCGGTGCGATTAATCAGGACAATCAACGGGCTGACTTTTCAAGTGTTGGCAGTGGGTTAGACCTGATGGCTCCTGGCGTTGATATTCTAAGTACGTCTCTCCATGGAGACTATGAGCAACGTTCAGGCACATCGTTAGCAGCTCCTCACGTAACCGGTGCAGCAGCTGTTATTTGGTCAAAAATGGGTGGAGCCACCAATCGCGAAGTGCGTGATCGTTTAGTCGATAACGCAACATCTTTAGGGGAATCACGTTTTTACGGAAAAGGGCTTGTAAACCTAGAGAAAGCGCTGGGACTAGGGGATGAAGACTCCGCTGAGATTACCTCACTGGAATCGACGCCGAACGAATTGCGACTTTCCGAAGGTGAGAATTATCAACTGAAGATTACGGCAAACATGACAAATGGCAACACCAGAGATGTCAGCAAAGAAGTAACGTATACGAGCAAAGATGAAAAAATTGCTACGGTTACACCTTCAGGGTTTGTCACAGGAAGTGGAATGGGAGATACGCAACTGATCGCTGAGTTGGGTGACAAGACGATTGAGATTCCGATAGTGGTGACGAAGAGAGCTCCTTTGATACCAATAGGTGGGCTCGACACTCCCGAAAAAGGCGAGTTAATCAGTGGTACGTATACCATTAAAGGATGGTATCTCCATCCAGACGGGGTATCGAAAATCAGTATCCTGATTGATGGTACGAATGTGGGAGAGGCATCTTATGGCGACCCGAGACCAGATGTTGAAGCGAAATATCCAGCTTATCAGAATAGCAATGCTGGATTTCACTATCAACTGGATACTCGAAATGTAATAGCAGGCACCCATAGCATTACGGTGGAAGTTCAAGATACGAATGGACAACAGATCGTTCTAGAAGGAACGACGTTTTACATTGGTGACATGGAGCCGTTGAGTGGTCTGCATGCTGATGTAACCAAGTTGGAGTTAACGAATGAAGGTTCGCATCAGTTGGTGGTATCTACTGTTTTAGAAGATAACACCCTGAAAGACGTGACAAGTCTTGCAGAGTACGCTTCATCAGATGAAAGTGTCGTAACAGTAGACGCTGCTGGACTTGTAAAAGCAATGGGGGCTGGAACGGCGATTGTGACCATTCGATATGAAGGTCAATCAATCACGATCGCCGTTACGATTAAAAAGGATGAACCATTGATACCGCGTTGGGAGTTAGAAGCGCCAACCAGTAATTCCATGATGACAGGCGTCACACTCATCAAAGGCTGGTACCTAGATCCATCAGGTGTCTCCAAGATAGAGGTTCATGTCGATGGAACAGTAGTAGGGGAAGCTTCTTATGGGCATACCCGTCCTGATATTGAATCCTCGTATCCACAATATCAGAATGCTAGAGCCGGATTTGAGTACCGTTTAGACACAACGCAGCTAATGGAAGGGCAGCATTCGATTAAGGTAACGGCTGTTACTAAAGACGGCGCTGAGCAAGTTCTGGCAGAGCGAGCTGTTTTCATTGGGCGTGCTGAACCGGCCACAAGTATTGTGGCAAATTTAAGCAAGGTAGATTTGATACAAGGGAATACACAGCAATTATCCATTTCTGCTGTTTTACTGAATCAACAAACGAAAGATGTGACCAGAGAGGCTCAATATACCGTTGAGAATCCTGCGATCATTAGCCTTTCAGATAAAGGAATCGTTACGGGAATTGAAATCGGTCAAACCAATATCATCGTGAAATACCAGGAACAAACGCTTACGATACCTGTTTGGGTCAAAGCAGCAGGGGGTCTGGCTCGGGGAGGCATTGACAGTCCCGCAGACCATGCATTAATCAGCGGTGTTTATCCTGTCACAGGCTGGTTTATTGACTCTACTGGTGTTGAAAAGATTGAAGTACTGGTCGATGGAGCCGTAAGTGGTGAAGCAACCTATGGCATTTCTCGTCCGGAAATAGAAATTATGGATGCTTCTAAACCGGATGGAAACGTAGGGTTCCACTATAATCTCGATACAGGAAAATTGCGGGAAGGCACACATACTCTTTCTGTCAGAGGAACAGGCAAGGGTGGAAATCAGGTAATGCTGGGGAACAGAACGATTCAAGTCGTTACCTTGCTACCAGCAATCGGATTAAAGGCAAACGTTACAGAGGTAACCGTTCCTCAAGGAAAAACGCATCAAATAACTGTCATGGCGGTACTAGAGGATCAGAGTAGTCAGGATGTAACCAAGCTGTCCCTATACAACATAGAGAATTCTTCCGTAGCAAAGGTGAGCACAGATGGCTTGGTCACGGCTCTAGCCCAAGGAAGTACCAGTCTCGCCGTAAAATATGGGGATCAAAGTATCAGCATTCCTATTACCGTTACGGAAGCGGAAGCACTTAAAACTTTGGGAGAGATAGAAACGCCTGTCAATGGCGCTACTGTCAATGGCACCTATACGATTTCAGGCTGGTTTTTACATCCTTCTGCTATCTCAGACTATCGGGTTGTCATTGACGGTATCGAGCATGGGAAAGCAAAATCGGGCATTGCTCGACCTGATATTGCCCTACTTCATCCGGAATATACAAATACGCAAGCAGGATACAGCTATACCGTTGATCTGAACGAACTACAACCGGGTAATCATACCGTTTCTGTGATCGCAACGGATAGCGAAGGAAAGCAACATCCACTACCAGAAAAAAATTTCGTGATTGGAAAAGTTGCTCAAGCCATTAGTCTGCAAAATACAGAACCAAACATGAGCGTAGCAAAAGACGCTATGCAGAAACTGCAGATTACGGCCAGTTTTGAAGGGCAAAATCCAAAGGACATTACAGGGGAAGCTGTTTATACAGTAGAGGATCCGAATGTCGTTTATGTCAGTCCACTGGGAGTCGTTACAGGTCTGAAGGTTGGAATGACAAAGATTCATGTAAATTACGGGAATCAGTCATTAGTAATTCCAGTTGTTGTCACAGAATCAGAATCAGGCTCGCTTGTTGCCAAAGGGCAAATGGACATCCCTAAAGAAGGCACAGTTATTGGTGGAACTACAACCATACAGGGATGGATTCTGGACCCAAGCGGTGTGGCCAAAATCGAGGTTTTGGTGGATGGACAATTACAAGGAACCGCTGTTTATGGCGGACCTCGTCCAGATATTTTCGCCATGTATCCACTCTACCAGAATGCAAATGCTGGTTTTCAATATCTACTGGATACGTCCTTGTTTGCGGAAGGGAATCACAAACTGACCATAAAAGTAACGGATAAAGCGGGCGCGGAGAGTCTCGTGCTGGAAAGTAACATCATAATTGGTCCCGTTACGGGAATCACAGCTAATTATTCCGAAGTTACTTTAGAAAAAGACAAGAGCGTAGCATTCACGGTCGTTGCATCTTATCGAGATAAGAGTACCAAGGATGTAACGGGAGAAGCGACCTACACGATCGATAATCCATCTATCGCCAAAATAGATGCAACAGGATTACTAACAGGTCTCTCATCAGGAAGTGCAGTTCTTACCGTGTCTTATGCTGGCATCGTGAAGCAATACCCTATCACTGTAAAAGGCGACGTCTTGGTAACAGGGGGCGCCATTGACACCCCGCAAGATAACGAACTCATCAGTAGGAATTACAACATAACGGGATGGTTCGTTTCTTCTGGTGAAGTGGAGAAAATCGAGGTTTTGATGGATGGAGATAAGCTGGGCGAGGCGAAATATGGGCTTGAACGACCAGATATGAAGCGCAAATACCCAGACGCATCACCTCTAAAACCAGGTTTCTCCTATCTGTTGGAAGTTGAACAGATGCAAGTAGGGGAACACCAATTACAGGTGCTGATCACAGAAAAAGACGGGAAGCAAACCAGTATGGAGAAGACGATCACGATTGTTGAACCCATACATGACACGTATGCTTTTTGGCTGCAATTTTCTAATCAACAAGGACAGAACAATTGGTCCTATCAGGAGGTAAGCGGAGATCGCTTCACGGACTTGGAGTGGGACAAAGCTGCCGAGGAATGGAAGAGTAATCAAAACGAGACGGCAATCGGAAATACGTGGATAAAAATCGGGAGCTCAGATCCAGTCCTGAAATGGAAGGCACCGCGTTCTGGACGAATTCATGTTAGCGGTTGGATTTCCAAAATTCAAGTGGAAGAGGGAGACGGAGTCAACGTCCGATTACTGAAAAACGATGTCCAAATTTGGCCTTCCTCTGGCTGGCAATCGATTGACTTTAACGATGAGATTGGTGTGGAACTTCAGGAGGAGCTTTCGATTGAAGAAGGAGACGCACTGATTTTTCAAGTCAACCAGAAAGAAAACAACGTTGGGGATCTTCTCAAATGGACACCTGAAATCACCTACATAACGACCGAGGTGAACGATAATTCTGCTCCCCAAGTTTATTTGATCTCACCAGTGGTAGGGAAGGCTGTCACTACTGTTAATTCAGAGGATGTCATCACCATATCAGGTATTGCGATGGATCCGAACATCGGAGACCAAGTTCATATTTGGTATCAGCTAGATGAAGAAGATCCTCATGAACTGACTCGTTTTACGGCGTCCGAGAGCGCAAATGAATTTTCGTACAACTTGCCCATCCGAAATTTGAAACCAGATCATCTCTACTCACTTCGTGTCTGGGCAGTCGATCAGAAATCCAGTAAATCTCTCGTCGAAAAAGTCGATATTAGCGTGGATATGAGAGCGCAAGCTGAAAAGGACCCGATAACCATTTCTGCGAATTGGAAATATCCGAAAGATCGAGCAGAAATACCAAAAGGGCAGTCGATTACGTTGGATTGGGACTACTACAACGGTAAAGGGTATCCAAGTTATATAGCCTCGCAAGAATTAATCATTTATATCAGCGAGGGCGGGCATGTCACTTCTGTAAAACGGGAGAAATTAACAGGTACAGCCCGTTCTTATGTATTTGATACAAGCTATATACAAAAAAACGCACTCATTGATGTGCGCCTAAAGGCGGTAATGAAGAGCGATGCCCCGAAACTCCTTGAAGGCAGTACCGCTAAATTGGAGTTCTATCTATTAGCTACGAATCAAGCACCTGTCGTCGTAAATACAGAGTTTTCCATCATGGATAGTGGACGAACAGGGTTAATTAATTATTCGCTTAGAGATAATGATGTTTCAGACAAAATCGTATCAACAAAATTAAGAGTGGGACTGACACCAGGCGGAAACGAGCTTGGTGAGAAAGAAGAGACGATTTCCGAATCGAGTCAAAATGGGAATGCGTCCGGCAGATATTTTTTCCCCATCACAAAAGAAATGTTATATCAAACCGTTTACTGGACGGTTCAAGCTCAGGATAATCGTGGTGCATGGACTACACCAACGAATTACTCATCCCCATTGGTAGAAGCACTCCCGAAGATCGTTATTTATACCCCTGGGGCAAAGAGGGTCATGGACATTGATGAGACCTTTACTCTGGAAGGGGTCTATACCCATCTTCAAGCAGGCGATGTCATATCTGGAAGGATGAATCGTCTTAAAAATCCGAAGGAATTTACTACTACTGGTAGCTCAGGTCAGTGGAGCCTTAGCTGGAGGGGAAGGGATCTTGGAGAAGGCACCTATCCGAACATCGAAGTATCCAATCGCGGCGGTTTTGTAGCGGTTTATCCCGGAAGCTTGACTATCGAGAAGAAACCGGATGCCCCAAATATTATTAAAGTAGAGGCAGAAACGAATTCCCTTAAAGTATTTTGGAGTCCTGTCGCAGGCGCAACAGACTACGGCATTCAAGTAGATGGCGGCGGGATCAAACGGGTAGGCAACGTATCCACTTATACCATCACGGGCCTACAACCGGATCGCGCTTATACAATCATACTTTGGGCGTACAATTCATCAGGTACTAGCAGCTATAGCAGCAGCCCCTACACTGTCCAAACGAAACCAGCAGAAGGCAATTTTAATCTGTTGGTAGAGTATAACCCGATACGAATGGATTTTCCTGTTAATCGGCCAAAATACTTTAAAATCACGGCGAAAACGAGCGGAGTTTATCAGTTCACGTTAAATAACGACTCGGGATTAGCGGCAGATGCGAATATATCCGTTTATAAAGGGGCGGGCTTGCTGGACCATGAGGAGATCTCTTCAGGAAGTAATGGTAGAGTGAATCCAGTTTTTGCTGCCGGAAAAACATATTATGTGAAGATTGTAGGAAAAAGTACGTTTTACGCTACGCTTCTGGCAAAGCCAGGAGGCGATGCCTTTGTTTTTAATCAGCCAAACGATATCACGATTCCAGGTGGACAAACGGTAGAAATCGCCATGAATGCTATCATTCCTGGAAAGTATCGCATGGTTACGCAATTGAAAAATCCAAGTCAGAAGTATCCTGCTGTAACGGTCTATTCCAATGGGGTTCAAGTGTCACCGAGGGAGAAGCCAAGTGCAGCTGAAGTCATTTATGATTTGGCAGCAGGTGCCTATACGATTAAGCTGACCAATACAGAAAGTAATCCAGTCAATGTATTATTTACAGTTTTTGCTCCAGCGGCTGGGGGAACGGTTTACGAGTATGTATACGATCAAAACAATCGAATCAAGGCGATCAAAGAAAACGGAGTCGAAAGCGTCATTTTTTATCATGACGAGAACGGAAATATCACAAAAAGTGTAAAGCAAAACGCATCTACACCACAGAAAGCCAAAGCCTTAAGTCTTGATCTGGAGAAGGTGGATGTATCACTCGGTAACTCCAAATCGATCAAGGTCATGGCAACGTTGGACAACGGGAGTCAGGTAGATGTAAGCGCGCAGGCTGTATATGTCGTGGAGGATCCTTCGGTTGCCTATATCAACAAGGGGATTGTGTATGCGGTGAACGGCGGGACGACGAAGGCCAGGTTGTATTTCGGAGGGCAGTCGAAGACTTTTACCATTACCGTTGATGCACCATCCGTTCATTTGACATCGATCAGTCTTACACCAGGACAATCAACGATAACAGAAGGCCAAATCCAACGCTTGTACGCATCCGCTTATTACTCAGACGGTAACAGCAAAGATATCAGCAGCGTTGCCAGCTTTGACACCTCGAATCCATCTGTTGCGCAAGTAAGCAGCCAAGGTGTCGTAACGGGTATCAAAGCAGGAACAGCGACGATTACCGTTTCTTATGATGGTAAAAACGCATCCAGCCAGATAACTGTTCAAGGGGCTACCATTCAGGAAATAAAAGGAACCCCAGTGCAAGTGTCGTTGGTTGCAGGTGGTACTCAACAGCTTAGTGTAACGGCCACTTACTCAAACGGGGCCGAAGAAAATATTTCAAAGCAAGCCGTGTATTCAAGTAGTAATGCCAATGTTGCATCAGTGGATAGTGGTGGACTGATAACAGCACTTTCGCCAGGAGCTACGCAAGTCACGGTAAGCTACGGTGGGCAAAGTACGATCATTCCTGTTACGGTTTCAGGAAATGCCATCTCTCTCGTGTCTTTGGCTGTTACGCCAGCGACAGTAAGCATTGGCAAAGGAGCCAACCAGCAGTTGGAAGTGAAGGCGACCTACAGTGATAACAGCCAAACGATTGTAACGAATCAGGCGACTTATCAGAGTTCGCAACCTGCTATTGCCAGTGTTGGAGCAAGTGGCTTCGTTACAGGGATGGCAGCCGGATCAGCTACTGTAACAGTATCTTTTGGTGGGAAAACCGTTACAGTTCCTGTTCAGGTTACAGAGACGCAAGAGCCTGTGCAGAGCTTGTCTGTTACACCAGTTAGTCTGAACATGTTGGTTGGGAAGACTCAGCAGCTACAAGTAACAGCGACCTATAAGGATGGCAAGAACATGGATGTTTCGGGGCAAGCAGTCTACTTGCCAGGAGATGCCACAGTGGTGACCGTTGATTCGAACGGAGTGGTTACGGCTGTTAGGGCAGGTAGTACGAACATCACTGTTTCCTTTGGGGGAGCGAGTGTGGTTATGCCTGTTGTTGTTACTGCTGAGAACGTAATTCAAAGCATCAAAGTTCTACCAGAAAAGATAACAATGCTAGAGAACGGTACAAATCAGTTGCTTGTAAAAGTAGTTTTTATGGATGGTACAGAAGTTGATATAACGAATAAAGCTTCGTATACATTGGAAGATCAAGCCATTGCTTCTGTTACTACCGATGGACTGTTAACAGGTTTAAAAGTGGGAAGTACCTCGATCACCATTGCTCATTCAGGAAAAACCATAAGTGTAATGGTTCGTGTAGTGAATGTGGAAAGCAAGATAGAGCACTTGTCAGCCGGAGGTGCTCACTCGCTGATGGTCAAAGAGGATGGAACCATATGGGCTTGGGGGAAAAACAATGATGGACAGTTGGGGGATAGAACAACCCAAGATCAACCTACCCCAGTTGAAAGCAAAGCGACTCTCTCGGTACAGCAACTTGAAGCCACACCGGATGTAGTGCTGCTATCAATGCTAGATAGCCAGAAACTTGTGATCAGGGCAACCTACGCGAATAACATTACACAGGAAGTAACAAGTCAAGCCACGTACGTGAGTAACGATCCAGCTGTGGTGACGATTGATAAATCAGGTGTAATTACAGCAGTAGCCGCAGGGAAAACAACGATTATGGTCACTTACTATGGAAGTACGATTACGGTTCCTGTCCAGGTAATTGAGAAAGAACCCAAATCGAAAAGATTGTCAGCAGGCGTTTCTCACACACTGATGGTGAAAGAAGATGGAACCGTATGGGCCTGGGGGAAAAACGCGAATGGGCAGTTGGGAGACGGTTCGATCGAAAATCAGATGTTGCCAATAGAAAGTAAAACGATTCTCTCGGTACAGCAACTGGAAACCACACCTAGTGAAGTGCTGCTATCGATGCTTGACAGCCAGCAATTGGAGATTAGAGCAACCTATGCGAATAACATTACGCAGGAAGTAACAAGTCAAGCTACTTACTCCAGTAATGATCCTGCTATTGTGATGGTTGATAAAGCAGGTTTAATTACAGCAGTGGGAGCAGGAAAAACAACGATTACGATTACCTATTACGACAAAACGATTGCGGTTTCTGTGCGGGTTATTGAGAAACAAATAAAAGCGAAGCGCTTGTCAGCGGGAGGCGCTCATACACTGGTTGTGAAAGAGGAAGGAACTGTATTGGCCTGGGGGAAAAACGAAAATGGGCAGTTGGGGGATGGAACGACCCAGAGTAAGATTTCGCCGGTAGAGAGTAAGGTGGCTCTCTCGGTAAAACAACTGGAAGCCACGCCGAGTACATTGCTGCTGTCAATGCTAGATAGCCAGCAACTTGAGATCAGAGCAACTTATGCAAATAACGATACGCAGACAGTCACAAGCCAAGTCATTTACGCTAGTAGTGATCCGGCAATAGCGACGATTAATGAGTCAGGTTTGCTTACAGCAGTAGGAGTAGGGAAAACAGAAATCACAGCCACTTATTATGATAAAACGATCACGGTTCCTGTGCAGGTATATGAGAAAGGTAACAAATCGAACAGTTTGTCAGCGGGAGGCGCTCACTCGCTGATGGTTGAAGCGGATGGAACTGTGTGGGTATGGGGGAAAAATGAAAATGGGCAGTTAGGGGATGGAACGACTCAAGATAGCAATGTTCCTGTAAGAAACCAAAAATAGATGGAGTGTATGTATATGAACAAAATTGCAAATAGAATTAGGAATATTTTCCTGGCGATGTTTTCAATTCTGATCTTGTCACAAGAGACAACTTTTGCAGCAGGAAATGTAATAAGCAGTGCAGCGGGTGGTAGTCATTCCTTGATCCTAAGGAGTGACGGTACAGTTTGGGCATGGGGAAACAATGGGAACGGTCAATTGGGAGATGGTACGTTTGAACAAAGAAATGAACCTGTATTGGTAAAAGGACTTACGGGTGTTACAAAAATTGCAGCTGGATCTTCGCATAGTTTAGCATTAAAAAGTGATGGTACAGTTTGGGGGTGGGGATGGAATGGCAAAGGTCAATTAGGCAACAACACAACTACATCCTCAAATATTTCTAAACCTGTACAAGCAGTTGGACTAACAGATGTGATTGATATTGCTGCTGGGGATGCTCATGGGCTAGCCCTGAAGAAAGATGGAACGGTTTGGATTTGGGGAAGTAATAGTACCAATTTGCCAACGAGAGTAGAAAGTTTAACAGATGTAAGGGCGATTGCTGCGGCAGGTGCACACAATCTTACAGTAAAAAAAGACGGTACGGTATGGTCCTGGGGGTGGAATGGGTATGGTCAGTTAGGCATTAACAATACAGGCTCGAAGGACGTCCCAACGAAAGTTAGTAATTTGTCGAATATTGTCTCAGTAGCGGCAGGATTTCATCATAGTCTGGCGCTAGACGTAGAGGGGAAAGTATACGCTTGGGGAGGCAATACTTATGGACAAGTAGGAGACGGAACTACCACGCAGCGAAATGCACCAGTCGAAGTGCCTAGTTTAGTTGATATTGTTGAAATAGCAAGTGGGTCTTATTCGTATCATACTCTGGCACTGAAAAAAGATGGAACCGTTTATGCATGGGGCCTGGGTACCTCTGGGCAACTAGGAAATGGTACAACCACGAATAGTAATATACCTATTCAAGTCAATATTGTTCCATAAATATCTTATTTATTTCCATTAAGCCCCCCTTCTACAAGGGGGGCAGAATAATCCCTTATGGAGGCATTATGAAACTCCTTTCCATAAAATCACTCTTAACCTATCTGCTATGCATTTCACTTTCCACAACGCTTATACCACTTGGAACCTTGCTGGCGAATGAACCTGCACAGATATCAATCTCAGATGAAACACCAAATACTGAAGCAGTCACCCCAAATGCGACAGTAAAAGAAATTCAACAATCCATAGATGAGCAGAACACCGCTCCTTCATCACGTAAAGGGGAGAATGATCCAACACAGTATAACGCAGAGGATGTCTCTTCTCTTACATGGACCCAGCTGGATGCTAACACAGCAATAGAAATCCACCAAACATTCGACCGAACCTTACTAAAGTACGCTGCCTATTTCTACTCAGATCTATTGCAGCTGCTTTCAACTGAAGAACAAGCAGAAGTCAAAACTTTTTCCAGTGACCAGCTCATTTCTCAATTCGATCATTTCAGTCAGGAAAATAAGGCCCTCTTAAATCGCCTTACACCCCTCGTGCAATCGAAAGTAAATGAAATCAAGAGTCTGGAAGAAACACTCGACATTCAAGCAGTGAATACAACTCCTCCAGAAGTTCTCTACACGGAAAAAGATCAGGAGTTTCGCTTTGCTCGTTCAAAAACAGAGCAATCCGTAGATGATGTATATCGCTCTGCAAACTTGGTCGAGCAAGATCTCTACTTATCAGGAAGGCATGGACTGGATCTGGATATAAAACGCAGATACCACTCCATGAGCAGTAAAATCAGTGCACCAAGCTGGGACGATGATCTAGACAAGAATGAAGCCCTGAAGGCCAATGAGAAATTTGCAACCGGCTGGGATTTTAATATGCCGAGACTGGATATCGTCACGCGTGAGCAGGCAGCCACGGTAAGGGACGACCCCTATAATCCAGGCCAGCAAATTTACTCCACTAAGGTAGACAAGAGTCCAACGGCGAATCGTTATTACATTAGCTTAGAGGACGGGACATCTTTAGAATACCGGTTCAACAAGTTCGTGAATTATCCATATAAAGACATCATGTTCATCACGGACGACGTGAATCGGAAATACACACTGCATTACCGTAATCTGAAGTATGAATTCGATGTAAAGCTAGGAACGGTCGTCAAATCCAATATTTATGGGGATACAATCAAGTACAACCTGAACAGCGACGGAGAGCCAGTCAGCATCGAAGACAGTGTCGGCCGCTATGTGGTGCTAAAACGAAAGCAAAACGACACCACGCAAGACTTGATAGTCTATAAAGACAAATCAGAGACTACCGTGCTCAAGCACATTCGCTACCACTTTGAACGAAAGCTAGCATTGAACGGTTACTTTCAGCTCGTTCGAGTAGAAGTCTTGCCGACAGCAGGGAGTGGAAGCGGTTCTTATACAGTAGCAAATTACTCCTATCATAATCCTACTACCAAGGGTATTGCTTATTTCAATTTGAACAAAGAATACACACTGGACAAGCTCCCAACTGATCAAAGCCTTCAAGATTCAGCAAAGTATTGGGAATCGGATACAAAGAAACGTAAGGAAATCGATTACTTGCTCATGCAAGAAGTTTCCTATCCGTTGCAAGGATTAAAAATCAACTACGAATATCGTCCCTATCAACTAGGTCAAACGACGTTCAATGACGGTCTCGTACGGATTTTTCAAGACAAGTATGCACTGAGCTATGTAGCTTATCATCCTGTTAATAAAGTATCGTACAGCTATACGCAGAAAACGCCAAAAGGAACCAATACGTATAAGCTGGAAAAGAGTTATGCCAATAACGACAACCTCCGCGAGATATGGAAGGTACCAAAGGAACAACTGCCTCGATTGAAGAATTTTGGGGATCGACATGGGGATACCATCCAAGTCACAGAATCTGAGGCTTCCCGTTATACGAAGAATTCCATTTACAAGGTCAATCAAGACGGAAATACGTTGTTGCGAAGCGAGAAGACAACAGGCGTGAGCAAAGGCGGTACAAATGTATCTGGCGCGAAGTATCGGGTCGAGTACAATCCAACTACGTACACAACCTATGCCTACTCCGGCCGGAACACCAAGCCGACGTATCAATACGTTTTCCTGGAACCGACATCGGCGGTGAGCGATCTAGATGTTTACAATTCCTACTTGAAAGACCCGAACCTTTCCAATCGCTCACGGTATGCGGCGAAGATCAACAATTACGCTCAAGAGACGTATTTGGAATATAACGATTACGGACAGCTAACTAAGCAGATTGCACCGGACGGGATTGTAAGTACATGGACATATGATGCAGAAGGGGTAAATCCATGGGGCTTCCGGACCTTCTCTGTATTGAAGGCCGCCAGAACGCAATCAACCTCCGCCTCAGGCGATCCGTATTATTCGAATACGACATTCGAGTATAACAATCAATATTTGCTTCGGAAGGAAACGGAGATCAACTCGTTCCCTGCCAATTTGATCAATAATCACAAGAGCCAATCAATCGAACGGACATATGAGTACACCAATAACCAGCTCTATTCGATTACAGAGAACTTTGGCGGAGGAAAGACAAGGACGCAGACCTTTACCGCCTATGATCAATATGGCGTTCAGCCAACACAAATCGCACTCGCAGGTGTTGAGCTGGAAAGCGGTAAATCGGATGTATTGAATTTTTCCTACGACATCGATGACAAAGGCCAAATCAAAAGCCAGACCTATCCGAACGGAAGCAAAGCTACATACGATTACGATGAGTTAGGCCGACCGTTATCCGAGACTTTTCACAATCAAGGCGCAAAACGGACCATTACGTATGTGTATCGGGACGGCGAAGCCTCTGGATCTAGTACAGATGGACCGGGCATCGTGGAGAAAATCGCCCCGGATCAATCAAAGCTCATCACTTACTACACCCCGTATGGAGATCCCGCCTATCAAGAGCAGGTGGGCACGACTGGTGCGAAGCGGCCTTTGGTAGAAAACGAGTTTACGCCAGATGGTATGGAGATTAGTCGCACGGTTCCTTACGGGAAGCAGGAGCAAAGCACCTCGTACCTGTATGACTGGGACGGTTTTGTGTACCAAACGACGAATTCCTTAGGAACCACTAAGAACCATCGAAACAATGCCTACTCGGATGGAACAAGATACTTACCCCGTCTGACGGAACAAACGCTCTCTCCGAATGGCTATATCGCGACCACCTACCGTGATTTGTATGGAAAAGTGGAGAGCACGGAGGAGACTACGCAAAGCGGCAGTCACCATCGCGTGACGAACTACCAGACGGATCGATTCGGGAAAGTAACCAATAAAGAAATCTCAGACGGCAAAACTTCCCAAGCGTGGAGTATGCGCTTCGACCATAGCGACAACCTGGTTTATTTGCAGGACCCTGAAAATAACGTAAATGTATACGGGTACGATGGGCTAGGCAATCTCACCAGTGTATTGGAGAACGGGACGACTACCGCTGAGTATACCTACAATAGTTTGTCGTGGAAGCTCTCGGAGAAGAATCCGGAGACAAAAGCGGAGACGTACACCTACGAAAAAAGCGGTCTTGTAAAGAGCTACAAGGACAAAAACGGCGTCACATTCAACTACGACTACACGCCTTTCCATGAGTTGAAGAAAGTTTCTTCCGGCGCTTCTTTCTATGAAGACCGGATGTATGATCCACAATCTGGCCTGCTTCTGAGTGAAAATAATCACACCGGAAACTCTATTAGCTATGGCTACGATGGATTCCATCGAAAGAATCGCCAAACGATGATGGACAAGGATTACCAGCTTCTGTATTCCGACAACGACGATATGATAGATACACTCGTATACCCGGCAAGGGGGGCGGTATCTGGTTCAGCCCCATCTCTAAGTGTCGGATACACCTATGACAACGCGAACCGATTAAACTCGGTGGCCATCCCGGGCGTTGGAACAACCACGTACACGTACGATATCAGTAACTCAGGAGAAACCAATGAAGTATCGTATCCGGGACAACCGAAAGCGATGCAGCAGTCGGTCAGCTCATTTGGTGAAAAAACAGCCTTGAATCACGCAGACGGCTGGAATGAGACGAATGGCTACGATCTGTTTGGAAATATCACCAGTCAAAAGCGTTCCGGTACGAATTATGGATTGTTTGTGTACGACAAGCTTTCCCGGATCAAGGAAGAATCGGTCGAGGGAAACGTCAAGCAATACGCTTATGACAAGCGCGGCAACCGTCAAGTGTATGCCAATGCTCCGGTAGATATCCTGGGCTCCTATGAAATGAAGCATGATTTGTTTAATCGTTTGCAGGAGTACAAGGATGGGAAAGGGACAACGACATACACGTATTATCCAGGTGGACTTCGAGCGACGAAGCAACAAACGGGTAGCGTAACGGATACGACTCACTACGTCTATTTGGATGGGCAAGTGATTGAAGAGCTGACGCAGGATGGCAGGGTCAAGGCGCGGAATGTGTTTGGTAACCAGTTGATTTGGCGAAAAGACTATGCGTCGAATCTTGAAGGTACCTACTATTACAACAGCCACGGTGATGTTGTCAAAATCAAAGCTCCTAATGGGAATGTTCTGAATACGTACGACTACGACATCTGGGGCAATTTGATTGCGGATAAGGTCAAAGAGACGATTTCCAATCCGTTTATGTATGCGGGGGAGATGTTTGACAAAGAGAGCGGATTCTATTATTTGCGGGCCCGGTATTATGATCCGAAGATAGGGCGGTTTATATCGGAGGATACGTATAAAGGGCAAGTGGATAATCCGCTGACGCTTAACAGGTATACGTACGTGAGCAGTAATCCTTTAAAGTATATTGATCCTAGTGGACACCAACAGGTAATACAATCAGAATTTTCGCCAGGAGGAAATTACTACTACTACGATAAAGAAGGAGTAAGACGGATTCATGGTAGTAAAGAAATCGATTGGGATTTTTATGTAGATTGGTACGGTCGAGACGCATATGGAATGGTAGAAGAATTGCGTGGTACTAATTCTGTAAAAAATACAATTGCTATGTATGCTGGTCAATTACACCGTGAAAGAATTGGGATGCCTGACTCAATTAATGGTAGTGGCTCATTCGGAGTTTCCAAAAACGCAGGGAAATTGTCTAAAGGGACGAATATTCTTAGTCCCAAACTTATTGAGCTTCATACGAAATTAGATGAACTTGCTGAAAAACATCTACTCCCACAATTTAGAGCAATTGACCCTAATCTCAAGGCGGGTTATACTGGTTCATTTAAGACTGGCACTGTTGGGAATCAGAGCAAACCGACGTTTGGCCAACCTATTGATATGAGTAAGTATGATATTGATTATTATATAGAAAGTGATATTTTGTACGAGAAATTTGGTAATGGTCTAAAAGCTAATCCCGAATTTAGAAAAATCCTCTCAGAGACGCCAGGATTTGAAGGGCTTAAACCGAATAAACAGGGTTTCTCAATTAAATTTAAGCCATCAAGTAAATAGGAGGAGGCGAACATGCAAATGGCTGACAAAGTATATGGTGCTTATTCAAAGGTATTCATTCAATACGAAGGTTCATTACAAGACTTAGGCTCAAAAATAGAAAAAGGACTAAATATACCTGAAATAAGATATGAAAATATGGAGGATGAACCTTATGATTTAGTGGGTTACTATGAGGTTTTAGGCTTTGAGGTTGAATTAAGAAGCATACATGATAGTGAAAAGTGGCCTGATTATCAATACTTCCTTGGAGTAACTACTACTGATTCATTCCAAGAAGTATTTAATGACCAGATGTTCGACATTTCACTATGGATGGCACGGTACATTTCACTTAGTTGTGAGGTAACCACCATGGCGGAAAACTTAGATAAACAAACAGGTCAATCATTCTATTTCAATAAAACAACATTAAAAAGAGAAAGTAGTATCATTGAAGCAAGTCAATAGTTTGGAAAGCCATATAGGGAATCCATTTCCTTCTATGGCTTTTCCTTTTTTTGGGGGCTATCCAGTGCCGAATGAACCCATCCTTCACCCAAGTACCCGTATGAAAATTTCGACATTTCTTTTGTAATCACATTAATGCTTGAATTATACAATCTAAATAACGCAATTTCGTTACATTGACCAGATTTTTTGTTATCTTCGCTTTCACTTAGTTTTTCCAATTCTATCACATTAGTAGAAGAGTGTGTTTCGCCAGGTGGTGATAGAACAAGGATTGCCACTATAACTATGGATAGAACGACTACTGAAAGTGAGAGAGTCAGTAAAGAATCGGAATTTGTCCGAAACCAAACTGATCTAATGTAACGACAAAACTTTTTCTACCAATAAACACATTCGAACCATAAAACAATGACAAAACTTGAATATTATGGTATTTTCTCTGTAAAAACACGTCACGCCTCTCGCATATCTCGAGTCGCACGAAAGGAGATCGATAGATTTGCTCATAGCCATAAACATGATCTTTCTACTTATCTTTGCCTTCATACTGGCAAAACTCCTCACCCTACTAAAACAAACACAAGATCAGGTCCATCACTTCCACCCATTCATCCCAGAAACCGGACCAGCAATCGGCACCAAACTACAATCGCTACCTTTCCGCACACTAAACGGTCTAGAGCAACAACTAAATCACCTGCCCCGCCCACTCATCGTAAACTTCACGCATACAGGCTGCGGGCACTGTGCCAATCATGTGCACGAACTATTATCCGAGGGAAGGGTACTCACAGATGCATCCGTTATCATCTCGACAGAATCCGAGCACATATCCACTTCCCAATGGCTACAAGAAAATAACATATCCGGCATACCAGTATTGATCGGCAACGAACCCATGCTGGAAGCATACAAGATCAACCATTTCCCCAGCGTTTTCGTAATCGATGAGCAGGACGTCATTCGTGCCAAGCCGATAACCGCAGTGGATACCAAAAAGAAGCTCCTGGCGCTAGCAGGTGAACCAGCATGATTCGCTCCTATTTTGCAAAAACCGTTCGATTGATTTGGACACATGGCAAGCTATGGCTCATTTGTTCCATTGCTCTCAGAATCATCCTGGCATTTTCCCCGTTGGCTACGATCTGGATTATGAAAGAAATGGTGAACGAGGTTACAGCCATTGCGCTGGACCAAACAGATGATTACCAGCCATTGCTTTGGCTGCTTGCGGGATTGTTTTCCGTGACGTTGGTGACGAATGCGTTGGAAACGGTCTTGCGTGTTCTCAATGCCCATACGGAGCAACGACTGGAATATCATTTGGAGCATATGGTAGCAAAGAAAGCAGCATCTGTTCCGCTCTCCTATTTCGATGATCCGGAATTTTACAATCATCATCACCGCATTCGGGCAGAAGCAATGGGGGAACGCTTCCTGGACCCTCTGGAAAGGGTATTGGATCTCGGTAAAAATCTGATTACTCTGATTTCGTTTGCGGTATTTTTGTTTAGCATTCACTGGGGATTAGCTGTGATGAGCTTGCTGGCCGTGATCCCGCTGTTAATTGTCCAAATCAAATTTGGGATGTCGGAATACTATCTCGCAAGGCTACAGACGCCGGAAATTCGAGAAGCTGCCTACATCAGCTCGATCCTGAATGAGCGCGACAGCTCCAAAGAGGTCCGACTGTTTCAGCTCAAGGACTTTTTGCTAGGCAGATGGTCTCGCCTGTTTTTGAAAAATATGAAAGAGGTACTTCGTCTGCTCCACCGCAGAGAAAAAGCACTGATTCTCTCAGGGATCTTTACCTCCTCGATGTATATTGGCTGCTTGGGATTGGTCGTATCGCTGCTTCGTGCAAGTGCCCTGATGGTAGGGGATTTTGTAGCGATTGCACAAGCGGTACAGAATACGCAGCAGCTGCTTTCGCAAATGACCTTTAACCTCGCACATATCGTCAACAGATGCTTGTACATCGCTGATCTGTTTGACTTTCTGGAATACGAGGATAAAACGATTCCGCAGCTCACTGGCAAAGCGGAGTTTCCGACCAAGCTGCAATCTGGTATTACATTTGATCGGGTTTCGTTTTGCTATCCCAAAATGGAGCGCAATGTGATCGATGAAGTTTCCTTTACGATCAAGCGGGGGGAGCGTATTGCGATTGTTGGCGATAATGGCTCTGGAAAAACGACGCTCGTCAAATGCCTGATGGGGCTTTATCCGATCCATTCAGGAAATATTCTGTTCGACAATCAGTCGATTCGTGAGCTCGATATTTCCGACCTGCAACGAAATATCACGGTCATTTTCCAAGACTTCATACGGTACAACTTCACTGCTGGAGAGAACATCACCATTGGGAGAGTGACGCAGGAAGTCAATCCCGCCCAGATGAGGCAGGTAGCGGTTGAAACCGGTGCAGATACCTTTATTCGTCGGCTCCCTAGTGGTTACGATACGATTTTGGGGCGGACGCTACAGGATGGCGAAGACTTGTCAGGTGGACAGTGGCAGAAGGTCGCGTTGGCGCGGGCTTTATACAGAAGAGGAGAGATTTTTATTCTGGACGAGCCTACGGCGGCACTTGATCCGCAGGCAGAGCTGGAAGTATTTCAGCAGTTTGATGCCCTCACCCAGAATAAGACGGCGATTTTTATTTCCCATCGGATGGCTGCGGCACGAATGGCGGATCGGATTTTTGTCATGAAGCAAGGTCAGCTGATCGAAGTCGGGCATCATGATGAGCTCATGGATGCAAACGGAGAATATTCGCGTATGTACCGCATGCAGGCGAAATGGTTTGCGTAACAAAGGAGGGGTGTTATGGAGGAGCTTGGGCTGCTGTTTCGGCTGATTCTCGCGTTTTTATTTCTCAGTACGTTTATTTCAAAAATAAGGGATATAGGCACGCATTTGTCCATTGTGCGAGCCTATCAGATCATACCTTATTCGTGGTCAAAAGGCTTTACGTATCTGGATCTGGGGCTGCAAGTCACCGTAGCGGTTTCCTTGCTGATCGGTCTTTTTACAACGCTGGGACTGTCCTTGGCGATTTTGTTGCTAGGGGTGTACACACTTGCGATCAGTATCAATCTAGCAAAAGGAAGAAAGAAGATTTCATGCGGGTGCGGCGGAATGGCGGGAAACCATTTTTTATCGTGGAAGCTCGTATTGCGTAACCTCGTATTCATCAGTCTGGCAGTCTGTGTGGGGCAATGGAACGGGGGCTGGGCGAGTGTTGACCATTATTTGTTGTCCGGTAGTTTCGAAATCACCAACGAAGTTATGGCTATCTTCTTTTCGAGTGTATGCATCTCACTACTCATGGCCATTAGCGGAGAAATCAGTACGTTCAAACATATTTTAGGGAAAAGGCAGGGATGAACATGTCTACAGGCTGGATGATTGGGTTCGGGGTATTATGGGTGACGGTCATCGCAATTTTGGTCGTCTTGTTTCAAGTATTAAAGGTGGTCGGGACGTTCATTAATAAAATGGAAGCAGCAGAAGAGTACAGTAGAAGAAGCGACAAAAATATGAATTCCTGAAATTTCAGAAAATGCTTTCAATTTTCATATAATCATTGTATTATATACCTGTAAATACAATTTATACCAAAGGGGCGATAAGAATGTTCAAGAAATTACTCCAAAAGCTCGGAGCAAGTGGATTTGCAGGATGCCAAAAAGGATGCATAAAAAATGGCCCATTGTGTGAATGCCCTTGGTAGTTTTTCAGACACATAAGTAGAGCAAGACTGTCTCGCTAGTAGAGAATTCTACTACATGAGGCAGTCTTGTTTTTTGCTAAACCGAAAATTAACGTTCTAAATCTAAATGAAGCAAAGGAAAGGGCCTTCCGGAACCATCCAGTTCAGATCGTCCTGTTTGCACAAATCCATACCGTTTGTAGAAAGCGTGAGCCCCTTCGTTTTGCTCGTTGACATCTACTTTCAAATGCGGGCCATACTTACGCTCTGCATGTTCGAGTAATCTGCTCCCAATCCCTTTCCCGTGATATTCTGGATCAACGAACAGCATTTCGATTTTCGTTCCATCAAGCCCAATGAAGCCTACAGGCTCTTTCTTTTCGTTTATTTCCATCCATACCTCAACAGCAGATAGTGCTTCATTTTTTACCATGTTTTTATAAAACGCAATATCTTCTGTCGTCAAAAAATGGTGCGTACGGCAAACAGCACGATACCAAATATCTACCAATTGATCACGATAGCTGGCTTCATAAACTACAGTTTTGGTATTCATCATGAAACCTCCCAATTCAAACTAACAAACAAAAAAGAGCGCTCTTGAGAGCCTATTATATAGAGTCGCCAGGAACTTTCCTATCTTGTTCACAGTTTTTCTATCCTCCCAGAATAATCTGACAACTGAAAAGGGGGAAGGGTGCAAAAAGATGCGAGATATTTCATGGAAAAAACGGGATTTTCTCGCTCTATTTAGCAGAATTTTTAAAATATTTCAGACATCAATTCTCGGATTGAGCTATACTGTCTTTATGGAACAATCTTCTAATTAGTGGGGGCGGAAAGAATGAAAAAACTCGTTTCTTTGGCAGTCGTTGCAAGTATTGCGATCCCGTTACTAAGTCCAACTTTTGTCCAACAGGCAGCTGCAAACGCTATTCATGACTATCGGAATGAAGTTCAGGTCAACCAGTTCCGCCCACATGGGGGAGATAAGCAGGAAGTGAATGATTTCATCGCGTCCTTGGTAAAGCAACGATCCAATCCTGCTGAAGTAGCAAAGCTGGTAGCAGATGACTCCTTGACGAATTTTGCGATGAAAACCTATATGGAAGGATTGGCGCAATACAAAAACATTCAGGTGATCGAAGCAAAGGTAGACAAGCTGTACACCGTCACGAAAGAGGACGCCTTCAATAATTATCGCGCGATTGTAAAATTCAAATACGTCGGGTATACCGCAGATAACAAGGCGATTGAAAAAACGGATTATCTCGGCTTGGCAAGACTCGGGACAGACCCGGTAAACTGGAAGGCGTGGGGCGTCATTTGGCAGGACTCTGGCATCGATGTGTCAGATGTGAAGCTGATTCAGTTAGAGAAGCCGCGCAAAGGCGAAGAAGTATGCGTGATCACGACAGATGCGGGTGTGATCAAGCTGAGACTGTTCCCGAACAAAGCTCCAAAAGCGGTGGAAAACTTTAAAACACTCGCGAAAAAAGGGCAATACAACAATATGATATTTCACCGTGTAATCAACGACTTCATGATTCAGGCGGGAGATTTGAAAGGGCCCGATGGCAAGGAGCTGCCGAGTATTTATGGCGAGTCGTTTGAGGACGAGTTTAGCCGGGATCTGTTCAATTTCAGAGGAGCACTCAGCATGGGGAACGCTGGACCTAATACGAATAGCACGCATTTCTACATTGTACAAAGCCCGAAGGTAGATCAGGAGTACCTCGATTTGTCGGCGCTGCCGCTGAATGCAGAAGCGAAGTATAAAGAAATTGGCGGACGAGCTTACCTCGACAATCGTCACACTGTTTTTGGGCATGTATTTGCCGGGATGGAGGTCGTAGACAAGATCGCAGCCCAGAAAACAGATGAGAATGCAAAGCCCATCCAAAATCCGATCAAGGTACAAAAGATCGAATTTGTCCCGTATAGCGAATAAGTTTTGCCAACAAAAACCCCCTCTCATTCCTGACATTTGGGATGAGGAGGGGGTTTGTCAATGAAAGGGATATGCAAGTTAATACGGCTCCCAGCGCAGTTTCCGTGCTTGCTCGAATCGCTCTTCCACATAGGGCCAGTTGACGATATTCCACCAGTTCTCTACATACTTGTCTCGCTGGTTTTGATACGCCAGGAAATAGGCATGCTCCCATACGTCCAGAGCCAGTAACGGAATCACATCCCATTGTGACAGGTTCTGGTGCTTTTCGGCTGTAAGAATCTCCAGATGATGTGCGCGCGGGGCCCAAACGAGGATCGCCCACCCCGGACCTTCTACCTTTTCTGCCGCCTGGCTAAATTGTCTTTGAAAGGCGTCATACGAACCGAAATACCGATTGATTGCCGCTGCGAGATCACCAGAGGGAGTGCCACCCCCATTTGGACTCATGGATGACCAGAAGATCGTATGCAAGTAATGACCGGCCCCATTAAAGGCTAGCTCGCGCTCCCAATGGCGTATGAGATCGAAGTTGCCACTTTCTCGCGCATCTGATAGCTTCCTCTCTGCTGCATTGAGATCGTCTACATACTTTTGGTGCAGTTTGTTGTGATGGATTTGCATGGTAGCTTCATCGATGTACGGCTCTAAAGCGTTGTACGCATAAGGGAGCGGGGGGAGGGTATGTCGGCCGACAGCCACGGGGCGTGCCGCACGGACTGGCTCACGTGCACCGGGATAGGAAACGTGCTCTGGCACAACAGGCACTTGTACTTCTTCTGCCATCGCTGGCTGTGCATGTATTGATTCCGCAACAGGTTCCTTCGCTTCTTCTTCCAGTTGGTCATCCTCACTCAACTGTGCCAGTCGTAAAAAGTGATGGAATTGCTCCTGCACTTGTTCTGCGCGAGTGATGAGAGTAGGGAGTTCGTCGCTGTCTTTTGTTGAATCAAGCTTGGATGCTTGTCTTCCGATCCGTGTAAATGTTTCTTCGAATTTGTGCAGATGCCGTTCGAGTTCTCGGTTGAGGGTCTTATGTTTTCGCAAATGCTCGATCCATTGTCGCCCCCATTGGCTCCAGTCCAGCAAATTCTTGGCTTCTTCTACCAAAAGATTCTCCTCCTCGTGGGCACATCATCACTCCCCACATTATGAAAGGCGCCTAGAGAAGGTGCGACATTTGCGGAGTACAAGAAATTTCATCTACGCATATGGTAGTAGCACAAATGTTTGAGTGGTATGCTGTACTATATTCATTTCAACAGGGGAGACACATTAGTATGAGTAGAGAACGAGCGATTGCCGTTATTGATTCAGGAGTGGGAGGATTAACTGTTGCGAAGGAAGTCATGCGTCAGCTACCCGAAGAACGGATTGTTTATGTAGGCGATAATGCCCGTTGTCCGTATGGCTCCAAATCGCCGGAAGAGATTCGTACCTACAGCTTTCAAATGATCGACTATGTGATGCGTACACCGTTAAAGGCATTGGTGATCGCCTGTAATACTGCGACTGCCGTCGTGCTGGAGGAAGCGATAGGGGATTTGCCGCTACCCGTCATCGGGGTGATTGAGCCAGGGGCGCGTGCGGCTGTTCAAGTAACGAAAAACGGAAGGATCGGTGTCATCGGGACGGAAACGACCATTCGTACCAAGGCGTATGAACGTGCGCTTTTGCGGATTCAGCCTGATCTGTACGTCGCAGGAATGGCTTGTCCCGCATTTGTGCCACTGGTGGAGAGCCACATGGCAAATACGGAGGAAGCAAGAAGAGTTGTAAAAGAAACGCTTGCCCCGTTCTTGCACGAAGATTTGGACACGTTAATTTTGGGTTGTACACACTATCCGTTGCTAGCACCAATTATTTCGGAAGTGATGGGAGACCGAGTACGCCTGATTAACTCCGCAGAAGAAACAGCGCGAGAATTGTCCCTACAAATCGCGACGGACGCCGAACGCAAGCAAATAGAGCGCCCGGAGCATCTGTTTGTGACGAGTGGGGATGCCAACAAATTCCGGACCATTGCAGAAGAATGGCTGGATTGCAAAGTTAACGTCCAGCACAACTCACTGGAAAAAACTGTCCAGCCCTGATGGAAGACCTTGTCTGGCGAGACAAACTTTCAACGCATAAACCCAAGCCTAGCTCGTATACATGGTAGTACAAAGTGTGTGGAGGAGGCTGGGGAAATGAAGATAAGGCACATCGGGAAAATGACGGCCGTGCTGGGAGTTAGCGCAGTGCTTTTGTCGGGCTGCGGTCTCTTTGGCCCGGAAAAGGAAACGATTAGTATTGATGCACCACCACAGTCAGAGGTATCTGTGGATTTGCCCAACGGCACGCCGTCCCCGGATGCTGCAAAAGATGGCGCACAACCGGTGGTTCAGGAGACTGGAGAGAGAATGGTGTACTTGCAGGATGCTAACGGATATATCGTTCCTGTCTCGATGACTCTTCCGAAATCAGACGGTCCTGCCAAACAAGTATTGAGCTACATGGTAAAAGGTGGACCGGTTGAGAGCATGCTCCAGGGTGGCTTCTCCGCTGTCTTGCCGAAAGGGACAGAAGTAAAAGGACTTGTCATCAAGAACGGCGTAGCCACTGTCGATTTTTCCAAAGACTTCAAAACGTACGAAGAGAAGGACGAGAAGAAAATTGTCGATGCAGTCACCCGGGCGTTGACGGAATTTAGCACTGTCAAGACTGTGCAAATTTGGGTGAACGGAACACTGTTAACAGAAATGCCAGCAACCAAAACACCCATCACGCTATTAGACCGGAATCAAGGAGTCAATCTCGAACTGGGCGATGGGGCAGTGCCAGGAGATACCTCCAGCGTAACGGTTTATTTCCAAGGTCAGCTGGATGATACACGTACGTATTATGTCCCGGTCACTCGTCTGGTTCCTGAAACAACTGACATCGCCAAGGCAACGGTCGAAGAGTTGATCAAAGGACCGAAACAAGGATCTCAGCTCTTCAGTTCCTTGCTGCGTACGACACGTGTTCTGAATGTGAAGCAGGAAAAAGATTTGGTGACAGTCAATTTGAGCAGTGACATCCTCAAGTATGACGATGGCAAGGAAGCGAGCCCAGAAGCTCTGCAATCGCTTGTCTTGTCATTGACAGAGACGACAGGAGCCAAGCAAGTGCAGCTGCTAGTGGAAGGAAAACCGCTCGCTAGTGGCGCGTTTACCAAGCCAGTGAGCCGCCCGGTTCAACTCAATCCCATACAGATGTAAGGAACGAGCCACGCCCGTATTAACGAGCGTGGTTTTTGTTCGCCAATGGTTCGTTGTCACCAGCCCGTACGGTTCTCCAAATAACGGGCCCGAGTCCAAGTGATGGGATCGTGATCAAAAGACCTGCCACAAAGCCGACTATACGTGGGTCAGCCATCGTCAAAATCCAGCCGCCAAGGAGCATGGACAGACCGATCAGAATATTTGAGATCGTCGCATCCAAAGCGAATACTCTGCCATGGTAGCTGGGGGTGACATGCCGCATGATCAACGTATTCAGGCTGGCGTTTCCCATTCCTCCCGCCACGGTGGATAGCGCAAAAAACAGTGCCGTTACATAAATCGTAGGTGAAAAGCTGGTCAAAAGCATTCCAAAGCCTTCCAAAGCAAAGCTGCTGGCAGCCACTTCGTAAAAGTATCGTTGAAAGCGCTGAGCAAGTATTCCTCCGATGATGAAGCCAATTCCGATCGCACCGTACAACAGACCAATTCCCCATTCACCGGCAGCAAACACTTGATAAGCATAGACACTGATCAAGACATTGATGATCCCCCCACCGATTGGCCACACGGCTTTTAGCAAAAAGATGGCGTACACAATCGGTGTGGATGTGATGGCGCGTATCACCTCTCCGTAGGAAGAGACTTTAGCAGCCTGCTGCAACTGTACGTTAGAAACGGGGTCGTTTGGGGAGGCGGGTACCTTCAGCCTAGCCAGAAACAGAGCCGAGGCGAAAAAGGAGAGGGCATTGAAAAGAAAAGCGAGATCACTTCCCCACAGTGCAACAAAAATACCGCCGATCAACGAACCGATGGCCATGACGATTCCATAGATACTTTGATCAAGTGCATTCGCAGTCGCCAATTCCTCAGGGTCAACGATTTTGGGCAGCAGGGACATTCGTGCAGGATTGTAAAGGGAAGAAAAGGCAACTAACGAAAAAGTACCTGTATAGACCATCCATACATCTGATTTTTCAGATACGAGCAAAAACGAAAGAGCAACGAAGCCGCGAACGAGATCACAGGCGACCATCACTTTTTTTCGATCAAAACGGTCTGCCATTAGACCGCCCAGTGGACCAAAAATCAAGTGAGGCAGCGTGCGTAGTGCGAGGGTAATGCCTACCGCGATAGCTGTTCCCGTTATTTCGAGCAGCAGTGCAAGTACAGCAACGCTGTTAAACCAATCTCCGATTCCGCTTAAGAAATTGGCGGTTAAAAGGCGCCGCAGATTCGGCTTTTTCAAAAGAAACAAGAAGCTCATAAGTAAATTCACCAACCATCAAATTAATTAAATATCTAATTAGATAATATTTTAAATAGACGAGTGACGGCAAGAAATTTTTTATGAGGAAGGAAGTGACAAGAATATTTGCAATTCACGTAAATAGGGAAGAGGCGTTTGTGCAGTGGCAGATCGTTTCCCGCCTCTGGTATAATGAGCGGAGTGTAACAAAGCGATTTAGGAGGAACTTGGAATGAGAGTGGATGGCCGTGCCCATGACCAATTGCGCCCAGTAACCATTACGCGCAATTACATTAAACACGCAGAAGGATCTTGCCTGATTGAAGTCGGAGACACAAAGGTGATTTGTACGGCGACTTTGGAAGAACGGGTACCGCCTTTTATGCGTGGTGGCGGGAAGGGCTGGATCACAGCCGAGTATTCCATGCTTCCCCGAGCAACAGCGACCCGCAACGCGCGTGAGTCGTCGAAAGGAAAAGTCGGTGGACGAACAATGGAGATTCAGCGTCTGATCGGACGTGCTCTGCGCTCCGTTGTAAACCTTGAAGCAATGGGTGAACGCACCATTTGGCTGGATTGCGATGTCATTCAGGCAGATGGAGGTACACGGACAGCTTCGATTACCGGAGCGTTTGTGGCAATGGTAGACGCGATGCAAAAGCTGGTGGATAGTGGCACCTGGAAACAGCTTCCGCTAAACGATTTCCTGGCAGCAACCTCAGTAGGGGTAGTCGGCGAGGAAGCCGTGCTGGATCTCAACTACAAAGAGGATTCTACAGCAATTGTCGACATGAATGTCGTCATGACGGGAAAAGGAAAGTTTGTCGAGCTGCAAGGAACAGGGGAGGATGCACCGTTTTCGCCTGAACAGCTACAAGAAATGATTTCCCTTGCAAAAGTCGGCATTGACAACTTGATCCACAGTCAAAAAGAGGCGCTCGCTGATGTTACGCTCTCTTTTGCACAATCGGTAGCGGAGGAAAGTCATGCCTAATCGAAAAAAAGTCGTTCTCGCAACACGGAACCAAGGAAAAGTGAAAGAATTCAACAGGCTGTTCGCAGATGCAGGCTGGGAAGGGATTAGCCTCGCTGAATTTGATGGTGTGCCTGAGGTAGTAGAAGACAAGGACACCTTCGAAGGAAATGCGCTGAAAAAAGCAATCGAAATCTCTACATACTTGAACATGCCAGCTCTCGGTGACGATTCCGGTCTGGAAGTAGATGCGCTGGAAGGACGCCCGGGTGTTTACTCCGCACGCTTCGCTGGGGAGGATGCAACAGACGAGCAGAATTGGCGTAAATTGTTGAATGAGCTGGAAGAGGTATCGACAGAAGAACGCACAGCTCGCTTTCGTTGTACGTTGGCGTTGGTGATTCCGGGCGAAGAGCCAATCATTGCCACTGGCGCTTGTGAGGGTGTGATCGCGCGTGAACCAAAAGGGACAAATGGCTTCGGTTACGATCCGGTATTCTACGTCCCATCGATGGACAAAATGATGGCCGAACTCATGCCAGAAGAAAAGAATCAGATTAGCCACCGCGCTCGTGCCATGCAGCAACTGCTTGCAATCCTCAAGTAGACAAGAGAGAAAACAGGAGAGTGAAGCGTGATGGGAATTCTCATCATGAGCGATAGCCACGGCTTGGTTCGGGAAGTAAGCCAGGTCGTCAACCGACATCATGTCGAAAAAATTCTGCATTGTGGCGATTTTTGTGTCGACCATAAGCGCGAGCCGTTTTCCAACATGACGCTTGTCCGAGGCAATTGCGATTCGACACAAGAGGTGCCGACTGAGCAAGAGACCAAATGGCGCGACCTTCACATCCTGCAAACGCACGGGCATCTTTTCGGAGTGAAAGGCTCTCTTCTGCGCCTTCATTACCGTGCAGAAGAGGTCGGGGCAAATGTAGTCGTATTCGGTCACTCCCATGTACCTGTCTGTGGAGTAGAAAGAGACATTTTGTTTCTAAATCCAGGTAGCCTGCAAATGCCACGAGGTTTTCACGTACCGACATATGCTCTTTTAGAAGAGACAGGAACGAGCCCGACAGAAACTTACATATCCGTGGCGTTTTATGATCATGCAGGCAACCCGGTTCCACAATTGGGAGGGAACTATTCTGTTCGTCGACCAATGAGGTCTTCTTGAAAACTAAAAGATTTGTGCTATACTAGAATGGTTATAATGGCTAGAATATTATCATCCGAGCCTGCGAAGATACCATGGCGCGGCTGGCGATGTTCTGTTATTCGATTTAGGAGGGGAAGTTTACGTGGCAGCAAATTGGGAAAAGGTAGAGAATAACCAGGGAGTCCTGACGATTGAAGTAGATGCTACGCAAGTAGACGCAGCATTGGATCAAGCGTTTAAAAAAGTGGTTCAAAAAGTTCAAGTTCCAGGATTCCGCAAAGGAAAAGTACCACGCAAAATGTTCGAATCCCGTTTTGGTGTAGAATCTTTGTACCAAGACGCTCTTGACATTCTGCTTCCAACTGCATACGGACAAGCTGTTCGTGAAGCTGGTATCGAGCCAGTAGATCGTCCAGAAGTAGACGTAACGCAAATGGAACAAGGGAAAAACCTGATCTTCAAAGCGACTGTAACTGTGAAGCCTGAAGTGAAGCTGGGCGACTACAAAGGTCTGTCCATCGAAGAAAAAGACTTCTCTGTAACAGAAGAGAGCGTTGACGCTGAACTGAAGCGCATGCAAGAGCGTCATGCTGAGCTCGTAGCAGTAGAAGAGGGTGCCGCACAAACAGGCGATATCGCTGTAATCGATTTCGAAGGCTTCCAAGACGGAGTAGCTTTTGAAGGCGGTAAAGCAGAAGATTATTCTCTGGAACTGGGTTCCGGTACTTTCATCGCAGGGTTCGAAGAGCAACTGGCTGGTTTGAACATCGGCGAAGAAAAAGAAATTACCGTAACTTTCCCTGAAGAGTACCACTCTCCTAACCTCGCTGGTAAAGAAGCGGTATTCAAAGTAAAGCTGAACAGCCTGAAGCGCAAAAACATGCCTGTTTTGGATGATGAGTTTGCCAAAGACGTGAGCGAGTTCGACACGCTGGAAGAGCTGAAAGCAGACACCAAGAAAAAACTCGAAGAAAAAACAGCGCAAGAAAAAGATCAATATGTTCGTGAGCAACTCGTTCTGAAAGCAGCTGAAAACGCTGAGATCGATTTGCCAGCAGTAATGGTTGAGCATGAATTGGATCAAATGGTTAATGAATTTGGTCAACGTCTGCAATACCAAGGTATGACGCTGGAACTGTACTACCAGTTCTCCGGCATGGATGAGAGCCAACTGCGTGATCAATTGCGTGCAGACGCAACATCCCGCGTTCGCACTTCCTTGACTTTGGAAGCAATCGGCAAAGCAGAAAACATCGAAGCAACAGAAGAAGACGTAAACGCAGAACTGGATAAACTGGCTGGCGTATACGGCCGCCCAGCAGATGAGCTGCGCAAAATCTTCTCCGCACAAGATGGCATGGCTGCTCTGTACCGCGATGTGCAAACTCGCAAAACAGTAGATTTGCTGGTTGCAGAAAGCAAAGTAACAGCATAAGCTTAGAAGAACGCATGATTGGTCAGTGGGTAGGCTAACCCTGACGCTGGCTGTCAAGACCACAAGGCACGAGTGTATCGTGCCTTGTTTTTCCACCATTGACTTTTTTCGGCAAAGGAGGAAAATACATAATGTTAATCCCTATGGTCATCGAGCAAACAAGCAGGGGAGAGCGTTCCTACGATATTTACTCGCGCCTCCTGAAAGACCGGATTATTCTCTTGGGCACCGAGATTGATGATGAAATCGCCAATCTGATTGTCGCTCAGCTGCTATTCTTGCAGGCAGAAGATCCGGACAAAGACATATCGCTATACATAAACTCTCCAGGTGGTTCTGTTACAGCAGGAATGGCCATCTATGACACCATGCAGTACATCAAACCGGATGTGTCCACGATTTGCGTGGGCATGGCTGCCAGTATGGGTGCTTTCCTGTTGGCTGCTGGTGCAAAAGGCAAGCGCTTTGCTCTGCCAAACGCCGAGGTAATGATTCACCAACCGCTCGGCGGTGTGCGTGGGCAAGCAGAAGACATCCGCATTCATGCGGAATGGATTATGAAAACGAAGCGCCAGCTGAATGAGATTTTGTCTGAGCGGACAGGTCAGCCTTATGAACGCGTAGAGCAAGATACAGACCGCGACAATTTCATGAGTGCAGAAGAAGCAAAGGCCTACGGATTGATTGACTCTATTATTGAACGCAAAAACTGACCCGTTGTGAGGTGAAGCGCATGTTTAAGTTTAACGACGACAAAGGCCAACTGAAGTGTTCCTTCTGCGGCAAGTCCCAGGAACAGGTGCGCAAGCTGGTAGCTGGTCCTGGTGTTTACATTTGTGACGAATGTATCGAACTGTGCAATGAAATTGTACAGGAAGAACTGGGCACTGAAGAAGAAATCGATATGAAAGAAATTCCAAAGCCAGTGGAAATTCGCAAAATCTTGGACGACTATGTCATCGGTCAAGATATGGCGAAAAAATCCTTGTCTGTAGCGGTGTACAACCACTACAAACGGATTAATTCCGGGGCGAAGATCGAGGATGTGGAGCTGCAAAAATCCAACATCATGCTGATCGGTCCGACTGGTAGCGGAAAAACGTTGCTCGCGCAAACATTGGCGCGCATTCTGAATGTACCTTTCGCGATTGCGGACGCAACTTCTCTGACAGAAGCAGGCTATGTGGGCGAAGACGTTGAAAACATCTTGCTCAAGCTCATTCAAGCTGCTGACTATGATGTGGAGAAGGCTGAAAAAGGAATCATTTACATCGACGAGATTGATAAGGTAGCCCGCAAATCGGAAAACCCATCCATCACGCGTGATGTATCTGGTGAAGGCGTTCAGCAAGCGCTCTTGAAAATTTTGGAGGGTACCGTTGCGAGTGTTCCACCACAAGGCGGACGCAAGCATCCTCACCAAGAGTTCATCCAAATCGACACGTCGAACATTTTGTTCATCTGCGGTGGTGCATTTGATGGCGTCGAGCAGATTATCAAGCGTCGTTTGGGTAAAAAAGTCATCGGTTTCGGTGCAGACTTCGGCGATGGTGTAAAAGGCGATCTGAAAGCCGGAGAATACCTGAAATACATTTTGCCGGAAGACCTGCTGAAATTTGGTCTGATTCCGGAGTTCGTTGGTCGTTTGCCAGTGCTGGCTACTTTGGAGCCGTTGGATGAGGAGACGCTCGTGCGTATCCTGACAGAGCCGAAAAACTCTTTGGTGAAACAGTACCAAAAACTGCTAAGTCTCGACGGTGTTGAGCTGGAGTTCGATAACGGTGCGCTGCTGCAAATCGCGAAAGAAGCGATTAAGCGCAACACTGGTGCGCGCGGACTGCGTGCGATTATCGAACAAATCATGCTCGATATGATGTATGAGCTTCCTTCCAGAGAAGACGTCAACAAGTGTGTCATTACCGAAGAAACGGTACGCGATAAAGTGAAGCCGCAACTGTTGACCAAAGAAGGACAGGAATTGCACGAAGAAACAGCCTAAGCATTGTCTACAAAAACCATCTCGTTATCAGCGAGGTGGTTTTTTTGTTGGTGGTTTACGTCTACGCTTGCGGGGCAATACTACTTGATATCGTTCAAGAGAAGCTTTACATATGCACAATACGGTCATGAACGTGCTCCTCTCTCTTCGGAGGACAAAAGTTGACCGCAAGCGAAGACGCATGGGAGGGACTGCATATGGACTATACGACATTGGTCATTGCTGTCATTGAAGTGGTTGTTGGTATCGTGATCGGCACCTACTTTTGGAACTTGCTGCGAGCGCAGAGAAACACGAAAACCTCAACCGAAAAGGAATCGCGCAAGGATCTTGATTCCATTCGGAAAATGAGAATGGTTGCGTTGACAGAACCTCTATCAGAGAGAACAAGACCGGCGACTTTGGAAGAAATTGTAGGACAAGAAGATGGGCTTCGTGCGTTGCGTGCCGCTTTGTGCGGTCCCAACCCGCAGCATGTCATTATTTATGGACCACCAGGCGTAGGCAAGACCGCAGCGGCTAGAGTTGTACTGGAAGAAGCGAAGAAAAATCAGCTATCACCGTTTTCTTCTGATGCCAAGTTTATTGAAATCGATGCGACGATTGCGCGGTTTGATGAGCGTGGGATTGCTGACCCGTTAATTGGCTCCGTACATGATCCGATTTATCAAGGGGCAGGCTCGCTTGGGCAGGCAGGGATTCCGCAGCCAAAGCCAGGCGCTGTGACGAAAGCGCACGGTGGCATGCTTTTTCTTGATGAAATCGGGGAACTTCATCCTATTCAGATGAATAAGTTACTAAAGGTTCTCGAAGACCGTAAAGTCATGCTGGAGAGTGCTTACTACAGCGAGGAAAATAACCAAATTCCTTCGCATATTCATGACGTTTTCAAATACGGTTTGCCCGCCGACTTTCGTCTGGTTGGAGCGACGACGAGGCTGCCAGAAGAACTGCCTGCTGCGCTTCGTTCCCGTTGCCTGGAAATCTTTTTCCGTCCATTAAAGGCTGGAGAAATTGGGTGTATCGTGCGTACGGCCGTACCTAAAATGAATATGAATATAGAAGATAGCGCTGTTTCTGTGATCGAGCGCTACGCAACCAATGGACGTGAAGCGATCAATACCTTGCAAATCGCCGCGGGAATTGCCTTGACGGAAGAACGCCAAGACATCCAGGCTGCCGATGTGGAATGGGTAATGCACAGCAGTCAAAAATCGCCTCGCCCCGAAAAACAAGTGCATGATACACCGCAGGTCGGTTTGGTCAACGGTCTTGCTGTGTACGGTCCGAACATGGGCAGTGTGATGGAGCTTGAAGTGACGGCTTCACCCGCAGCTGTTCCTGGTCAAGGTCGAATGGCGATGACAGGAATGGCAGAGGAAGAGGAAATGGGCAGCCGCAGCCGGACGATTCGCCGAAAGTCGATGGCAAAAGGCTCGATCGAAAACGTTTTGACTGTCTTGAGCAGAATGGGCGTCCGTCCGTATGATTATGATCTGCATATTAATTTTCCGGGAGGCATCCCTGTTGATGGGCCTTCGGCAGGCATTACCATTGCCACAGCGATCTACTCGGCGATTGTGAATCAGCCTGTCGATAATTTACTGGCGATGACTGGCGAAGTGAGTATACATGGGAAGGTAAAGCCAGTTGGGGGTGTAGTGGCAAAGGTGGAAGCCGCCAAACAGGCGGGAGCGACCAGAGTCCTCATTCCACAGGAAAACTGGCAAAGTATTTTTGCGGACATGAATGGGATCGAAATCATTCCGGTGTCTACAGTCTCTGAAGTAATCGAGCTAGCTGTACCGCAAGCTACCATGCAAGAAGAGGAGGCGACGGGATTTACTTTGCAAATCCCAGAAGAGGATCTCGCTTCCTCTCCGCTATCCCTGTAACAGTCGGGTATGCTCGCAAATTAGACATCGGATTGTGTTTGCGCTACAATGGAAAAAAGCTTCTGCTTGCAAAGAGCCAGAGGCCTTGCCCGGCCTGAAACGAGCTCCACAAAAAATGATTGTGTATGATCTTTTTTGTCTCGTTTTTTGGGGCCGGGTGGGCGTTTAAAAAACGGCTTTGAGGGCCGTTTTTGTCTGTTATAAGGCTCTTTGTAAGAGGGTAGATCAACAAGGAGAGGTGCATCCGCTTGGGCGAACGTTCCGGTAAACGAGAATTACCGCTTCTCCCGTTGCGAGGATTGCTTGTTTATCCGACAATGGTACTCCATTTGGACGTTGGACGGGAAAAGTCCATCCGCGCATTGGAGCAAGCCATGGTAGACGATAACAAGATTTTGCTTGCGACACAAGAAGAGGTCCACATAGAAGAGCCAGATGCTGAGCAAATTTACAGGATTGGTACCGTTGCGCGTGTGAAACAAATGCTGAAGCTGCCAAATGGGACAATCCGTGTTTTGGTAGAAGGCTTGCAACGCGCGAAGATCGAGGAGTATCTTCAACAGGAAGATTATTTCGTCGTGTCGATTACATATTTGCAAGATGAAAAGACAGAGCAAAATGAAGTGGAAGCTTTAATGCGTTCCTTGCTGGGCCACTTTGAGCAGTACATCAAGCTGTCCAAAAAGGTTTCTCCAGAGGCACTGACCTCTGTGCAGGATATTGAGGAACCAGGACGTTTGGCCGATGTCATTGCTTCCCATCTGCCGCTCAAGATGAAGGACAAACAAGAAATTCTGGAGACGACCAACATCAAGGAACGTCTCGAAATTCTTTTGACCATTTTGAACAACGAGCGCGAGGTACTTGAGCTGGAGCGCAAGATCGGCAACCGCGTGAAGAAACAGATGGAGCGCACGCAAAAGGAATACTACCTGCGTGAGCAAATGAAAGCTATCCAAAAAGAGCTGGGCGACAAGGATGGCCGCCAAGGTGAAGTAGATGAGCTGCGTGCCGGGCTCGAAAAATCGGACGCTCCTGAACGGATCAAAGCGAAGATCGAGAAGGAGCTCGAGCGTCTGGAAAAGATGCCGGCGACTTCTGCGGAAGGCTCAGTCATCCGCACATATATCGATACCTTGTTTGCGCTACCGTGGACGAAGACGACAGAAGACAATCTGGATATTCATCATGCACAGCAAGTTCTCGATGAAGATCATTACGGCTTGGATAAACCAAAAGAGCGTGTCTTGGAGTATTTGGCAGTACAAAAGCTGGTAAACTCCATGCGTGGACCGATCCTTTGTCTGGTTGGTCCTCCGGGTGTCGGGAAAACATCTCTGGCCCGTTCCGTAGCGCGTGCAATCGGGCGTGAATTCGTTCGTATTTCCTTGGGGGGAGTGCGCGATGAAGCAGAAATTCGCGGTCACCGCCGTACGTATGTAGGAGCTCTCCCAGGACGAATCATCCAAGGAATGAAGCAAGCTGGCACGGTTAATCCTGTCTTTTTGCTGGATGAGATCGACAAGCTCGCGTCCGATTTCCGCGGAGACCCTGCGTCTGCCCTACTTGAAGTGCTAGATCCAAACCAAAATGATAAATTCAGTGATCACTATATCGAAGAGACCTATGATTTGACGAACGTCATGTTTATTACGACCGCAAACAGTCTCGATACGATTCCGCGTCCGCTCTTGGACCGGATGGAGGTCATCTCGATTTCCAGCTATACCGAACTGGAAAAGCTGAACATTTTGCGTGATTATCTCTTGCCGAAGCAAATGCAGGATCACGGTCTGGGCAAAGATAAGCTGAAGATGAACGACGATGCGATGCTGAAGCTCGTTCGTTTGTACACGCGGGAAGCGGGAGTCCGAAACCTCAATCGCGAAGCAGCAAACGTATGCCGCAAAGCTGCCAAGCTGATTGTGGGCGGTGAGAAAAAGCGTGTCGTGGTTACGGTCAAGACGTTGGAGACGCTGCTCGGTAAACCGCGCTACCGCTATGGTCTGGCGGAGATAAAAGATCAAGTCGGCTCCGTTACGGGTCTGGCTTGGACACAAGCAGGCGGAGATACGCTGAATGTAGAAGTCAGCATTTTGCCTGGAAAAGGAAAGCTCACCCTGACAGGGAAACTGGGTGACGTCATGAAGGAATCTGCGCAGGCTGCATTCAGCTATATTCGCTCCCGTGCAGAACAGTGGGGAATCGATCCTGCCTTCCACGAGAAGAACGACATCCACATCCACTTTCCGGAAGGGGCGATTCCAAAAGACGGTCCGTCTGCTGGGATTACGATGGCAACCGCACTCGTATCCGCCCTCACGAAAATCCCTGTGAAAAAAGAGGTGGGGATGACCGGGGAGATTACCTTGCGAGGTCGTGTACTGCCAATTGGCGGGCTGAAAGAAAAGTGCATGTCCGCTCATCGCGCAGGTTTAACCACGATTATTTTGCCAAAAGACAACGAGAAGGATATCGAGGATATCCCGGAGAGCGTACGCGGTGAACTGACATTCTATCCAGTTGACCATTTAGATGAAGTGCTGCGTCACGCGCTAACTAAACAGCCAGTAGGTGACAAAGCATGAAAGTAACATCATCAGAGTTTATTATCAGTGCGGTTGGACCGAAGCAGTATCCGACAGATGGCCTCCATGAGATCGCGTTGGTAGGACGCTCTAACGTAGGAAAATCATCATTGCTCAATAAAATGATGAACCGCAAAGGGCTTGCCCGGATTAGTTCTCGTCCGGGTAAAACCCAGACATTGAACTATTTCCGTGTCAATCAAATGCTCTACTTCGTTGACTTCCCGGGTTATGGGTATGCAAAGGTAGCGAAGACGATCAAGGAACAATGGGGAAAAATGATCGAGGGTTATTTGAAAAACCGGAATGAGCTTCGCTTCATTATTCAACTGGTCGATATTCGCCATGCTCCGAGTAAAGACGATATTGCGATGTACGATTGGTGCAAGCAAATCGGGCTCCCTACCGTAGTCGTAGCGACGAAAGGTGATAAAATCGCTCGCGGGCGTTGGCTACAGCATACAAAGATCATCCGTCAAAGCCTGAATTTGCGCGGGGATGATACGATCATTGTATTTTCCTCGGAGACAGGTCAAGGCAAGGATGAGCTGTGGGCAGAAATCATGCGTCGTATCCGTGCTGGTGAGGAAATGGCAAGGGAGACGGCTGCCAGGGCAGAAGAGATTGCTCCAGCCAGTGAGTAATTCTTAGACCCAATTCGTCGTGGGGAAGGGAGCATCTGAGTGAGCGGGAGTGCTTGCTTTGCTGTACGTGGTGTGATCGAAGGCTTCTATGGAACACCCTGGACACATGAAGAGCGGCTGGATATGATCGACTTTTTACACCGATATGATTACAACGCGTATTTCTACGCTCCCAAAGATGACGAGTATCTGAGGGAACGCTGGATGGAGCCGCTTCCTGTGAAAGCCAATCAACAGTTAGATGAGCTGATCCAGCGGGCAAAGACTCACAACATGCAGTTTATTTATTGTCTGGGTCCCGGACTTAGCATGGAATATACGAATCGTCAGCACTTGGAGCTGTTAGGTAAGAAGTATCGGGATTTGTATGATCGGGGTGTGCGTTATTTTGCGCTATTGTTCGATGATATCCCCATGCACCTGTTGCATGAGAAAGATGTAGCCGAGTTTGCCCATTTGGCGGAGGCGCATGCCCATACGACGCTTTATGTGTGGGATTTGATACGTAGCTGGGGCGATCCAGTCAAGCTGGCTGTCTGTCCTACACAATACAACGGGATAGGAAAAGAAGCGTATATCATGTACCTCGGCAAGCATTTGCCGCCAGAAATAGATTTGTTCTGGACGGGACGATTCGTCTGCTCGCCTTACCTGACGGACGGTGATGCGATTCGCTTTCAAGAGTACACCGGACATCAGCCATTTTATTGGGACAACTACCCGGTGAATGATTTGGCCATGGCGAACGAACTACATATCGGTCCATTGCGTCACCGTGACCCTGACCTGTGGCAATACGCAGCAGGCTATGTGGCGAATGCGATGTCTAGACCAGAATGCTCGAAGATTCCTTTGATTACGACGGCAGCCTATTTGCGAGATCCGATCGGCTACGACCCTGAGACGGTATGGAAACAAGCGGTCGAGGAAGTAGCGGGACAAAAGGATGCGGATGCTTTCTTCACCTTTGCGAATAACGTGCAAAGCTCGTTTTTATGCGAGGTGGAATCGCCGCAATTGCTAGAAGCGATCCTGACCTTCCGCTTTCATTTCTTGGAAGGAGATCGACAAAAGGCCATTGCGGACTTGACGGCTCTTTTTCAGAAGATGGAGGCGGCGGCAAACAAGCTGTTGGCAGGGATGGCGAATGAGAAGCTTGCAGCAGAAACGAGGCCGTGGGTGGAGAAGTTCCATCTGTGGACCAAAGTCGGTCTGTCGGCAGTCGCTCTCATCGATCATGGGACAAGAGGGCGAATGCCACAAGCAGTCTATCACTTGCTCCGCCTCAAACAGTGGCTCAAACGAACGGAGCGTTACCCGCAAGAAGTGTGTGGACCCGTTATGCAGCTTTTTGTGGATGCCGTAATGCTAGAGGTTAAGAAGAGCTCATAAAAAAAGTTCCTAATCCCGCAGGGGAGAAGGAACTTTTTTGCTTTTCGCATCAGGCGGATTCACGACCGTCATTTGGCTTTCTCTGACGGAAATTCCGCACCCATTCTTGAATCGGCAGCTCAGCGAGAATCATGCCGGTGAAAATCAGGAGACATCCGGTTAACTGTCTTCCACTTAATATTTCATGAATAAAGACGTAGGAGGTGACTGCAGCAAATACGGGCTCCAAAGCGAAAATGAGAGCGACCCGCGTCGAGCTGGTTTGCTTTTGCAAGGCCGTTTGCGCGAGAAAGGCCAGTGCCGTGGCGAAAATAGAAGTGACGATTAAACCAAAGGCCACCTCGGGTATGAACAAAATCGCCGGATCAAAAGCACGACTCCAATCCTCAAAGAAAAAGGCGTACAGCCAGCTCATTACAGCTACTGTGCCTAATTGCGTGATGGCAAGGGGCAATGCTGCAAAACGAGGTGCGTATTTACCGGTAAAGACGATTTGCATGGCGAAGCAGATGGCAGCGACGAAGATCAGAGCATCACCGAGATTAAAGGAGAATGACTGGTTCTGCGTTAGCAAATACAAGCCGAATGCTGCCAGAATCACACCGAAGATAGCGAAAGGCTTGACGCGTTCACGCAAGAGCAAAAACGAGAAGAGCGGCACCAATACGACGGCTAATCCAGTGATAAAGCCAGCTTTGGACGGCGAAGTATACAATAGTCCTACGGTCTGTAAGGCGTATCCCAGACAGAGCCAAAAGCCGAGAATGACGCCTGCACGAAGCAGTGGCCCTCTCCATTCAGAGGTTTGCCCACGATGACGATTGCGGATGAAATAGATGATCAATAAAAATAACGCAGCAATGGTAAAACGAACACCGTTAAACGTATTGGGAGGCAGCGATGCGATTGCCTGCTGTACGATCAAAAACGTAGTTCCCCAGATAACTGCGACGAGGAGCAGCGTTATATCTGCCATCCAAGGTTTTCTCAAAGCTTCTTTCCTCTCCTTTCTGACATTTTCACAATTTTTCTTCGGTTTTCATGTATAGGCGAAATCATAAGGGATTCCCGGAAGGAACGCAAGCGGATTATATAGGATAAACGCAAAGTGCGCTCCGTTAAAAAACTTTTCACAATTACTCCTATCCGATTCGGGACATAATGATATAATAATAGTGCATTTTACATATGCCGCTAACAGGTTTGTTATTCTGGGAGGACATTATGGATATTCTTTTGCTGGGTTTAAACTATAAAACAGCTCCTGTCGAAATTCGCGAAAAGTTTACATTCAGCGACGATGGGACAGCACGCGCTCTTCATCTACTCTCCCAGACGAAGAGTATCGCAGAATGTATCATCCTGGGGACGTGCAACCGGACGGAAATTTACGTCGTTTGCGACCAGGCGAATATAGGCCGAGACTATACCCGCCGTTTTTTGGCTGAATGGTTCGGCGTGGAGAAAGAACAATTTAAGGATCATCTCTATATAAAAGAGAACGAACAGGCAATCGAGCACTTGTTCCGCGTCTCTTCCGGTCTTGATTCGATGGTAATGGGAGAAACACAAATCCTCGGACAAGTACGGGATGCGTTCCTGTTGGGGCAGGAGCATCAAACGACAGGGACTGTCTTCAACACCTTGTTCAAGCAAGCGATTACGTTTGCCAAGCGTGCCCATACAGAGACAGCGATTGGACAAAATGCGGTTTCTGTTAGCTACGCTGCTGTCGAACTGGGGAAAAAGATCTTCGGTTCCTTTGCAGGGAAGTCTGTCCTGATCGTCGGAGCGGGCAAAATGAGCGAGCTGACCGCCAAGCATCTGCACGCAAATGGATCAGAACGCGTCATGGTTGCGAATCGTACATTGGAGCGAGCGCAGCTTTTGGCAGAGAAGTTCAAGGGTGACTCCTGTACGATGGAGCAGCTGCCTGAGGCACTGCTCACAGCAGACATCGTCATCAGCTCGACCGGAGCGACAGGTTATGTCCTCGGCAAAAAAGAACTGGCTCCGATCATGAAACAACGAAAGCATCGTCCGTTGTTCATGGTGGATATCGCAGTTCCTCGCGATCTGAATCCTGACTTGCATGATCTTGATAACGTATTTTTATATGATATTGACGATCTGGAAGGCATCGTTGCGAGTAATGTTGCGGAACGTTCTCGTGAAGCGGAACGTCTGGATGTCATGATTCAAGAAGAGATCGTGGCATTCACGACTTGGTACCAAACGCTTGGCGTAGCACCACTGATCGCTGCACTGCGTGACAAGGCAAACACGATCCAAAGCGAAGCGATGCGAAAAATCGAAAACAAGCTGCCAAACTTGTCTGAGCGGGAGATGCACATCATCCGCAAGACAACCAAGGGCATTGTCAATCAACTGTTGCACGATCCGGTCGTACGTTTAAAAGAAATGGCAGCTACCAAAGATGGGGAAGAAGTACTGGATATTTTCGAGAAAATGTTTGCGTTGGAGGAGATCCTGGAGCGAAAAGAACAGGAAGCAATCTGGGCTAACGATAAAAATAAACAGACATCTTCTTCTCGGGAGCAAGTATTGGTTTCCCGGTTCCCTGACTAAGCTGACCTGACAATCTATCTGCTACTAGAGGTTGTTCAAAAAGTCGTCTTTTGATCACGGAGTAGCTCAGAAAGCTAATACAAGCCGACTTTTTGAACACGCACTGTTAGAAACCGATTGGGAAAGTGGGGGAGAGAGTGCATGGCCGAGGTGAGATGGATCTACGACTTGACGATCTTTCTCTACGCTGCAAGTGTTCTCTTCTATTTTAACGACTTCTTGCAAAGCAACCGGAAAGTCAATCGTCTGGCTTTCGGGTTGCTTGTTGTCGTTTGGGCCTTGCAAACCGCATTTTTTGTCTCGCAAGCAGTCATGAAGGGGTATTTTCCAGTCATTACGCTGTTTGAGACACTCTTTTTTTATTCATGGGTGCTGGTAGGCTTGTCGCTTGCCATTCACTATTTTTTTCGGATTGATTTGCTGGTTTTTTTTACCAATATTATTGGGTTTGTCGTGCTCGTTATGTCGATGTTTTTACCGGAAACGCCGATTGAGGCTGTATCGAGCATTTTGACCTCTGAACTATTGCTGACGCATGTGACACTGGCCATGTTCAGCTACGGGGCGTTCTCGCTCTCGATGATCTTCTCGGCCATGTACTTGCTCCAGCACAAAATGCTCAAGGGAAGACGGTGGTCACCGTTGCTCAGGCGTTTGCCTAGCCTCGATCAATTGGAAGGCTACGCGTACCGAATGAACATGCTGGGTGTACCAATGCTCTTGCTCTCGATTGTATTAGGGATCATTTGGGGTAAAATGGTTTTGCCGGAGAAATTTCTGCTAGATTCAAAAGTAGTGCTCTCCGTGCTGGTCGTTGCGATTTATTCGCTGTGGCTGTACCAGCGCTATCGGGATACGATGCAGATGCGCAGACTCGCGCAGTGGAACGTCGTGGCGTTTTTGTTACTGCTTATCAATTTTTTAGGCTTCACTACTTCTACATTTCACGACTGGTGGTAGGAGCTGTTCATAAGGAGGCTGTCATGGGAAAATGGAAAGTGGGAACGCGTCGCAGCAAATTGGCGCTCACTCAAACGAATTGGGTCGTTGATAAACTGAAGGGGTTCGCACCTGAGGCTGATTTTGAATTGCATGAAATCGTGACGAAAGGCGATCGAATCCTCGATGTGACCTTGTCCAAAGTTGGCGGAAAAGGATTGTTTGTCAAAGAAATCGAGCAATCGTTGTTCGATAAGGAAACCGATTTTGCGGTACACAGCTTGAAGGATATGCCTGCTGAATTGCCAGATGGCTTGGTAATCGGAGCGATTCCGAAGCGTGTTGATCCTCGAGATGTCCTGCTTTCCAAGGACGGCAAGACGTTGGATGAATTACCACAAGGCGCTTTGGTAGGGACCAGTAGCTTGCGCCGTTCTTCACAGATTCTCGCATATCGCCCTGATATTCAGATCGAATCCTTGCGTGGAAATATTGATACGCGCATGCGTAAGCTTGCGGAAGGAAATTTTGATGCGATCATCCTTGCTGCGGCTGGACTTGAGCGCGTGAATTTTGAAGGGGAAATCTCGCAGTTCCTGCCTGTTGAAATCAGCTTGCCAGCAGTCGGTCAAGGTGCGCTTGCCATCGAATGCCGAGCAGACGATGAGGAGACACTCGCTCTCTTGAAGCAGTTTGATGACGCACCGACGCGTTTGGCGGTATCGGCAGAGCGGAGCTTCCTGCACAAGCTCCAAGGGGGCTGTCAGGTGCCGATTGGCGCATATGCGACAGTTGGAGAGAACAATGAAATTACGTTGACCGGAATGGTTGGCTCCCCAGATGGGAAGCAAATGTTCAAAAACACGGCGACTGGCCAGGATCCGTTAGCGCTGGGTATTCAAGTAGCAGAAGCACTTCTGGCGCAAGGAGCGGGAGACGTACTTGCGGAAGTATTGCGGGAGAATGAGCAATGATTGTCCACGGATCGCACAAGCCGCTGACTGGCAAGTGCATCATGGTCACCCGGGCAAGAAGTCAAGTTCGCGAGCTCGTTGAACAGATCGAGCGGTTGGGTGGAGAAGCATACGCATTTCCCCTGCTAAAAATGATGCCGCCGACGGACACTGCCAAGCTCGACGAAGCCATCACCCAGTTGCCAGCATTCGACTGGGTGGTCTTCACGAGTGTGAATGGCGTGCGCTTTTTCTTGGAGCGCATGCGCGAGGTCGGGGTTGGCCTTGAAGCGTTCACTGGCAAAATTGCTGCGGTCGGTCCGAAAACGGCCAAGGCGCTTGAGCATCACGGGCTCGAAGTAGCTGTCATCCCGTCTGATTACGTCGCGGAGGGCTTGCTGTCGAGCTTGTATGATCAGTTGCTTCCTGGTCAGCGAGTTCTGCTGCCTCGTGCAGATATTGCGCGCAAGGCATTGCCAAAGGAGTTGGCTCGCTTGGGGCTTGCTGTGACAGAGGTAGACGTGTATCACACTGTCATTGATGCAGAGCACGCTCCAGAAGCAGCGGAAAAACTACAGCAAGGTCTCATTGATATCATCTTGTTTACCAGCTCTTCAACGGTGACGCATTTCATGGCAGCGATGGAGCCCTATGCATCGTTAGACTGGCTCAAGCACGTTCAGATAGCCTGTATCGGACCGATAACGGCAGATACAGCAAAGCAAAACGGACTTTCTGTTCATGCAGTAGCAAGTGAGTACACCGTGGAAGGATTACTAGCAGCAATCATAGAGAATCTGGGAGGGAATCGACATGGCACAAACATTTGACCGTCATCGCCGCCTTCGCAAAAGCGCGGCTATGCGCAATCTGGTGCGGGAGAACCACGTACGGGTGGAGGACTTGATTTACCCGTTGTTCGTAGTGGAAGGAACCGGTATTAAGAACGAGATTCCGTCCATGCCAGGCGTGTATCAGCTCTCCTTGGACACGCTGGCCGAAGAGTTGAAGGAAATCGTAGCTCTGGGAATTCAAGCTGTTCTGATGTTTGGGGTACCAACACATAAAGACGCATGCGGAACAGAGGCGTACAATGATGATGCGATTACCCAGCAGGCGATGCGTCTGATCAAGGAAGCCCATCCGGAAATGATCGTGATTGCAGATACATGCCTGTGTGAATACACCGATCATGGTCACTGTGGTGTCATTCACGAAGGTGAAGTTGTGAATGATGAAACCTTGAAGCTTTTGGGTCAGACTGCCGTTTCCCAAGCAAAAGCTGGAGCAGATATTATTGCACCTTCCAATATGATGGACGGTTTCGTGATTGCAATCCGTGAAGCGTTGGACGAGGCTGGTTTTGAGCATATTCCGATCATGTCCTATGCGGTGAAATACGCTTCTGCCTTCTACGGGCCGTTCCGCGATGCGGCAGGCTCCACTCCACAATTCGGCGATCGCAAAAGCTACCAAATGGACGCGGCCAATGCACGTGAAGGTCTGCGCGAGGCAGCTTCCGATGTAAAAGAAGGCGCGGACTTCTTGATCGTCAAGCCAGGTCTTGCCTTCATGGACATGGTTCTTCGTCTGCGTGAGAACTTCAACCTGCCGATCGTGGCTTACAATGTGAGTGCCGAGTATTCCATGGTAAAAGCGGCAGCTTTGAATGGCTGGATCGATGAAGAGCGTATCGTTATGGAAACATTGGTTGGCTTCAAACGCGCAGGTGCAGATATGATCATTACGTACCACGCAAAAGATGTTGCAAAATGGCTGGCGAGGTGAGCACGAGATGAATAGAGAAAAATCTACTCAGTTATTTGCAGAAGCACAGCATTACATACCAGGCGGAGTAAACAGTCCGGTTCGTGCCTTTAAAAGCGTGGGAGGCAATCCTGTTTACATCGAGAAAGGAGAAGGCTCCCGCATTTTTGATGTAGATGGAAACAGCTACATTGACTACATCGGCTCGTGGGGTCCGTTGATCTTGGGTCATGCGCACCCGCGTGTCCTTGCAGCGATTACGGAAGTAGCTGCGCTTGGAACCAGCTTTGGTGCACCGACTGAGCGGGAAACAGAAATGGCAAAGCTCGTTTGTGAGATCGTGCCATCTGTCGAAGTCGTGCGCATGGTGAACTCCGGTACAGAGGCGACGATGAGCGCTCTGCGCCTCGCGCGTGGCTATACCCGACGCAACAAAATCATGAAGTTCGAAGGCTGCTACCACGGTCATGCCGATAGCCTGTTGATCAAAGCTGGTTCCGGTGTGGCTACATTAGGCCTTCCAGACAGCCCAGGCGTACCAGAAGGAACAGCACACAACACGATTACGGTTCCTTACAATGATCTGGAAAGCGTCAAACTGGCATTTGAAGCGTTTGGCGATGATCTGGCAGCAGTTATTGTGGAGCCAATCGGCGGCAACATGGGGGTTGTTCCTCCACAGCCAGGCTTCCTCGAAGGGCTTCGTGAAATTACGGAGAAACATGGGACACTGCTCATTTTCGATGAAGTCATGACTGGCTTCCGTGTAGCATTGGGCGGTGCACAAGAGCTGTACGGCATTACTCCTGATTTGACAACGATGGGGAAAGTCATCGGCGGTGGCTTGCCAGTAGGTGCATACGGCGGCAAACGGGAGATCATGCAGCAAGTGGCTCCAGCAGGGCCAATCTATCAGGCAGGGACGCTGTCAGGAAATCCTTTGGCGATGGCTGCTGGTTTGACTACCTTGCAAGAGCTCAGCAAACCAGGTGCTTACGAGCGCTTGGAGAAGATGTCCGCTCGTTTGGCTGAAGGCTTAGCTGACAATGCTAAGAAGCTGGGCATTCCGCACACGCTCAATCGCGTAGGCTCCATGGTTTGCCTGTTCTTCACAGAGACGCCGGTGATCAACTATGAAACAGCGAAAACATCCGATCTGGAGCGTTTCTCAGCATACTTTAGCTATCTGCTGGAGGAAGGCGTCATGATCCCGCCGTCCCAGTTTGAGGGTATGTTCGTTTCCTTGGCTCATACGGATGAAGATATCGAACGGACGATTGAAGCAAGCTACCAAGCGATGAAAAAAGCGTTTAAATAAAGAATGAAAAGAAGAAAGCACTTCCTTGCTAATGCGGGAGGTGCTTTTTTTGACTTTCAGCAGGATTTTTCTATCTCCTGTCAAAATACGAAGGAAAATGCCGATGAATGAGGTGGAGAGATGGAAGGGACGATTGTTCACGTACCGCAAAAGTATCTAGTTGGGCTTAGCTTCTCCGGTTCTTTTCCGATGCTTGTCGAATACATGCCCAAACTATGGGAGACTTTTTTGACGCGTCAGGATGAGATTCCTCTCGCGATTTCACCAGATGTACGTTACGACATCAGCGACGAGAATCGGACGCACCAAATGTATACCGAGTACATTGTGGTAGAGGTAGAGCGTTTTGAGCATATCCCTGAGGGCATGGTGGGGTTCACCATCCCAACGAAAACATACGCTCGTTTTACTCATACAGGACCGATGGAACAGGTCCAAAACACATACCACAGTCTGTTTGGCTGGCTCAACGAGAATGGTCATCAAGTGGACGAGCAAGCTCTTCGCATGGAACGCTACGACCAGCGGTACGTTCCCTCTGTGCATGAGTCTGCTCGCGTCGACAATGCGTATGAAATTTTTATCCCGCTTCGGTAAAAAACAAGTGAACAACACCTGCTTTGCACGAGCAAGAGGTGTTGTTTTTGATGTCAATCCATTTGCTTGTCCAAGAAGCTTGCCAGTTCACCCATGACAGACTGAAGCACTTGAAGGGAATCATCGACGCAGAGATCGACATCAAGGGAGTGCTTGGCGTTTTGCGGGAGATGGAGCTGGATGTTCGGTTTGGATGTGGCAAGCTGATCAACCACACCCTGATTATAGTAATGGTCGGCAGTGCCTGAGACGAGAAATATTTGTTGGGTAAGATTCAGTAATTCCGCATGAAACACATCCTCAGCCAGCAATGGAGTCAACAGGATAGCAGATGAACGGGCAAAACGAGATTCCTTGAGCAATCCGCATGTTATCGGCACCGTACCGAGTGACTTCCCGAGGAAGAAAACTCGTTCATACTCGTGAACATCCAGCACACGTGAAACAACGGTTTGCATCTCCTCGCTGATCCAAGCACTTCGTTCACCGAATGAGCGATTCCACAAATCCGTATTTTCTCGCCCGTAATTTGCAAGTACATGGACCAGATCGATCTGTTTGTTTAAAAAAAGCATGGTAGAATAATACAGATACGGCCTGTCGAACGAATAGCTGGCTCCGGGAAAGAAAAAACAGACGGAGCGAGATGGCGTCTGATTTGCCTGAATGTGCGTGTACGTCATTTCTCTGCCGTCCCTGACGATCACGGAACCTGTTTTTGGGTATACCATCTACTAGCTGCACCTCTTTCATGTTCTTTGGAACAAGGGTTATTTTCCAATCCTAAGGGTCAGTAGCACTTCTTGACAAGAAGTAAACAAACAATAAAGGAGTATGACCGATGAAAAAGGAAGTCCAACTAAGTAACGGCATCAAAATAGCCTATGTAGAAGAAGGAACGGGGGATTCGCTTGTTTTGATCCACGGTTTTTGCGGGAGCTCAGCTTACTGGCATAAGCTAGTGCCGCTCTTGTCTAAAACGCATCGTGTCATTGCGATCGATTTGCGTGGTCATGGAGACAGCTCGGCGCCTGATGAACCGTATTCGATCGAGCGCTTTGCAGACGATCTGGCTTTGCTTGTAGAGGAGCTTGGTTTAGCGAAGATTCATCTGTTTGGACATTCGCTCGGTGGCTATGTGACCTTGGCATTTGCAAATCAATACGCGGACAAACTGGCGAGCTTTGGCTTGGTCCATTCGACGCCATATCCGGATGACGACGCTGCCAAAGCCAATCGGGATAAAGGCGCAGACAACATCCGCCAAAATGGAATGGAGCCGTTTATCAAAGCCCTCGTACCGAAGCTGTTCGCACCTTCCCATATCGACACGATGAGAGAAGAAGTCCAGCTGGCAAAAGAAATTGGCTTTGCGACGAGCCCGGTTGGAGCCGTCCAAACATTAATCGCTATGCGTGATCGAGTGGATCGCAATCATGTGCTGCAAGAAACGACATTACCTGTGCTATTAGTCGCAGGAACAGAGGACCAGATCATTCCTGCTGAAAAAACTTTTACAGTAGATAAAAATAACGTCGAACAAGTGCTGTTGCCTGATGCTGGGCATATGGGCATGGTTGAATCGCCAGAGAAAATGGCTGAAGCCTTCAAGAGCTTTCTAAACAGAAACTAAACAAATATCACACCATAGTCCTAGCAGATTTTGCTATAATGAAAACGTTATCCTATTTATTTATACATAGACGAGAGGGGAAATTATCATGAAAAAGGCACGTCGGATTACGATGACGGCGTTTGCATCTATCGTATTTGCATCGCTGATGTCTTCCTCAGCATTTGCAGCACCCTTGCATCCCGTTCAGCATGTTGACTGGATGGTGAAAAAGGCAATTGTATCAGCGGGTCAAAATGGCGATCTTGCTTTGGATCGTGCCGTGACTCTCGCAGAAGCGACTGTTGTTTTCTCCAAATTGAAAGAGGTAAAAGTGGGAGCTGCCGCTAAAGGTGCTCATTGGTCTACCCCTTACTTCGACTGGGCAAAGAGCAAAGGTGCTCTTACTCAAGATGACTATAAAAACCCTGCGCAAGCGGTAACATCTGCGAAGCTTACACAAATGGCTGACAAACTGGGCTACAAAGTGAAGCTCGACAACAAGGCGACTGTCACGCGCGGTGAATTTTTCCAGGCATTGGGTGATGCGGCTACCACACATGTAACGATTGCCCATACCAACGATACACACGGTCATATTCAAGAAGACAAGAACCAAAAAGAATTCGGCTTTGCTAAAATCGCAACCTTGCTCAAGGAATGGCGTGCAGAGAACGAAAACTTCTTGCTCTTGGACGCTGGTGATACCTTCCAAGGTACCGTTTTCGTGAACCAATTCAAAGGCGAATCTGTTGTTCCGATCCTCAACAGCCTTGACTACAACGTAATGGCTGCAGGTAACCACGAGTTTGACTTCGGCTATGAGCAACTGCTCAAGCTGCGTGACATGCTCGAGCATCCAGTTATCTCTGCTAACGTATTTAAGTCAGATGGAAAAGAATTGCTGCCACCTGTTTTCAAAGCAGAGATTGGCGGGAAGAAATTCGCCTTTGTTGGTTTCGTAGCGGAAGACACACCTGTATTGACTCACCCTGACAACGTAAAAGGGCTGACATTCAAAAACCCGGTAGAAGTGGCAAAAGCACTTGTACCTGAGCTGAAAAAAGAAGCAGATCACGTGATTGTTGTTTCCCATATCGGCGTGAACGTAGACCGTGAAATCGCGAAAAACGTTCCTGGTATTGACCTGATCGTTGGTGGTCACTCCCATACTCCGCTGAAAGAACCTGAACTCGTAAACGGCACATATATCGTACAAGACTGGGAGTACGGTAAGTCTCTCGGACGCGCTGACCTCTACTACCTCGGAAAAGAACTGGTAGCATTCAGCGGCGGTTTGAAAGAGTACGATGAAGCAGTTGTGGCTGATCCAGATGTAGATAAGATGGTTAAAGAAATCGTGAGCAAAATCGATACGGTTATGAATGTTGTCATTGCGAAATCCGAAGTGCCACTCGATGGTGACCGTGCACTGGTACGTACGAAAGAAACAAACGTTGGTAACCTGATCACAGATATCATGCTGGAGCGCACGAAGTCCATCAAAGGCTATGAGGCAGATGTAGCACTGGCGAACGGCGGCGGAATTCGTACACAGCTGCCAGCCGGCGATATCACGAAAAAAGGTCTGTACACGCTCCTGCCATTCGAGAACAATACATTGGCAGTCGTAGAAGTAACAGGCGAAGAGCTGAAGCAAGCCCTCGAAAACGGCGTGAGCAAGGTAGAAGAGGGAGCGGGACGCTTCCCTCAAGTGAGCGGCATGAGCTTCACGTACAACCCATCCAAGCCAGCTGGTGAGCGCGTAGTAGAAGTAAAAGTTGGCGACAAGCCGCTTGACCTGACGAAAACGTATAAATTGGCAACGATCGACTTCCTGGCAGCAGGTGGAGATGGTTACGAATCGTTGAAAAAGCCATTCTTCAACACAGGCCTGTCCATGTACAGCATTGTGGAGGAAGGTCTGGTCAAGCGTAAAACTGTCAATCCAAAAGTAGAAGACCGCATTGTTGAAGTGAAAAAATAAGGTTTGACCGGACAGGGGTGGAGAAAAACCTCCCTGTCCGTCTTTTATTATGAAGTACCTTGCAATATAGAGTAGCCATTTGGTAAGCTTTTACATGGGTGATGTTGATGAACGTACAGTTTAAAAAAGGGGTTCTGGAGCTGTGTGTTCTCGTCTTGACAGCTAAGCAGGACAGATACGGATACGAACTAGTTGCGAGCATCTCTGAAAAATTCCATATCTCTGAAGGAACAGTTTACCCCTTGCTTCGCCGATTGACCCAGGAAGGATTTTTTACGACCTATTTGGCGGAATCACAAGAGGGACCCCCACGGAAATATTACCAGCTGACAAATCGCGGACGTCAATACATGAATGACCTTATCTTGGAGTGGCGAATATTTAACCGCGGGGTAAATGAGATCATAGAGGAGGGACTCGGATATGACAAGGCGTGAGTTTATGGATGAGTTAAATGCATTACTTAGCGCTTTGCCCGATAAAGAACGCTTAGACATCCTTGCCGATTATACAGAGCATTTTCTCTCGGGTATGAATCAAGGGAAGACGGAGCACGAAATTGCGGAAGGATTGGGAAGTCCGAAGCTAGTGGCACGCGAGCTTTTGGCTGGCTACCGAATTGATCAAGCTCAGTCCACCGCATCGGTAGGGAATATGACGAGAGCGATTGTCGCGACGATCAGCTTGGGTTTTTTCAATCTCGTCTTTGTTTTGGGGCCATTTCTAGGCCTGATCGGTATACTGATGGGGTTGTATGCGATGACTGCGGCACTGTTGGTCGCGCCAGTCGGAATATTCTTGGATTACGGGATTCCTGCTCCATCTCAAGAGCGACTTTTCTTGTTATTCTCCAGCATGGTTTCCGTAGGCTTGGGCGGTATGCTTGCCATCGGCTTGCTGCGATTGACAAAATGGCTGTATCGCCAGTTCTTGCGTTATCTCCAGTTCAACGTGAAGATGATCAGGGGGAAATAAGATGCGAAATTTAGGGAAAAGACTCTTTGGCATAAGTCTTCTTTTATTCATCATCGGTGTATGTGGAATCATCTGGCTCTTTACGAAGCAAGAAAATTTCTCCTTTTCGTTAAAACAAGTGAATGAAGAGCGCGTGATCGAACAAGAGGTCAAAGCGATTGAGGTGCGGACGGAAGCGTCTGATGTGGAAATCTTGGCAAGCAAGCAACCAAAAGCGAGCGTACGGATGGTCGGGGAAGTATCTGAACAACAACAGGAGCGACTGGAGTTTCGGAGTGTAATCTCACCAGATGGTACGCTGCTCGTAGAACTGCGTGAACGCCCTCACGTCAATATGTTTTATCCTCGCAATGGGAAGGTAAAGCTGGAGCTCTTCCTGCCGGAAAAGGTGTATGAAAAGGTCCAGCTTGAAACGATGACAGGGGATATCAAGAGTGGAATGCTGCATGCAAAGAACACGAAAATATCCACCGGCAATGGAGATGTGAACGTGTCTGGTTATGAAGGAGAAGCGCTTGACGTCCAGACAGCTACAGGAGATATCAATCTGGCGAATGTTCGCTCGGCCGTTGCCATTGTAAGCTCGACTGGCGAGATTGATAAACTGACAATGCCAGAGCTGACCCATGACGTTTCCATCCGAACGGATACGGGGGATATTCGAGTGACAGTAGCCAAGGAGCCTATTGCAGCACAGCTGGATGTGACGACAGATACAGGTTCCATCGAAACCACCTGGTCGAACCTTACCTATGAAAAAGACGAGGAATACAGAGTGAAGGCATCGATTGGAGCAGGTGGACCCAAAATGACTGTACGAAGTTCTACTGGGGATGTTCGCATTCAATAGGAGAAGTTTGGAAACACTGATGGATAGGATTGGAAACGGAAGAAACGAAAAGATTTTGACACAAAAGAGACATTCCTTGTCGAATGACGAATGGTATCATATTGAAGGAAACATAATTGTGCAAAGCGAGGTTTATTCATGACCGCAAAAACTTTTAACGATACGTTTTTGAAAGCATGTCGCGGTGAAGCGACAGAGCATGTTCCGGTTTGGTACATGCGTCAGGCGGGGCGTTATCAGCCAGAATACCGCGCCATCCGCGCGAAGCATAGCTTTTTTGAAATGAATTACATACCGGAAGTTTGTGCGGAAGTGACACGTCTGCCCGTTGAGCAACTGGGTGTTGACGCTGCAATCTTGTTTGCAGACATCATGACGCCACTAAAACCGATTGGCGTAGATGTGAATATCGAATCGGGGATTGGTCCTGTAATCGCAAACCCAATCGAATCCTTGAAGGATGTTGAGCGTCTGCTTGAGCTCGATCCGGAAACACATGTGCCGTACATACTTGAATCCATTAAGATCTTGCGTCAGCAATTATCTGTTCCATTAATCGGTTTCGCAGGAGCACCATTTACACTGGCTAGCTATTTGATCGAAGGCGGCCCTTCCAAGCACTATCATAAGACAAAAGCATTCATGTATACCGAGCCAGTTGCTTGGCAGGCGCTGATGGAAAAACTGGGCGATATGACGATTACCTACCTCAAAGCGCAAATTAAAGCAGGTGCGCAAGCTGTTCAAGTATTTGATTCGTGGGTCGGTGCATTGAATGACGAAGATTACCGCGAGTACATTACACCAGTCATGACCCGTATCTTCAACGCTCTAAAAGATACTGGTGTGCCAACGATCTATTTTGGTATCGGCGCTGGTCATCTTTTGATGGATTGGAACCGCTTGCCTGTTGATGTGGTTGGTCTGGACTGGCGTACTTCGATTACAACTGCTCGTGAAATGGGTGTAACGAAGACGCTGCAAGGCAATTTGGACCCAACGCTGCTACTGGCCCCGTGGGAGAAGCTCGAAGCAAAGGCGAAGGAAATTTTGGATGAGGGCACAAAACAGCCAGGCTTCATTTTCAATCTGGGACACGGTGTATTCCCAGACGCTAAAGTAGAAACGCTGCAACAACTCACGAAGTTCATCCATCGTTACAAAAGGGACATCTAATCAGGAGGGGCGCTTACATGTCAAAGCAGAAGATCGGACTCTTGTTAATGGCGTATGGAACGCCACGCAGTCCTGAACAGATTGAACCATACTATACGCACATTCGCCGTGGTCGTAAGCCACCACAAGAACTGCTCGATGATTTAATGGCGCGTTACGAGGCTGTAGATGGATTGAATCGATTTGCAGACATTACAGATGAGCAGGTGCGCGCGCTCGAGCAGGAAATGAACAAACGTTACCCAGACCGTGAATTTGTAGGGTACCTTGGTTTGAAGCATATCGCTCCGTTTGTCGAAGACGCAGTAGAGCAAATGAAACGCGATGGAATTACGGAAGCGATCAGTCTTGTTCTGGCGCCTCATTATTCCAGCTACAGCGTCAAAGAATACAATGGACGAGCACAAGAGCATTCCGCGGCAATTGGCGGATCTGTCATCCACAGCATTGAGAGCTGGTATCTGGAACCAGGCTTCATCGGATATTGGGCAGACGCTATTCAAGCGACGTTTGCCGCGATGACGGATGAAGAGCGTGGACAAGCAGTCGTAATCTTCTCCGCTCACAGCCTGCCGGAAAAAATCTTGAAGTCAGGTGATCCGTACCCAACGCAATTGGAAGAGACAGCAAAGCTCATTGCCGAGCAAGCAGGGATCACTTCCTATGCAATCGGATGGCAAAGCGCAGGAAATACACCTGATCCGTGGTTGGGACCAGATGTACAGGATTTGACCAGAGAGCTGTACGAAGCAAAAGGCTACCAAGCATTTGTTTACTGTCCGGTCGGATTTGTTGCGGAGCATTTGGAAGTTCTGTTTGATAATGATGTGGAATGCAAAGCGGTTACAGATGAGCTAGGGGTACATTACTATCGTCCAGCGATGCCTAACGCCAGACCTGCGTTCATTTCCTGTCTGGCTGATGCAGTCGGAAAGAAGCTGGCGAATTAGGGGATCGATCATATGAGCGATAATACCTATCATATTACAATTATAGGCGGCGGCATAACAGGGCTGGCCGCTGCTTTTTACTTACAAAAGGAAATCGAAGCAAAAGGCTTGCCCATCCGTTTTCGACTGCTTGAAGAGCAGGGACGACTTGGTGGGAAAATCAAGACATGGCGTCACGAAGGATTTGTCATTGAGCAAGGTCCCGATTCGTTTCTCGAGCGGAAAACAAGCGCGGCTGAGCTGGCTGTAGACTTGGGGCTTGGGGATGATCTCGTTCGCAACAGTACAGGCCAAGCTTATATCTGGCATCAGGATCGCCTGAAGGCTATACCAGAAGGAGCGGTCATGGGTGTACCGACAAAGGTCATGCCTTTTGTCACGACCGATCTCATTTCTTGGCCGGGCAAGCTTCGGGCTGCCTTGGATCTTGTTCTTCCTGCCTCAAAAGGAGACGGCGATATCTCCGTGGGTGACTTTTTTCGGCGTAGGTTAGGTAATGAAGTTATTGATAATCTTATAGCGCCCTTATTGTCCGGTGTCTACTCCGGGGATCTCGACAATCTCAGCTTGCTTGCGAGTTTTCCTCAATTCGCTAAAATGGAAGAGCAGCATCGCAGCTTGATTGTAGCGATGAAGCATTCGCGCCCACAAGCAAAAACGCAGGGAAAGCCAAAAGGCATCTTCCTGACATTGAAAAACGGCTTGCAGTCTTTTGTTGAGGCAATCGAGAAGAGCTTGCCTGAAGAAGTCATCTCGAAGAATACTGGTGTCAAAGAACTGGTGAAACGGCCAGACGGGAAGTACACCTTGGTATTGAAAAATGGAGAAACGGTTGAGACGGATACGGTGCTGTTTACCGTACCACATGCTGTGGCAGAGCCATTGTTCCGTCCGTATGTACAAGTGCCTACCTTGCCACAAGCGAAGCCGCATATGGTGGCAACCATTGCGATGGCATTTCCAGAGTCAGCCATTGATTTAGGGATGGAAGGGACAGGATTTATTGTACCGCGGAATTCTGGCGCAAAAATTACGGCGTGTACGTGGGCGCATCGCAAATGGCCGCATACGACGCCGAAAAACAAAGCCTTGCTGCGTAGCTTTGTGGGGAGAGCAGGAGAGCAATCCTTCATGGAGCAGACGGACGAGGAAATTCTGGAGGTTGTCCTCCGCGATCTGCGCAAGATCATGACGATTCGAGCAGAGCCGGATTTTTATAACGTATCACGCTTGCAAAATGCCATTCCATATGTTGTGGGACATCAGGCTTGGGTGCAGGATGTGAACAATCAATTAAAAGAAAAACTCCCTGGTGTTATCGTGGCAGGTGCGTCGTACAGTGGCGTAGGTGTACCAGATTGTATTGATCAGGGGAAAAAAGCAATAGCAGAATGGATAGCGTCAGTAATACCGGGGAGATAGATAACCCCGGTTTTTCCTTTTTTTTCGGTGCTAAACGGCTCGTCCTGTCCATATAGTATAGGGAAATGTCCTGCACTTGAAAGGAGGAGCACGAATGGCATTACAGGATGGGCAACTCTCTTTTGCCATCAAGGAGACCATTTTCCTCTCATCCGATAGAGCTGGAATAGGTGAATTGCAAGAGCTGGAATTGGTTCCAGATGTGGAGGTGCTGGAAAACGATTCCTACATCTCGATCACGGGTTGCTTGCAATTAGTAGGGAAGTACGAGCCAATCAGGGAAGCCGCAGAAGCAACAGGCGGCGAAGGAGAATCGCTGGTTGAGGCCATGACTTTTACTCCCTTTCGCCAGGAAGCATCGGATCAAGCCTTTTATGGCTGGGAGGAACAGATCGGTCATCGCATTCCGTTGAATATCACCATTCCATTGGATCGGATTACAGAGATCGGCGACATCTACGCGATTGTGGACAGCTTTGACTACAAACTGGAATCACCACATCAAATGCTAATCGATGCCGATCTGAAGATTTTAGGGATAGTCCTTGGGAATCGAAATGAACAAGCAGAGCAGATCGAAACGCAGGCTGCCGGTCCAGACCAAGAAGCATGGGAATACACCTTCGCTGCTGGGGATGATGGGCAAGAATATTCGGAGCAGACGTCCCTCGATGACATTGATCAAAAGCTGAGTGAGCTGGAGGAGGAATTGGAGCGGCAGGCATTGCCAGCATCCTATGAATCAACCGAATCTCCTTCCATGTTCGATACCCCGGCTATTGCTCAATCCAATGAAGATGAATACTACGAGCAATATGGGGATGTACTGGAAGTGGCTCAGCCCGATCCACCAGAATCTTGGGAGACAGCTCCTATTTCGTATGACTTCGATTCCCAACAAACTACTTCGTACGATTCTTCTGACTCCTATTCCGAGCAGCCGGTATTGGCAGATGAGCAAGAACAGATGAGAGAAATAGCCGAAAAAGAACAAGGACATGAGGAGCCAATACTGGCACTACACGATCAACAGGCAATCGGATACCAACCAGTTTCTAATGGACCTACTGGCTCATCAGTCGAAGCAGAGTCACAGGAAGCTGTGCAAGAAGCGGTGGAAGCTAGTGTAGTATCTGAGCCAGAACCTGAGCATGAAGCAGAACCAGTCGTTGCAGAAGCAGTCGTAGCAGAACCAGAGGCTGCCGCGGAAGATGTAGAAGTACGAGTGGCGATTTCAGGGAAACCCTCCAAGGAAGAAAAAAGTAGCGTGAACATTACTTCCATCTTCTCTCAAGCGAGTCGTGCTAAGCAGGAAGCGATGGCGCAGGAGGCGGAATCTTCATCTAGCTCTTCACGATATGGGTCTGCGGCGAATGCCAGCCCTTCTACGGTGGAGGCCATGCAAAATCTCACATCGTTTGTCCGGAAAAAAGAAGAGCGCTCCAGTCAGCTGAAAATGTGCATTATTCAGCGCGATGAGACGTTAGAGCATATTTCACAGCGATACTCCTTGCCAGTTTCCAAAATCGTGGAAGTAAACCGATTAACTTCTGAGCAGCTCGTAGCAGGGCAGATTCTGTACATCCCACAATAGAGGAGTGGGGGACCGTGGATAAAATTGATCTCTCCGAGGTTTGCCAGCAATATCGAGCCCGCGTAATCCGAATTACGCCCCTTGATGATTGCTATTTATTGGAGACAAACCGGGGCCCCAAAGAACTCCACGTTTGGCCGCGTGTAGATGTGATGCGCTGGTCGTTTGCCTGGCGCGAACGACTGGCTCGTCAGGGGTTTCGAGAAGTGGAGCGGTTTATTCGGACGAGAGATACCAAGCCATTTTTGATTTTGGGCAAACGCGGTGTTACCATGACGGACCACCACAGACAAATCGAAGACTATCAGCCTGGCCAGGACACTGCGAGGCAATGCGGACGGGTGATCGCGATGATGCATCAGTCTCAGCAGGAGAGTCCTTTACTGTCCGGAAGTGATTTGCTCAAGCAGGAAAAGCAGCAAGTAGAAGAAAAAGGAAGACGTGCCAAAGAGCTGGTCGAATCATTTCGAGCCAAATATGAGAGGAATTCTAAGGAAAATCGTTGGGTTTCGGAACTCATGACCCCTATGCTGCAAAGAATGGACCGTTCCGCTACGATGCTGGCCCATGAGCGAATTACCACGGAGGCAGTCGCTGTATCCCATCGGGACCTTTTGCGTAACAACTGGGGATTGATAAACGGGAAGCTGTACTTGAGAGGCTTCTTCAGACCGGTCATATCAGTCCAGCAACGCGACGTTGCCACCTTTTTGCGCGATCATTTTTTAACCCATAAGGATTTGAAGCAGATAGACGCTTTTTTTGACGGCTATGAAGAAATCAAGCCCCTTACCTATGGAAATTATTCGTTGATACTAGCCTTTATGGCTCGTCCCCGTGAACTGTACAGGGGTATCGAATCCTACGTGAAACGTGTATCACTGAATCAAGAAGCGTCGATCGCTGGTATTGAGCACGCCTTGCAGAGCCAACAATCTGTTGACTTGCTACTTCGACATATTGCAGAGCGGGCCGAGCGTTCGAGGAGGGAGGGAGTCTATGAGTCGGTATGATGACATTGCTCCTTTGTTCAAAGAGTATGACATGTATGCACAGAGCATTGACGTTTTAAAGGAGCCAAATGTATTTAAGGCGACGACTCCCTACGGCTCCTTCGTATGCAAACGAGCGCAAGTACCCGCGCAACGTCTTGTTTTCGTCAGCGATATGCTGCGCCAATTGCAGCACCGCGGATGGGATGGAGCTGTTCCTTTTACGTATACGAAATACGATGATCCTTTTGTTCAACAGGGTAGCACTGCCTATTATGTAACCCCCTGGCAGCCAGGGAGTGAGGAATGGGCCGAGCAGCCGTTGTCTTGGGCGCCCCCCGCCTTGGAACGTTTGGCGGAGCTTCATCATTTGACACAAAACTATCGCTACGATGACCCTAGACAGGTAGAGCCGCTTGTCGACTCCTTGCTGAACCGCTGGCGATATTGGCAAGAACAAATGAATAAGGCGGCAACTCTTGCGCAGGAGCGCAAATACCCTTCTCCTTTTGATCTGGTGTTTTTGGCAAATAAGGAGTTTATTGAGGAAATGGCCCAAACAGCGACAGACTTATTGACCGATTGGCGAGAACGTCATGAGACACATGCTCATTTTCGCTTATCGTTGATCCATGGTAACCCGAATCCAGATCATGTTGTGCCAGATCGATCGGGAAAAGGACGGCTGCTTAATTTTGATCGTGCCAGTTTTGATACACCAGTACGCGATTTGACGCTGTTTTATCGCACTTATTTTCAAATGGCGGGCGATGAGGTTGGGGCTTCTCAACTATACCATCGCTACGCCGAGATATTTCCGCTGCAACCGGAAGAAATTGAACTGATGGCTTCGTTTCTGTCCTATCCGGAGAGGATCATGAGGGACCTGGATATTTACTATCATCATCCCCGCGAGTGGAGCGAGCTTTACGCTGTCCAACGTTTTGAAAAAGATATGGACCGCCTGATGCGCCTGCATCGTTGGGTCCAGCAAGCCTTTTAATGAGCAACGTCTCACCGCGTGGGGCGTTGTTTTTCTTTTTATAACCATTCAAGAGAGATGGCAACATAGAGCATGGCCAGCAAACCAAGAAGGATGACATCAAAAGAGGTAGGAAACACAACCGTTCGGACAAACTGAAAAACCAACAGCGGAAAGAGCACCTGTTTGCATCCGTATTTGATCCGTAAATACGTGGGGTTATACTTCCAACGAAAATTCATCACAATCACCTCATTCCAGCATATGCGCGTTAACTTTGGACAGTGTCTACAACCTTGAACAAACGCCTGAAACATTTTCGTGGGAAGCAGATAGTGGTTTGAATGGCGCCTGAAAAGGGAAGGTGTAGGGCAGGAAGGCTAGGACGAAACGAATAAAGGTGATCATAATGTTTTTGAAAATTGCCAAAACCCTTTGCGCAATTCCCGAAAGAAAGAATTATGCTAAAGTGTGTATGGGAGTGGCCCGGGGATGAATCATCAATTGGTCAAACTAATGGAATTGAAACAAAATTATGAGTATCTGGTGATGACCAGCAATGAGCAAAGCAAGCGCCAGGTCAATTACGAGAGTCTCATGCCATTTATAGAAGAGTTAGTCGATACGTGGTTCGTGAAAATGGACAAGCCCTGCTTCCTGTCGATCTCGTTTGAATCGGCTTTAGGTGTTGTCTATTTTCGAATTGAGCGTGGGAACAAAGAGAGCGCAAAAGTGCAGCGCGAAGTAGAGGAGCGCATTGTTGTCTCGGAACAGTGTGATACCGCTCAAACACCGCGTTATGTCCGTTTGTTCGCGCAGAGTAACGTCAACAACCGTGAGCTAAAGGAACTGGAGAAATCTTTTTATGGGTTACTCCTCGTGAACATCCGGGCGTTGATCCTCAGATGTCAACAGGACCAGTCATCAGGACAGCGAGAAATTGAGATGGAGATGAAGCTGGCTAGACGCATGCAGTCGATGCTCATTCCCACAGAAAAATTGCAGTTGACCAGTTTGCGAACAAGAACGGTTTACGTACCAGTCGATTATGTCGGTGGAGATTACATCGATTATCGACAAATTAATGATCGCTACACTTGTTTTATCATTGCGGATGTGTCTGGTCACGGTTTTTTGGCCAGTATTTGGGCAACGGGGATTAGGATTGCCGTACGGCAGGTGTTGCAGTCCAGCTATTTGCCGGATGAGATCTTGGAAAAACTCAATCAGTTGCTTTATGCAGATTTGGTGAAAACCCGTTCTTACATTACGATGCTGGTTGCTGTCTATGATGAGGTGGAACACAAAATTCGATTTAGCAGGGCAGGACATCCTCAGCCTTTTTATTTGTCCAAATCGAATCAAACCGTATTAGCCTGCAGGGGTGGGGTAGGCCTAGGGCTTTCGCCCGATAGCACGTACCAAATGGAGGAGGTACCCTTAGAAGAAGAGGGTATGCTATTACTCTACACAGATGGTTTGATTGATACAGGGAGAAAAGATGAGTTTCGAGGAAGCAGGCATTGGCTAGAAGAACTAACCTCCTTATTACATATGCCTGGTGACAGTAAGCAGGAGTCGATGGATCGAGTTGAGTCCTACTTAATGGAGATAACACAGCAGCGACAACAAACGGATGATATTTCTGTGTTGATTCTTCAATTTGAGCCTGAAGAGAGTATAGCCCTCGTGTAGTTGCGTCAGTGAATAGGAGGATGAACTGTGATTTTGTGTGAGCGTTGTCCGGACAATCCCACTTGTGATAATTGCCTTGTCGCGCTACGTTCTGGCGGTGCAGCGAATAAAGTCGTTCCGCCCCGCACTGTTAAGGTGACGAACCTAGCAACGATGGAATCGTACCAGGCGAAGCTGGTAGCAGTGAGTCGGACGACCATTGGGTTAAGCAGTTCTGAGCATGATTTGCACGGACGCATAGAAATAGAGCTCGCCTATGATTTCCGAATTATCGGTAGCGGATTGCGTGGTATAGCAGGTGATCCTTACCACATTATCGATATCGAAAAGGTTTTGCGACGGGAAGATGTCCTGGAGCGATTGCTTCTGGAAGAATTTCACACGTGGCACATGAGTGGCGAATTGGACCCTACAGACGTCTTGTTACATTGGAAGGATCGAGACGACGAGCGGGGGCGATTAATCAAACAAGAGATTCAAAAGCTATCCATACTGCGTCAGATCGAGACCATTTTCCTCTATCTTTACGATGAAGGGGAAGTGCGTCCGCTGGGTGACGCTCGTGCAAGTGTGGAAGTAGAGCGAGAAATGCAACGACTGGTCGAAGAGGCGGCTGGAACGGGCGGACCTGTGAGGGAGCAAATTGTCACCTCGGATGGTACAAAGGTGTTTGAATTATACACATCTGTATTGCCAGATCGGACCTGTGGAATCGCCTTGATTGATGTCACCGCCGTCATTGCAGAAGAACGAAAACGCAAAAGACGGGAATGGGAGATCTACAGAGATATTCTGGGTGTGGTCACAGAAGGTAAGCTGTTGTTGCTTAGTGATGAAGAATTATTTTTCTTGCTTCGGGAAGGGCATAAGCTCCTGGCGATCGATATCCGTTTACCGGAGCAGCTTGCAGAACTGCGTAAATTGTTCAAGCAGGCCTTGGAACCACAAGGCATTTCTGATAAACGATTGCTGCAGTTTCTCGTTGCGGTCAACGAAGCTGCTTCGAATACGTTGAAGCACGGAAATGGCGGTGTGGTCACGTTATACTTATCGAACGACAGGCAGATGTGCCGGGCTGTGATCCATGATGAAGGCCAAGGAATTTTGCTCGAGGATATTCCGCGTGCTACCTTACAACAAGGATTTTCTACACGCCACTCACTTGGTGCCGGCTTTCACGTGATCCTGCAATACTGTGATCGTGTATATTTGAGCAGCTCGCTGGCGGGTACAAAGCTAATTTTAGAATGTAACCTTTCGCGTTAAGCAACGATTTCCAAAAAGCCAAATGTTTGCAAGTGAATGAAAATGGGTAATATAGTAAAAGGACGAGCAGATTGGGTGTACCGATACCTATTGAGAGGAGTTTGAGCATGGACTACCGCGCAACAGAGGCGAACGGACAAGCTACATTGTTTTTCGTCGGAGAGTTGGACATGGCTGTAGGAGATCGAGTGGGTGAATTGCTCCAGCAGTATGGAGGGCGAAATCAATCCGTTACCGTCGATTTTCAAGGTGTCTCCTTTGTAGATTCTTCCGGTATTGGAAGCCTGTTTTTTACCACGAAAGAACTGTTGGCCATGGGCAAGCAGGTAGAAATCGTCAATGTCCGAGAAGAAATTCTCGATATTTTGGGCGTTCTCGGTTTTACCGAAGCACTGGGCATTGCAGTTGGAAAAGTGGGCGAAACCCGGGTTTGACGCCAAACAGCGTGATTGTATATAATAGTGAAAGCTAACAATAAGACAACTACATACGATATGAACGATGAGTGGGAAGAGTAAGTCAGGACGCCTTGGCAGAGAGGAGAATCAGTAGCTGCGAGATTCTCTAAGGTCATGAATGGCTGAAGGTCGCCCAGGAGTTTTTTCGGTGAAAGCATGTGCCTAGCCGAGACCGGTTCGCAACCGTTATCTTGTCAGAGTGAACACGCCATAAGCATGACGTTTATCGTGTGTTAACAAAGGTGGTACCGCGAAAATAATCCTTTCGTCCTTTGCGATGAAGGGTTTTTTTATTTTTTGCAAAGCAAGCCATGCTAATAGGAGGAGTCGTACATGTCTACACAGCCAACAACCGACATCGACCAATTGCTGCCGAAAAACTATGATCCAAAAGCAGCAGAGAACAAATGGTATCCGTATTGGATCGAAAAACAATTTTTCAAGGCAGAACGTGACCCGAATAAACGTCCGTTTACGATTGTTATTCCACCGCCGAACGTTACTGGTAAATTGCATTTGGGCCACGCACTGGATACGACTTTGCAAGATATCATTACGCGTACCAAGCGTATGCAAGGCTACAGCGCCTTGTTCTTGCCAGGTATGGACCACGCCGGTATCGCAACACAAGCGCGTGTAGAGGCTACCTTGCGAGAAGAAGGCATCTCTCGTCATGACCTGGGCCGCGAAAAATTCGTGGAAAAGGTATGGGAGTGGAAGCACATTTACGCTTCGCATATTCGTGAGCAGTGGGAAAAACTCGGTCTTGCTCTGGATTACTCCCGCGAGCGTTTTACCATGGATGAGGGCTTGTCCCAAGCTGTACGCGAAGTATTTGTTCGCTTGTACGAAAAAGGCTTGATCTATCGCGGCAATCGCATCATTAACTGGGACCCTGCAGCCCGCACGGCTTTGTCCGATATTGAAGTAATCTACAAGGAAGTAAAGGGTGCGCTGCATCACATGCGTTACCCATTGGCGGATGGCACTGGTTATATCGAAGTAGCTACAACCCGTCCTGAAACGATGCTAGGTGATACGGCTGTAGCGGTACATCCGGAAGATGAGCGTTACAAGGACATGATCGGCAAAACCGTGATTTTGCCAATCGTAGGACGCGAAATTCCAATCGTAGCAGATGACTACGTTGATCCTGAGTTTGGGTCTGGCGCTGTAAAAATTACGCCAGCACACGATCCGAATGACTTTGAATTGGGTCTTCGTCATCAGTTGCCACAAATCGTTGTCATGGATGAGACGGGCACGATGAACGAGCTGGCCGGTATCTACAAAGGCTTGGATCGCTTTGCATGCCGCAAGCAAATCATCAAAGACTTAACGGAGCAAGGCGTTATGTTCAAGGTTGAGGAGCATATTCATCAGGTTGGACATAGTGAGCGCAGCGATGCAGTCGTAGAACCATACCTTTCTACCCAATGGTTCGTAAAAATGCAGCCATTGGCTGACGAAGCACTGGCTAATGCAAATAGCCCTGAGAGTGTGAAGTTTGTCCCAGAGCGCTTCAAGACGAACTACCTGCGTTGGATTGAAAACATCCGTGACTGGTGCATCTCCCGTCAGCTTTGGTGGGGTCACCGAATTCCTGCATGGTATTGCGGAGATTGTAACGAAACGATTGTATCTCGTGCGGATGTGACTGAGTGCCCAAGCTGCCACAGCCACAAGCTGGAGCAGGACAACGACGTTCTCGATACATGGTTCTCTTCTGGTCTGTGGCCGTTCTCGACGCTGGGCTGGCCAGAAGAATCCGAGGACATGAAGTACTTCTATCCAACGAATGTCCTGGTAACAGGCTACGATATCATCTTCTTCTGGGTAGCACGTATGATGTTCTCAGGTCTTGAATTTACCGGGAAAAGTCCGTTTGAATCCGTTTTGATCCACGGCATTATTCGCGACTCCGAAGGCCGCAAAATGTCCAAATCACTCGGCAACGGTGTCGATCCGATGGAAGTAATCGAGAAGTACGGAGCGGACGCACTGCGATACACACTGGCGACCGGGAACTCTCCAGGGAATGACCAACGCTTCTATTGGGAAAAGGTGGAGGCAAACCGCAACTTCGCAAACAAGATTTGGAACGCGTCCCGTTTTGCCTTGATGAACCTGACTGACTTCAAATACGAGGAAATCGATTTGAGCGGTGAGTTGTCTACACCAGACAAATGGATTCTCTCCCGCCTGCAAGCAACAATTGCAGATGTAACCCGTCTGTCTGATGCATTTGAATTCGGTGAATCTGGCCGTGTGCTTTACAACTTCATTTGGGATGACCTGTGTGACTGGTATATCGAGATGGCGAAGCTGCCATTGTACGGTACCGATGAAGCGGCGAAGAAAACCACCCAATCCGTTCTGGTAACGGTTCTGGATCAAACGCTCAAGCTGTTGCATCCGTTCATGCCGTTCATCACGGAAGAAATTTGGCAGGCATTGCCGCACCAAGGCGAGAGCATTACAGTAGCACCTTGGCCAACCGTTAACGAGCAATGGATGTTTGCTGAAGCAGAAAGCGAAATGAACCAGTTGATGGATATCATCCGCAGCGTACGCAACATCCGCGCTGAAGTAAACGTACCGATGTCCAAGAAAATTGAGCTCTTGATCAAGCCAAGCGATGCACTGTCCGCTGAGCGACTGACACGCGGTGAGCAGTATCTCACTCGTTTCTGCAACCCTGAGCGTCTGGAAATCAGCCTGGATCTGGCTACGCCTGATAAAGCGATGTCTTCCGTGATCACGGGAGCAGAACTGTTCCTTCCACTGGCGGGCTTGATCGATATCGAGCAAGAGCTGAAGCGCCTGGAAAAAGAAGTGGCGACACTCAACGGCGAAGTGGAGCGCATTGAGAAAAAGCTTAACAATGCTGGATTTATGGCCAAGGCACCTGAAAAAGTAGTCGAAGAGGAAAAAGCGAAGATGGCAGACTACATGGATAAGCGGGATAAGGTGATTGCACGACTTGCTGAATTGAAGGGCGAATGATCCGCCATACCATCGCATATTTTTGAGAATGGAGCATTGTGGTATGCATGCAGAAGAAGGGTTTGTAGAATACACCCAAGCGCTCGACTGGCTGCATGGACTGCTCAGGTTCGGTCAACGGCCGGGGCTTGAGAGAATGCAGTGGGTTTTGGAGCAGGTAGGACATCCTGAGCGGAGAATCCCGTTTATTCATGTGGCTGGCACCAATGGAAAAGGTTCAACCTGCGCATTCCTGACGCAAATGCTGATGGAAGCCGGATATAGTGTAGGTACATTTACCTCCCCCTATTTGGTGGATTTCCGTGAACGCATCCGTTACAACGGCAGCATGATTGCGGAAGAAGATCTATTGCAGCTGGTGAATGAAGTTAAGGTGTGGGTGCAACGATGCGAACAAGAAACAGAGTATGGTTCCCCTACCGAATTTGAAGTGATTACGCTGATCGCCATTCTTTATTTTTCAAGAGTGGCGAGACCAGCGGTAGTCGTTTGGGAAACAGGACTAGGCGGGCGATTGGATTCGACGAACGTCGTCCTTCCGCTTGTTTCAGTCATCACGAATATCGGCATGGACCATACACAAGTGCTGGGAGAAAGCTTGGAAGATATTGCCCGGGAAAAAGCGGGGATTATCAAGCCGGGTGTTCCTGTAGTCACAGGTGAGGTTAGGCCGGAACTTCTCGCGGTTTTTGAGGAGCGCGCGAGACAAATGAAGAGTACGCTATATCATATAGGTGAACATTTCCAGGCAGAGCAGGTAGAGGAGCAGCTGGGTGATCAACAGTTTGGTTACAAAAGCATTCACCGTCGTGCGGAAGCATCCTACCGTCTTACCATGAATGGCATTCACCAAACAACCAATGCAGCCGTTGCTTTAATGACTATCGATGTCCTGCGAAATTACTTCTCTTTCTTGCTGGAGGAAGAAGAAATATCTCGTGGTTTGCAACAAACGCGTTGGCCTGGTCGTCTAGAAGTCATCTCTCCAAGACCAATGGTTATCTTGGATGGGGCACACAATCAGGAAGGAATGGAGGCGCTTGTAAGCAGTCTGGATCGGTTGTTGCCGGACGGAGTACAGTTGCATTTGCTCTTTTCTGGATTGGCAGATAAGCCGCTCGCCAAAATGGCAGAGTCGCTCGCACCAGTTAAGTCAAAAATGAAAAAGCTGCATGTGACAACCTTTGACTTCCCGCGTGCAGCCGAAGCCAATAGCTTACAAGAGTCGTTTTTAGCCGGAGGCTGGGAGCAAGAGTTTCTCGATGCAGTCCCAGACTGGCGGGCGTTTCTCCTTTCTTGGATGCGGGAGAAGCAATTAGCGAAGGCGGATGACTGGCTGGTCGTCTGCGGTTCGCTCTACTTCATCGCCCAAGTACGCGCATTCTTTCCCACTATAGTAGAAGAGGCAGGTGAATAGGGTGGATCAGGCCCAACACGTCCACTTTGTGGGCATCGGCGGTTATGGCATGAGTGCCATTGCCCGCGTCTTGATCGACCTTGGATACAAGGTAACCGGCTCCGATGTCGCCATGAACGATTTGGCGAAAAAGCTGGAAGCAAGAGGGGCGGTCATTCATATTGGCCATAATGCTGCCCACGTGGAGGGAGCAGACAGCATCGTATACTCCACCAGTATTTCTAAAGACAATCCTGAGGTGATCGCAGGCCAAGCACTAGGAATTCCGGTCATGCACCGTTCCCAAATGCTTGCTCGCATATTGAATGAACGCACAGGAGTAGCAGTAGCGGGAGCACACGGCAAGACGACCACGACATCGATGATCTCTCACGTACTGGAAGAGTGCGGTGTAGACCCGACTTTCATCATTGGCGGTGAATTGATGAGTGCTGGTACCAACGCAAAGGCAGGTACCAGTGATTATGTTATTGCCGAAGCAGATGAGAGCGACGGTTCCTTTTTGGAATACAGGCCGATGTATGAAATTGTGACGAGCATCGAACCAGATCATCTCGAGCATTTCGATGGCGACTTCAACAATTTGAAACAGGCGTATGTCCAGTTCTTGAGCCATCTCAAACCGGATGGAAAAGCGATCCTGTGTATCGATGATTCACATGTGCGCGAAGTCATGCCGTCCGTCGAAAAAACGGTCGTGACGTATGCAGTTGATCCGAACTTTGTGGCACAAGCACAGTTTTCTGCCACTTCGATTGAATGTGGAGATCGTTGCAGCACGTGCCAGGTTTATCACAAGGATGAGCGGTTGGGTGAATTGTGTCTCGTAGTCCCAGGCAAGCATAATATTGCAAATGCACTAGCTGCGATCGTTGTATGTCTGGATATTGGCCTTTCCTTTGATAAAATTGCACAGGCGCTGTCTACCTTTAGCGGTGCCAAGCGCAGATTTCAAATTATCGGGGATGCACGAGGCGTCCTGGTCGTAGACGACTACGCGCATCATCCGACAGAAATTATCGCGACACTTAGTGGGGCAAGAGCATCGGGCAGACGTGTAATCGCTGTGTTTCAGCCACAACGCTATACACGCACGTATTTCCTTATGGATGAATTCAGCCGTGCCTTTGCAGAAGCAGACGAAGTGATCATCACGGACATCTACTCCCCGGCTGGCGAAGAAAAAATCGAAGGAGTTACCTCCGAGGTGCTGGTTCAAAAAATCCGCACCAACAGCCACCCGCGTGCGCAGTACATTCCTACAAAGGAACAAATGCAGGAGCATGTCTTCAAAGAATTGCAAGAGGGCGACCTCGTGTTGACAATGGGTGCAGGAGACATTTGGAAATCTGCATATTGGCTGGCTGAAAAGCTAGAGAAATAACAGATAGAGCTGTATGAAGACTTGGAACCTACTGGTTTCAAGTCTTTTTATTTTGCTCTACCTATATTTAAAAAGTATCGAGCTATCAACAAAGCTAGTGAGAAGAAAAAGCACAGGGCTCGTAGACCTTGACAACGCCTACCCAGTCTCCACTTAAAAAAGGAGACCACGCTTGTCGAACACTTCTTCCTTGAGAAACGTCCGCCCGTAGGGTGGCTTTGGATCGACGGTCCCCTTTTTTAAGTGGAGACGTCCAGTGAATCCCCCATGCGGGCGTGTCAGAGTCGAAGAGACCTGTGCTTTTTCTTCTCCTCCCCTATGACGACTCAACATAGACTTTTATTTTTCTAAAAAATTAGTACCAGATACTAATATCTAGTGTTATAATCAGATCATAAAAATCGAAAGGTGATGTTCGGATGATGACAAATACAAGCCCCTTCAAGTCGCGAATTACCGCCATCGGTACGTATGTGCCGAGCCGCGTTCTTACTAATACAGATATGGAAAAGCTAGTAGATACATCGAATGAATGGATTTTGCAACGAACGGGTATTCATGAGCGCCGTATGGCAAGGGAAGATGAATTTACCAGTGATCTGGCCATCGCTGCTATCCACGATATGATTGCAAATTATGGGAAGGATGTCCGCGATGTCGATATGATTTTGGTCGCAACTAGTACCCCAGACTATCCATTTCCAAGCGTCGCGAGTCAAATCCAAGCGCATTTTCAAGTCGAGCAGGCGGGAGCCATGGACCTCTCTGCTACCTGTGCAGGATTTACGTATGCGCTCCATACAGCTAATGCGCTCATCAGCTCTGGTTTGCATCGCAAAGTGTTGGTGGTAGGTGCAGAAACGCTAACAAAAGTAACTGACTATACGGATCGTACGACGTGCATCCTATTTGGGGACGGAGCGGGAGCGGTGCTGGTTGAGCAGGATTCTACAGCTCCTGGTTTTTTGTCCGTCTATTTAGGCTCAAAGGGAGACGGAGGGATTCATGTATACCGAGCGGGCTTGTCCACGCGTATGGACGGACGAGAATTGAGCGGGAATGGATGCATGGTCCAAAACGGGAGAGAAGTGTACAAGTGGGCAGTAACAACTGTTCCAAAGGGGATGCTAGAGGTGGTGAACCGGGCGGGTAAAACGCTCGAAGATGTGGACTGGTTTATCCCGCACAGTGCCAATTTGCGCATGATCGAATCCATTTGTGAGAAGAGTCAGTTCCCTCTCGATAAGACATTGTACAGTCTGACACATTACGGGAACACATCATCGGCTACCATCCCATTGTCGCTCGCCTTGGGGATCAAGGAAGGCAAAGTAAAGGCAGGGGATACGATCCTGGTGTATGGGTTTGGCGGTGGTCTCGTCCACGGTGGTCTTTTGTTCACTTGGAATCCGTAATAGTGGCTATATCGAAAATGGAGAGGCTGTCCAGAATTGTTCTGGGCAGTTTTTTTGTCCCAGGAATGGTAGATATCCTTTTAGGAGGACAGGTTCGACTGGGGGAACAAAAAATGGCGAACGCTATGATATTATTCGTACTCTGCCTTTACCTTTCGTGGGTTGATTTTCATCATAGACGAATACCCAATCGCGCATTAGTTGCAGGGTTTGTACTAATTTCTTTTCTCGAACTCGCTCTCTCTTCGCCGATGGAATGGCTGATGGCTGGACTTTTTGCGATTCTCAGTTCACTGGTGTTTGGATGGATTAGCTATTACAAGCCTCTTGCGCTTGGGATGGGGGATGTGAAGCTATTCGCTCTAGTCTGCTATGGACTCGGGATTCGCGATTTTGTAGTCGTTCTTACGGTTGCGAGCTTGGCTGCATTGCTCGTCTCTCTCGTTTTGTTGCTGATACGAAAAGTAAGTCTAAAATACGAAGTGCCGTTTGCGCCTTTTGTCACGATGGGGTTAGCTGTCCTTATATTTATGAGTGAAGCCTCTTGAAATGGCTTGTGGAATCGTAGTAGAAACAAATTCGATAGAATCACTAGATAGAAGTCATAACCCGTCCGAGCAAAACGTATGCTAGTACAAAGAGCCTGTGACTAGGAGGGCAAGCGTATGAGCGGACAAAATAAAAATCGTGTGACGGTCAAAATGAACGGAAGGTTCTGGGATGAAAAGCGGGACGACAGCACAAAGGTAGCAAGTAGAAAGCGCACGCCAAAGGACGATACGCCACGTGTTCGTTTTCAAGCCCCCCCCTTACCGTTTACTGACCCGTTTAAGGAGAAGGGCAACGAAGCATGGGAACGGATGATGCAGCTACGAGGAGCTGCCGCCAAAGAAACGAAGCCGAGTATTGAACTCGATCAGACGCCAAACGACTCCTACGAATCCGATTTTTCCTTCGAGGATACCGAAGAAAAGGGATACAGGAGTCGTCCGATGAGTCGACTCGCAGCGTTATGGCCAGAGGGGCCCTTTTGGCGTACGACTTTAACAACAGGTGGGGCTGTAGCCATTGGCCTCTTGTTCGGATTTCTCGTTTTGACGGTCTTTTCTCAAAAGGAATTTTCCGAGTCGTACGGAAATGTTCTGAGTGAAACGGTTCAGACACTGACCGCGCCGGGTGCAGGCACTGAACAAACGGCTGGGAAAAATGGCGTGGCAGGTCCCGCTTTGCCAGATGATAGTCAGCAAGCGAAAGGTAAGGCGACGAATGGTAACACAGTGGGTCAAACAGCGGTAGCTCTACAACTGCCAGCCGTAAACATGTACGTTGCACAGGCGGGAGTATTCCAGCCGGATGCATCGCCGCAAACAGCTGTAGAACCACTGGAGAAGGCGGGTATTCCTCATCTGCTTTATAAAGACGCAAGCAAGCAGTACATGTTCGCAGCCGCTGCTCCCACAAGAGATGCTGTGCTAGGCTTTGCCGCCAGCTTGAAAAACAAAGGCATGGATATATACGTCAAAGAATTCTCCTTTCCCGCATTTGAAGGGTCTGTCCCTGTGGGAAAAGCCGCCAACGCATCTGGTGACCCTAACGTGAATGCCTTTTTCACCCACGGAGTCAAACTCGTCCAAACACTTTCCGCACAATCGGGGCTGATTATTACGACGGGTCAACTTTCGCCAACCGCAAAAGAAACGGCAGAAATAAAGGAAATTCACCGCCAATTTTTGGAGGAAAGCCGTAAAATGGAAGCCAAGGAGGCCTGGAAGCCATTGCTTGATGGGATGGTAAATGGGGTGAATCAAGCGCTGGCAGCCAGGGACAAAATGGCGGAAGCAAGCGCTGGCAAAAAGGTGGAAAGCGCGGAATCCTATGCGTGGCAAGTACAGGCAGGTGTCCTTGCTTTTTTCGAGAGCTACGCGAGTTGGATTCAAAAGGCACGTTCATCCACATAAATACAAGTTTATATGGTCTTCCGCAAGGTTTTCTTGCAGGAGGCCTTTTCTTTCTATACAGTAATTACCAGGAGCAATCAGGGATTGTTTCGCTTCTCCCCATTTGCTAAACTTATGTTTGGCAAAAAGAGAATCCCTTATAAAAAGGGAGTTGGGAAAATGGGGAAAGAAACGCTTACTCTCGTGTTTCTGTTGGTGAGTGGACTTTTGTTTGGTAGCATTATCGGGGAGATTTTAAGTCCTTGGCTACCTTTTTTGGCCAAGAGTAAAGAGATTACTTGGTCGCCTGCGGCAGATTTAGAAATTTTGAAGTACGAACTGAACTTTCAGGTAAAACTAAATCTAGCCAGTATCGGAGGCTTAGCCCTCGCGTTTTGGATACATCGACGAATAAAGTAGGTTGAAAAATGACGAAAAAAAATGTTCCTCTCATTCTGGCTTCATCTTCGCCGCGTCGAAGGGAGCTTCTGCAAACTTTAGGTTTATCATTTACCGTCATCACCAGTGATGTGGATGAGACGACCGCAGAGCATTTAACTGCGAGCGAAGTAGTAGAAGAATTGTCTTTGCGCAAGGCCAAGGAAGTGGCTTCTCGCTTGACGGAAGGCGTCGTTTTAGGATCTGATACGGTAGTCGTTCTTGATGACCAAATACTGGGCAAGCCTATTGATGAAATGGACGCATATCGTATGTTGTCCATGCTCCAGGGGCAAGAGCACACCGTTTATAGTGGAGTCGCCTTGATAGATGTGGAGACAGGTCGTACTGAAGTCTCACATAGTCTAACGCACGTAAGAATTCGAGCTTTAACAGAGCAAGAAATCAAGTCGTACATCGCGACAGGTGAGCCGATGGATAAAGCGGGCTCTTACGCCATTCAGGGTATTGGAGCCACGATCGTGGAAGGAATAAACGGAGACTACTTCACTGTTGTTGGTCTTCCGTTAGGCCTGACGTCTACTCTTTTGACACGTTTTGGGATGCCAATTTTGTAAAGTTGTCATGCTTGAATCAAGCGGCGACGGCCATACGCCTCATGAACATCTCCATGTCAGCCGTTTTCGATAATGTGAATATGGCTGGAGGCGGATATAAAATGGCAACAAATACCTGTAACAAAATGCTGTTGAAAAACGTCCCTTACTATGACCGTCCACGTGAACGACTGCTTCGCGAAGGAGCGGTCCATCTGTCTGATACTGAACTTCTTGCCATTTTACTGCGGACAGGCAGGGAACAAGAGACGGCTCATCAGCTGGCTCAGCGCTTGTTAGCCAGGTTTGGAGACCTGCGTGGTTTAGCCCAAGCCTCTCATGCTGAGTTAACAGAGCTAAAAGGAATTGGTCCAGTCAAAGCGATTGAATTGCATGCTGCGTTTGAGCTTGGGCGTAGATTGATGGGAGTTCCTCGAGAGTATAGGGCTTCTATCCGTTTACCACGGGACGTAGCTGATTTGATGTCGCCAGAGCTTGCTCATTTGACACAGGAACATTTTGTCTGTCTCTTTCTGAATACCAAGAACCATGTGATTGGCAAGCAGACGATTTTCGTAGGCAGTCTGGACGCTTCCATCGTACACCCGAGAGAAGTCTTTAAAGAAGCGATCCGTCGTAGCAGCGCATCGGTGATATGCCTACATAACCATCCGAGCGGTGATCCGACACCTAGCAGGGAAGACATTGCGATTACGCATACATTGCGTGACGCTGGTGAACTGGTGGGGATTTCATTGTTGGATCATGTTATTATCGGGGAAGGCAAGTACGTTAGTCTCAAAGAGCAAGGGTACTTGTAGCATGTTTGAAAACCTTCCCCAAAAACGCGGTCGCTCTACCTTGAAGAGGCCTCGAAAGAGGTTCTCTTATGCTTGTCATTTGGATTAATATTTGGAAGGAGTTTTTTTATGTTTGGTGGATTTACACGTGACTTGGGGATTGACCTCGGCACTGCCAATACACTTGTTTTTGTGAAGGGGAAAGGAATTGTGGTGCGTGAGCCTTCTGTTGTAGCGATCCGCACGAATAACAATTCCATTGAAGCAGTAGGGAATGCAGCGAAAAGTATGATCGGTCGTACACCAGGCAATATCGTAGCGGTTCGCCCAATGAAAGACGGGGTTATCGCTGACTTTGATACAACTGCGACAATGATGCGCTATTTCATCAATCAAGCACAAAAAAATCAAGGGCTGTTTACACGTCGTCCAAACGTAATGGTCTGTGTACCTTCGGGAATTACTGCGGTGGAAAAGCGCGCGGTCGAAGATGCTACGAAGCAGGCTGGGGCGAAGGAAGCATATACGATTGAAGAGCCGTTTGCAGCAGCGATCGGTGCAGACCTGCCGGTGTGGGAGCCGACTGGTAGTATGGTCGTTGACATTGGCGGCGGTACGACAGAGGTTGCAATCATCTCACTCGGGGGGATTGTGACATCCCGCTCTATTCGTGTGGCCGGGGATGAGATGGACGAAGCGATCATTCAGTACATCAAGCGCCGTTACAACTTGATGATCGGGGAACGGACTTCAGAAACACTCAAGTTGGAGATCGGCTCTGCGATTGCTCCTGATGAGGTCGAAAACGTTGACATTCGCGGTCGTGACCTTGTAACCGGATTGCCAAAAACGCTCTCGGTAAGCAGCACAGAGATTGCGGAAGCATTGGCGGAAACCATTTCTGCTATCGTGGAATCGGTGAAGGTAACACTCGAAAAAAGCCCGCCTGAGCTCGCGGCGGACATCATGGATCGTGGAATTGTACTCACAGGCGGCGGTGCGCTCTTGCGCAACATGGATCGCCTGTTAAGTAAGGAAACGGGTATGCCCGTGCATGTCGCGGAAAACGCACTGGATTGCGTAGCGATTGGAACAGGTCGTGCATTGGAGAACATTCACCTGTTCAAATCCAAGCAAGGCATCACCTCTTCCCGACTAAAACGGGGTAAATAAACGGAGGGTAGGGCATGTCGTTTTTCGGGAATAAGCGGCTTATCATTGTACTTGTAGGCTTGGTCCTGCTTATCTCCGTCGTGGGCTTCACTTCTCGTGAACGGGTTAGCCTGACCTGGCCAGAAATGTTCTTCAAAGATACCTTCAGCGTGGTGCAGGGCTTTTTTTATCGTCCTGCCCAGGCTGTTTCTGGCTTTTTTCAGGAAATAGAAGAAGCGTACGGCGTGTATGAAGAAAACAAGGCACTTAAGGCAAGCTTGGATCAATACGCACGTCTAAGTGCCGAATTGCACACACTCAAGGCAGATAATGATCGCCTTCGAGAAATGGTGGGGGCAAAAGATTCACTTAAATCTTACAACCTTCACTTCGCGGAAGTTGTGGCGAGAAACCCTGATACATGGAACAACGTCGTTACCATCGATCAAGGATTAAAAAGTGGTATCAAAAAGGATATGGCTGTCATTACAGCCAAAGGAATGGTCGGGCGCATACAAAGTGTTGCCAACTTTTCAGCTACGGTTGAATTGTTGACGAGCTACGAGCGACGTGACCATATCTCAGCGGATATTTTGACTGAGCAGATCGTTGACGGCAAGCCTATGTACCGTCAGGTTAGTGGTGTTATTGAAGAGTACGACGCGCAAAAGAGATTGCTCGTCATGCGCAAAATCCCTTGGGGACAGGCAATTAAAAAAGATCAGCAAGTTATTTCATCCGGCTTGGGAGGAGTTGTCCCTCGCAATTTGCCAATCGGCTATATTGTTCGCGTAGAGCCAGATGATTATGGCTTGACTCAAACCGCCTACATCCAGCCAAGCGCTGATTTTTCACAATTGAATGAAGTCATGGTTGTGGAACGAGACTTCACAATTGGCCCCAATGGTGAATTGATCCCGCAACAGCCAGCTGGTCAGACACAAAAAACTGTCCCTCCGGCTCCACCTGCTAGCGGGGGTGGTCAGTAATGGCTCGATTTTTATTGACGTTGGGCGTCGTGGTTGTGTTTGTTTTGGAAGGAACTGTGATGCAAGTATTTTCACCTGATGCATGGGGTCTGTCTTGGTTGACGGTACCCCGGTTTGCGCTTGTCTGCTGCATCTTTATTTCGATGTATCTCGGCAGGCGCGAAGGTTTGTATTACGGGATCGCCTTCGGGTTTTTACAAGATGTCCTATTTGGGCAACTAATTGGAATCTATACCATGTCCATGATGGTGGCCAGCTACTTTGCAGGGATGATCGTTCTTTTGTTCCAGAGAGGATTCGGGATGGTTTTCATTACTAGCTTCCTGATTTTGTTCGGACATGAGTGGCTTTTGTATTCGTTGTTCCGCTTGTTTTCCGCCGCCCCCTTCGATGTTCGATGGATTTTGACGCATCAAATTTTGCCTAGTGTGCTGTTTAATCTCGCTTTTGGCTTACTGGTATACTTTCCGATCAAGAATGTATGCAACAAGATTCTGGCGAAAAAGGAAATGCACATGCAGTAAGGACAAAGGAGAGGAGAGTTCGTGGAAGAAGTCAAAGAACCGAAATCAGACATACCTATTCGGCTCAATATATTGTTTGTGATTGTATTTTTGTTCTTCGCCGCCATTATTTTGCGGCTATCCATCGTGCAGCTGGTGGAAGGCGAACAGTACAAGCATGAATTGGAAAAGTTCAGTATTCGGGAACTGCCGATTTCCGCTCCTCGTGGCCGTATCTTGGATAAAAATGGCGAGGTACTCGTTTCGAATAAACCTGTGTACACCGTGCAATACGTTGAAGAACAAGGACAGGACATTGATGAAGAGAAAGTCGCGGATCGTCTGGCAAAAATCCTCATCCCCGATGGCGGCAAAATTGGTACGGATAAGGAATTGTTAAAGAAGACGATTGAATTGAGATCAACCTTGCCTGTTGCTTTCAATGGGCAAGAAACGAACGATCTCAAGGCAAAGGTCGCGACGAAGTTAAAAGTCGTTCCGAAAGTCGAGACCGTTGATCAGATGTCTGACTTCCAGTTGGTAAAAACCGCTGTATATCTGGGGATGCGCGTTCGTTCTCCTTTTGATGACAAGGAGAGAGCAGATCTTATTAAGAAACTGAATGCTGCCAAACCAGGTACACCCGCTATTACGGAAGCGAACACCACGGACTTCGAGCTGTTAAAAATGGCGATAAACGCCAATATGACCCTCGCTCTGAAATTCGACAAGGAAGATCGCAATGACCTCGCCAAAAAAGTGAAGGAACAGATTTCAGCTTTGCCAACCCCGGAAGGCTTAGCAGATAAGTCTGACATGGATTTGCTGCGCTATGCCTCGTTGTTCGACATGGATGTCAAACTGCCGTTAACAGAGCAGCAACGCCAATTTCAGTGGCACAAGCTCTCTTTGCTGCAGGAAATGCGTTCACCGCAGATGGCCAGCTACATTCCAAGACGTGTCAAGGTCAACATCACAGAGCAGGAAATGTTCCAAATCGAAGAACGACGCACCGAGCTGCCGGGAATTAGTGTGGAGCTGGAGCCAGTGCGCCAAATTTTCGAAGATCCGGATGGTTCGGCATTTGGTACTCACTTTCTCGGGTACATCAATGCGATTCGTCCTGAGAGCTTGAAAGAATATCAGGCACAAGGCTACAATGCTATCGACCGTGTCGGTGTAACCGGGCTGGAGAGCTCCTATGAACGTTATTTGCGTGGCAAAAACGGGATTATGGAAGTGCACGTGAACAAAAATTCGGAGACGGTAGAGAAGCAGATGCGCCAAGCCCCTGAACCAGGAAACGATCTTGTTTTGGCTTTGGACTGGCGTTATCAAAGCAAGGTAGAGGCCATCTTGAAAGAAGAGGTTGAAGCATTCAAGAAGCGCCCGTCTACACCAAAAGCATTTAAAGACGCACACGTATTGGTGATGAATCCGAATACAGGCGAAATATTGGCGATGGCGAGTTATCCAGATTACAATTTGAATCTGTATTACGACCGTAAGAAATTCAACGAGAATTACGCCTCGCTTATTTTGCCGAACGAATCAAACAGATTCATCTATACGCCGTATCCACCTGCTTCTACCTACAAGCCACTGTCTGTCATGATTGCGCTTCAGGAGGGGCTGACTACACCGAACGAAGTCATCTATGACCGAGGCGGATTGTATGTCGGAAACACGTATAAACGCAACTGGAAGGCGGGTGGTCATGGAGCTGTTAACGCTCGTCGTGCCTTGCAGGTGTCGAACAATACGTATATGTACGAAATGGCGCTTCGCTTAGCAAGAAAAGGAAAAGATGGCTGGGAGAAGCAGTTCTCTGTCTATGATTACTACAATGCCCAGTTTGGTCTTGGTGTGAAAACAGGTGTGGATCTGCCGAATGAACATACTGGTTGGGAAAACCAGAACATGTACTTCGGGAACTTGGCGGACGTGATGATTGGTCAATATGATCTGTTCACGCCGATGCAGTTGGGTCAATACGTTTCGACCATTGCCAATGGAGGATATCGAATACGCCCCCATCTTGTAAAAGAAATTCGCAAAGGAACCACCGATCCGAAGAAACCAGGTCAAACGCTCTCCGTTATTGAACCAGAAGTGCTCAACCGGGTTGATATCGATCCGAAGTATATACAGGTGGTAAGAGAAGGGATGCGGCTGGTTACTCAACCAGGTGGTACCGTTCAACGCTTCAAGGGGTTGCCGTTCACGGTTGCAGCCAAGTCTGGTACGGCACAAACGTCGCAGCCAGCGGAAAACGCACTGGTTGTCGGCTTTGCGCCTTATGAAAATCCTCAACTGGTTTTCGTCGTCGTTGCGCCGAACAGTTTGAGAGATGGTACATCCAGTTCTGATGCTACTGGTCCGATCTCGCGTCGATTGCTCGAAGCTTACAATGAACTGAATCCAGGTGTCCTTACTGGTGGGGTTCCGAAGCCGAATCCAACGTCCTCGAAGTAACCAGAAGGTTGTCCAGGGCAATGAAGCCCAAGAGAATAATTGAGTCAAGCAAGCTCTTGTAAAACGCCACTATCTGACCCGTTTCGGCAATTTTTTTACGCAGAGCAGGAAAAATCTTTCTGCATGGCGAATGGTATCGGTCGAGGTGAAACCGGTGACGACTGTGAAAAGCAAGGTCACGATCAAAGGGACTAAAGAGGGTCTCGTCTTCTTTATGGATGATACCTGTTCCTTCGACGAACTGCTGGCCGATATGCGTGAAAAAATAGAGCATAGCCACCAACAGATTTTGTCGGGGCCACTCATTCGGGTATCTATAAAATTGGGAAAACGATACTGCTCACCAGAGCAACAAGAGCAGTTGACTCAAATTATTCGAACTAAGGGCAACCTGGTGATCCATACAATCGAATCTGATTTGATCACGCGGGAAGAAGCGATGGCTGAACGCCTGAAAACCCATTTTTCCATACAGGTAAATACGGTGCGCTCTGGGCAAGTTCTGGAGTTTGACGGTGATTTGCTCTTATTGGGAGATGTCAATCCCGGGGGGACGGTTCGCAGTACAGGAAGCATTTACGTGCTAGGGCATCTCAGAGGGTACGCGCACGCAGGTATTTCCGGTGACTCACAGGTAATTATTGCGGCTGCAGTCATGAGTCCTACCCAGTTGCGGATTGCAGAAGTGATTAGCAAGCCGGGTGAGGAATGGACGAATAATTCTGGAGGCACAGAATTCGCCTATCTGGAAAATGAGATCATGCTGGTAGCGAAAATGAACTACTTGTCGCGAATCCGCCCTGAATTGGGTGAGAAAAAGCGTGAGGGTTGAGGGAAAGAGGAGGAACGGACGTGGGGATAGGAATTGTCATAACTTCCGGTAAAGGCGGCGTGGGTAAGACGACCACTTCCGCCAATTTGGGAACGGCGCTCGCATTGTTGGGACAAAAAGTGTGCATGGTAGATACCGATATTGGCTTGCGCAATCTGGATGTAGTCATGGGACTTGAGAACCGAATTATTTATGATCTGGTAGACGTTGCCGAAGGCGCATGCCGACTGCCACAAGCTCTGATCAAAGACAAGCGGTTTGAAAATCTGGCATTGCTCCCGGCTGCTCAGACAAAGGACAAATCCGCAGTAACTCCTGAGCAGATGGAAGAAATCATTACGCAACTGAAGCGTGAATATGATTATGTCATCATCGATTGCCCTGCGGGTATTGAGCAAGGCTTCCGCAATGCGGTGGCAGGGGCTGATCAAGCAATCGTCGTGACTACACCTGAAAAAGCCGCTGTGCGTGATGCTGATAGGATTATTGGCCTATTAGAGCGAGAAAAAATCGGAATGCCGAAGCTGGTGATCAACCGTGTTCGCTCCCATATGGTGAAAAATGGCGACATGCTGGATGTAGAAGACATATTGGATTTGTTAGCCATTGACTTAATTGGCGTAGTGCCGGATGATGATCATATCATTAAATCCGCGAACCAAGGTGAGCCTGCTGTGATGAACCATGAATCGCGTGGTTCCATCGCCTATCGGAACGTAGCCCGACGCCTTTTGGGTGAAGCTGTTCCATTGCAACCATTGGAAGAAAAAGCGGGCGTGTTCCACAAAATGCGTAAATTCTTTGGATTAAAATAGGTAATACTTGGCTCCCTTCTTTCTATAGAGGGGAGTCACGTTTTCTAGGAGGAAACGGATGGACCTGGAAAAACGTCATTTAAAAACAATTGACTGGACCATCATTTTGATTTTGGCAGGCCTAGGTATATTCAGTTATCTGGGGATTTCCGGTTCTGCGGCAGGTGTAGATAAGGCGCATCAGCAGGTCCTTTGGTATGTCATTGGCTTTATTGTGCTGGGTGTGACATTACTATTTGACTATCGCCTATTCCACAACATGGCTTATGTCTTATATGCACTCGGTCTGATTCTTTTGATCGGGGTATTTCAAACGAAGCCCATTAACAATACGACGAGCTGGTATAACCTTGGTATTATCTTGTTTCAGCCTTCTGAACCGATGAAGTTGTTCACGATCATAACGGTGGCCCGCTTCTTGTCCAAGAGGGCAAACGATCCGGACCGCTTTTACTACTTTTACAAACTGATTCCGGTAATGGCCTTGGTTGGTGTACCATTGCTTTTGATTTTGGTTCAGCCCGATTTGGGTACCGCAATGGTCTATACGGGTATGCTTGCCACTATGCTAATCGTTGGTGGTATACGGATGAAGCATGTATTGTATATGGGCGGGCTGGTCGGCAGCTTTTTTGGCGCCATGACACTGTTGTATCAATACAAGCACGATATCTTTTTCAAGATTATCAAGCCGTATCAATGGGATCGGATCGTCTTTTGGATGAACCCGGATCTTGAACCGATGGGACGAGGGTTCCAGCTCAAGCAAGCATTGATTGCTATCGGCTCAGGGCAACTGTTCGGAAAAGGGCTTGATACGCCGACACAAGCGAGCTTTGGATGGGTGCCGGTAGGAGAAAGTGATTTTATCTTTACCGTCATTGCAGAAAAGCTGGGCTTTGTCGGAGCGGGCTTGCTGATGATTTTGTTTTTCGTCTTGATTTACCGAATGATCCGCATCGCGATGGAGGCAAAAGATCCGTTCGGCTCCTACGTTGTTGCGGGTGTCGTAGGGATGCTTACTTTCCAGATCTTTGAGAACATCGGTATGACGATTCAGTTGATGCCGATTACGGGTATTCCGCTTCCGTTCATTAGCTACGGAGGGAGCTCGCTCGTAACCAACTTCCTGATCATTGGTGTGGTTCTCAACATTGGGATGCGTAAGGACAAGTTGCGTTTTGATTAAATAGTTGTTCCAAAAAGTCTTCAGTTCGCCCGCTTTCTCGGTGCGGAATGGAAGACTTTTTGGATACTCATGAAATGCGTGACAAATGCAAATACTTATGCTAAAATCATCCTAAGTTAACCATTTTTACAAGTTATAGTGTTTGATTGATTGGTATGGAGTCGTACGTATTGTGAGTGACGTCACCAATTGTCAATCGCAATTCGTATGACTTTTTTTCCTTGACGCAAAAGGCTTATCTGTAAAAAAGAGGTTAACGCTACACTCTTTCGCCTCGTGGGGCGTAATGTTCAGGGAGGTTTTGTTTCATGCAACAAGGTATCGTAAAATGGTTTAACGCAGAAAAAGGATACGGTTTCATCCAAGTTGAGGGTGGCGACGACGTATTCGTACACTACAGCGCAATCCAGTCAGAAGGTTTCAAATCTCTTGACGAAGGTCAAAAGGTTGAGTTCGAAATCGTTCAAGGTAGCCGTGGACCACAAGCTGCTAGCGTAACTAAACTGTAAAATTGACAGATTCAAAGGCAGTCTCTCTATGGGGAGACTGTCTTTTTTGCATGTTTCTACCCGATAAGCTGGGGAGTTGGAGAGGGGCGACGGTCGTCATAAAGCAGGTAGACAAGTCATAGGATGATACTAAAGGCTTGGACTGCGGAGGGATGGACATGTTTGAAAGAGTAGATCGCGTAAAAGAAAGACGGAGGGAGCGTTTGGAACGAATTCGAACACAGTCACGAGACGGCTATACTCCCTACGTCGATGATTGGAAAGATCCGATCGAAGAAACGCCAAACCCATTCAGTTACTCGCCGCCCGAGAACGATATGATGGACCAGCCACCGTCTCATGAAAAGTGGGGCGTGCAAATTTTAGCATCTGTCTTATTGATTGGTGCCGCTTATGTATTGTTTCAAACAACGCTGATCCCTGCCTCTTGGAAAAGCTCCGCGAGGGAAGTCATGACACGGGACTTTAATTTTTCGGGGGTAGCGGACTGGTATGAAGCGAGATTTGGACCGATTCCGACGATGCTTCCTTCGATGCCTACCAATCCCCCTGCCGTGCCAGCTACGAGCACAACAAAGGGTGTAGCTGCTGTGTGGAAGCTCCCAAGTAGCTGGGAAATCGTTAAATCCTTTGATCCAGAGAGCGCAAATGTGATCCTGCATACGGGAATGAACGATCAAATCACGATCGGAGAAGCTGGCTGGGTTGCTTTTGTCGGTGAAAAGCCTGATTATGGGACGACAGTGATTGTTCGCCTAACCAAAGGGCGGGAGATATGGCTGGGCAATCTCGATAGTATAGGGGTGACGAAGGACGAGGTCCTTGCACCTGGTAAGGTCATCGGAACCGCTCGGGTAATGGATCAGACATCACGTCAACTGTATCTAGGGGCGAAAGTGAAAGAGCAATTTGTCAATCCCTTGGAAGTGATTCCATTTGAATAGGGGAGGCTGGCTCGACATTCGGTTTCGCATTCACCTGCTATTTTGGGTGGTGATTGGCTTGTCCGTGGTGACAGGCCATTTTTTGGAGGTCATTACCTTGTTTGTCATCGTGCTGATCCATGAATTAGGGCATGTAGCGATGGCGCGTGAGCTCGGATGGACGGTAAAAGAAGTGCAGCTTCTGCCTTTTGGTGGAGTAGCGACCATGGAAGACTCATACGCTACGGACCCATTGGATGAGATTGTCGTGGCACTGGCAGGGCCCTTTTTAAATATGGTGATGATGGCTGCCTCCTACTTGTTTTGGTTTATGGGGATATGGACGGAAGAGTGGGCCCGCTTTTTCTTGGTAAGCAATTTGACGATTGCGCTGTTTAACCTGTTGCCAATCTGGCCATTGGATGGCGGGAGAATCTTGTTGGCGGTTCTATGCTGGTTTATGTCATATAGGCAAGCGACGATGATATCGATGACCGGGAGTACGCTGTTTGCGGGGATCATGGTGGGGATGTCCAGCTTGGAGTTGAAGTACAACTTAGCAGTGATCGGGATTTATTTACTGACGTTGAACATTCAGGCATTTTTGCGATTTCCTTATCAATTTTTTCGTTTTCTGGTCGAAAAATACGATCGGCAGCTAGACGGAGCTGCCGTTCAAGCGATACGGGTGCATCCCGAGGAAACGGTACTAGCTGTCTCGCACAAGCTGCGACGGGGATGCTCCCATCTTTTCTACGTCCAAGGTGCGGGTCTCTTGGCTGAGGAACAGCTTTTGTATGCCCTTTTGTTTGAACAAAAGCACGACGCCGCAGTGGGCAAGCTCCTATAGTCTGTAGACCTTAATCAGCAGGAGCGATCCATTCCATCAGCCAGCAATCACACATGCTTCCTTCGTGCCATTCGTGCAGGGGAAGCTCTTTTACTTTTCGAAAGCCACATTTTTCGTAGCACCGGAGGGCTCGTTCATTCCAGGCTTGCGGGTCAATCGCTACTTTTTGTGCTCGTTTTTCCGTTTGGAGGTAGTGGAGGATGGCTGTAACGAGCTGAGTGCCAATACCGCGATTCCAGTAAGCAGGCTCTCCGATGAACTGGTCCATGCCGTAGACAACATCGTCCTTTGCATAACCATACCGTTGTTTTTCCGGGGCATCGAGCGGATAAAATTGCGCATAGCCAATAGGTTTGTCCGCGTGCAAGATCAGGCAGCGGGTTTCACCGTCATCTTCCGGAAAAAAGCTTTGCTGCACGAGGGACTCGTCATGTGGCCGATCGCGACCTTCATAGTAGGCCAAAACGCGTTCGTCAGAAAGCCATTTGACTAAGTGAGTGGTATCATTGGGGGTTAATGCTCTCATGGTAAGATCACCAGCATAAATCATGGTTTATCTCCTTTACCTTGACTTGGCAGCTATGTTAGATTACTTCCTATGAGCCCAGTTATCCTTCTTTGGGGCAAGTTTGTACGGGGAATAAGGAGTGAAGGCAGTGAAGCAAGTAGCGATCAGTACACAAGGTGGCAGCATCCGCATCGCATTTATGGAAAACGGGAAATTGCAGGAATGGCGTACACAGGATGTGAGGTCACACGCAAGCGTGGGTGACATTTATCAAGGACGGATCGCAGATGTGAAGCCTGGTATCCAATCCGCTTTTGTTGATATTGGTACAGGTCAAAATGCTTATTTGTATGTAGATGACACGGTCGGTGTGGAGTCCGGTGGAACAGCGAAACCCAATATTGCAGAACGCGTTCACGTTGGGCAAAAGGTATTGGTTCAAGTGAGTAAAGAGGCGATGGAAATGAAGGCGCCCAAAATCACAATGCGGATCAGCTTGCAGGGGCGTTACCTGGTGTACCTTCCGACTGAAGAGAGCATTTCACTTTCGCGTAAAATATCTGATGATACCAAACGAAAACGACTGCAACAGGTGATCTCTTCGACAGTAGAGCAAGGGGAAGGCTGTATTTTGCGCACAGAAGCAGCGGAAGCAGAGGAGCAGACACTCATTCGTGAACTTACCTATTTGCGCAATCGTTGGCAGGACATGCGGCGAACAGCGGAAGGACTGCGCTCAACCGGGCGGATTTTTCAGGATGCCGAGTTGATCGAGGTGGCCCTACGAGATGGCTTGGCGAACGGAATGGATGAGTTGTTGGTAGAAGGTGCGGCGACTCATCAGCAGGTAAAAGCGGCGTTGGCAGCTTTTGCTCCGGAAGTACAAGAGAAGCTTCGCTGGTATCAGGGGAAACAGCCGCTCTTTGACTACTTGGGTGTCGAGGCGGAGTTGATTCGTGCTCGTGATCGACAGGTGCCGCTTAAGAGTGGAGGGTCCTTGGTCATTGACAGGACAGAAGCGATGACGGTCATCGATGTAAACACCGGTTCATTCACTGGTGCGGGAGGGCAACAGCGGGAGCAGGCAGTAACCGCGACCAATCTGGAGGCAGTAGCTGAAATTGCCCGGCAGCTTCGCTTGCGGGACATCGGTGGCATCGTGATCATTGATTTCATTGACATGAAAGAGCAGGGCAATAAGGAGCGAGTGATCTCGCGATTGAAACAAGAGCTGGCAAAGGACCCTGTGCCTTCGACTGTTCTTGGGATGACTTCGCTTGGATTAGTCGAGATGACGCGAAAAAGAGTTCGTGCGAGCCTGATGGAGCGGTTGACGGAGCCATGTGAGGCATGCGCGGGTCGAGGGAGAGTTTGGCGAGTAGACGAGCTGTTACGGCGCTTGTACGTCGAAGTTACTGCATTGGCAAAGAGCCAAGATGCGGAGGCTGCTCTCGTAGACATGCCGCCACGATTGTTGGACATGATAGAGGCGTGGGAAAAAGCAGAAGCAGTTACATGGCCTGTCCATGTCTATAAGCGGCTTGTTCCTTCTATGAGCCCAGACGAGTTTCGAATTGGATACGTCGGAAATCGGGCAGAGGCGGAGCGTTTACACTCGAAATAACTTGACTGGGCTATTGTAGCTATGATAACCTAATGGTTGTCATGCAGATATGCCTCGTGCATACTGTAACCGCACGAATCAGGTACATAAGCCGTCGCTCGTCGACGCACCTGTAAAGGCGAGTCTGAGTATAGGAGGTGCACACAGTGTACGCAATTATCGAAACCGGTGGAAAGCAATACAAAGTTGAAGAGGGAGCAGTTCTCTTCATCGAGAAATTGGCTGACGTTGAAGGTGAAGTAGTTACTTTTGACAAGGTTCTTCTCGTAAGCAAAGACGGCAAAGTTACTGCAGGAGCTCCTACAGTAGCTGGTGCTACGGTAACTGGTAAAGTAGAAAAACACGGTAAAGCGAAAAAAATTATCGTGTACAAATACAAAGCCAAGAAAAACTACCGTCGCAAACAAGGTCACCGTCAACCATTCACTAAAGTTGTGATCGAAAAGATCAACGCTTAATTGGTGACTTGTTATGATTGAAGTGATCGTGAGCCGTGCGCAGCACGGTATCCATGAAATTAGTATTTCCGGACATGCCAATGCGGGTGCCTATGGGGCAGACATCGTTTGTTCTGCTGTATCAGGCATCAGCTTTGGTATATTAAACGCCATCCAACCTTTGACCGGCATCACTCCTGATGTCGCTGTCGCACAAGAAGGCGGTGGGTTCTTGAAGTGGAGCCTTTCTTCTTCGGATGATGAGACTGCACGCGAGAAACAACAGCTTTTGGCAGAGAGCATGGTCATTGCTCTTTTGTCAGTTGAGGCGAATTACGGTAAATACGTAAAAGTAAATGATCGTAAATGGCAGGGAGGTGTCTGATATGAACATGCTGTTTAACTTGGACCTTCAGTTTTTCGCATCGAAAAAAGGGGTAGGTTCCACAAAGAACGGTCGCGATTCCATTTCCAAACGTCTGGGCGTGAAACGTGGCGACGGGCAATTCGTTACTGCTGGTAACATTCTCGTTCGTCAACGCGGAACTAAGATCTACCCAGGTGCGAACGTAATGAAAGGCGGAGACGACACTCTGTTTGCAACTGCAGATGGTGTTGTTCGTTTCAAGCGTCTGGGCCGTGATCGCAAACAAGTTGTGATCGAGCCAGTTGCTTCCGAAGCGTAAATATTTATTAAGAAAAACCCAGCGATATAGCTGGGTTTTCTTTTTGTCCGGCTCTTTTTTGTGGTACAATAGATGGGAAAGATATTCTTATCGACTTGGGTGAATGTGATGGGGGACGAGCGGAGGCTGTTTACGCATCAGACAGACCAACTGCTGACCGTTCTGAACAGGCAGCGGCATGACTGGTTGAACCATGTTCAGGTTCTGCTCGGCTATTTGCATTTGAACCGTACTGAACAAGGAGAGGCCCATTTGAAGCGCATTGCACAGATGGCAATGCAGGAATCGATGGTTGCCCGATTGAATAGCTCCTTGTTGTCCGTCTTCTTCTTGACATTTAACGCACTGAACAATGAATTGCTTTTAGAAGTAGACGTGTGCAATCATGTGGATCTCACGCGAGTAGTCTTGAACGAGCAAGACTTGTTTCAGTTGGTGTCAGAGATATTATGCACAGTGAACGATCATGTAGACCAGAGCGGGTACGAAGCGGCCAGCATGCAAGTAAGCTTGCAGATGGATGAGCGTGGCGTTCATTTTCGTTTTGACCTGGCCGGTGTACTTCGTGCATCCGGAATGGAAGAATTGGAAAAGCTGATACGTAAAAGCGAACAGAGTACGGTGGAAGTCACCGAGTGGATACATACGGAAGAGGAATGGGTCCTGAAATTGGTGGTTCCATTCGCGGAATGAAAGAGGTGACACCATGTTTGTCGATCAGGTAAAAGTATATGTAAAAGGCGGGGACGGTGGTAACGGAGCCGTCTCCTTTCGCCGGGAGAAGTACGTACCGCTGGGTGGTCCAGCGGGTGGAGATGGCGGTCAAGGTGGAGATGTCGTATTTGTCGTGGATGAAGGTCTGCGCACACTGGTAGATTTCCGTTATCAACGACATTTCAAAGCACCACGCGGAGAGCATGGCCGCAACAAATCTCAGCACGGAGCAGGCGCGGAAGACATGGTCGTGCGCGTGCCACCGGGAACAACTGTCATTGATGATGATACCAAAGAAGTGATTGCCGATCTTGTGGAGCAAGGTCAACGTGCTGTGATCGCAAAAGGCGGACGTGGTGGACGAGGCAATAATCGTTTTGCCAACTCTTCGAATCCAGCCCCACACATCTCGGAGAATGGAGAGCCAGGTCAAGAGCGTTACATTGTCATGGAGCTCAAGCTGATTGCAGATGTAGGCTTGGTTGGTTATCCGAGTGTAGGGAAATCCACGTTGCTGTCCAGTGTAACAGCGGCGAAGCCAAAAATTGCTGCGTACCACTTTACGACGCTGACACCGAATCTGGGTGTTGTGGACTTGGGGGAGCGGAGCTTTGTAATGGCCGACTTGCCAGGATTGATTGAAGGCGCGCATGAAGGTGTGGGTCTTGGTCACCAATTCCTGCGTCACGTAGAGCGTACACGCTTGATCGTCCATGTGATTGACATGGCAGCAGTAGATGGACGCGATCCATACGAGGACTATTTGCAGATCAACCGAGAGCTGACGCTGTATAACCTGAAGCTCGAAGATCGTCCGCAAATTGTAGTCGCGAACAAAATGGAACTGCCAGAAGCAGAAGAAAACCTGCGTATTTTCAAGGAAAAGGCTCCAGATGTCAAGGTGTACGAGATCTCCGCTGCAACCAGTAAAGGCGTACAAGAATTGATGTATGCGATCGGGGATACCTTGGCGACGATTCCGGACAAGCCTGCTGTCGAAGAAGTTGCGGAAGTGGAAGAGCGCGTAGTGTTCCGAGCAGAAAAAGAACCAGACGCATTCGAGATTACGCGTGATAACGAAGTATTTGTCGTCAGCGGTGAGAAGATCGAGAAGCTCGTACGCATGACGAATCTGAACAGCTATGATGCAGCCCAGCGTTTTGCGAGACAAATGCGTAGCATGGGTGTAGATGATGCTCTGCGCAAGCTGGGAGCAAAAGACGGGGATACCGTTCGGATCGGCAAATTAGAGTTTGACTTTGTGGAGTGACAAAAACCATGATTGATATCCCATCACTGAACCCATTTATGGGGGATAAACGACTCCAACGCGGTGCATCGCTACCGCTAATCATCTCCAAGCAGGTGCAGACACCTGTCCAAGTTTTGGTTGAACATGCAAAGGGCAATTATCTCGTAGTTTCCTATGAGATGAAGCCTGAAACGAAAGCAGAGCTGCTCGGAACAACTGTACGCATTCGTTGGGAAACAGATGCGGCAGTGAACACCATTGATTTGGAAGTAGTTTCGGAGCAAACGATTTGGCCGATCAAGCTTTTAGGGATGATTCCGATTAGTGTAGGGGTAGAAATTACCCAAAAGCGCAAGCAGGATCCGATTTCCCCAGATCTCGGTATTTCTGTCCCTTACAAGGTGATGGGAGCTAGACCGATCGAAGAAAAAGGCGAGGCAGTGTTGCTGAAATTCTCTCCTACCCGTCTCGTTTTGGGAACAGACGGTTATGTGTCAAAGGGCGATTTTCTCCATTTGTCTTTCAAGATACCGAAGCAAGCGCAGGAGATCGTCATGATGGCGAAAATCGTGGAAAAAACGTTCCAAGACAACCAAACAATCATTGAATTAATCTTTACGGATATCAATGAAAAGCACCATGAACTCATCAAAGATTACTATAAAAAGCTCTCAACTACCGCTTCTTCCTAAGGAAGCGGTTTTTTTCCTTTGATGTTCCCGTGAAGAAGGTATATAGTAGAGTACATAGAGTTCTCAATCGAGCCTGTTCACTTCATGATTTGTTGTGTGCGCTTTCCTGAATAAATATTTGTGAAATCATTCACTTTTTATTATAAGAATCCGTTGTTTGCTTTACTTTGTGAAAAATGTTACATGCAATTTTTTACCGGATTTTCAGGGAGAATAGCGGCCGTTACTCGTATGAACAGGCATCGAGAATGGAAGGCCTCTATTCCAAAGCAAAGGAGGACGTTTTTTTATGTCTCAAACAACTACGCAACAAGCTCAAGCTGCTGCTGAAGTAGCAAGCACTGCTACTCTGGCACCAGCGCAGCAACAAGATGTACTCGATCAGTTGATGAAACCAGAAATTCAAGAGTCACTGAACATATTGGTGGCGAACCTGCCTAAATTGGCAGAACTGACAACTCTTTTGACCAAAACTTATGATTTGGTACAAACGGTAGCAAATGATCATGTATTGATCGACGACATCAAAGGCGGAATGGAAGAGTTCGTAAAACCGATCTCTGATAAAGCAAAAGGTATTGCGCAAGCAGCCATTGAAGCCAATGACCGTGTTCATGTAGAAGAGTCTACGATCGGTTTGTTCGGTATTCTCAAAATGCTCAAGGATCCGCAAGTACAAAAAACATTGCGTTTCGCACAAGCATTCCTGGAAGTAACTGCAGAACGTCAACAACAAAAACGATAGTTTTTTTATTATGGAATGGAAGACAAGGACGGAGGATTGGGCATGGCGAAGCATATTCTGATTCTAGGCGGCGGTTATGGCGGTTTGCTCAGCGCATTGACTGCACGTAAATACATGACGGCTGAAGAAGCGTCGATCACGGTAGTAAACCGTTTTCCTACTCACCAAATCATTACGGAACTGCACCGCTTGGCAGTAGGAAACCTGTCTGAACAAAACGTGGCGCTCCCTCTGGAAAGATTGCTGCGTGGCAAGGAGATTAACCTTGTAGTAGACACGGTAGAAAACATTGGTCTTGAGTCCCAACGCGTAACATTGGCGAGCGGCGAGTCCATCAAATACGATGCTTTGGTCATTGCGCTGGGAAGTGAAACCGCATTCTTTGGAATCCCAGGTCTGCAAGAGCACAGCTTTACACTGAAGTCTGTAGAAGAAGCAAATCGTCTGCGTGCACATCTCGAAGAGCGCGTGATTGAATACAAGACGAGCAAAAATAAAGCAGATGCTACCTTCGTTGTAGGCGGTGGCGGTCTGACAGGTATCGAGCTGGTTGGGGAATTCGCTGATATGTTGCCAAATCTGTGCCATAAGCACGGCGTAGACTTTACAGACGTTTCCATCTACTGCGTAGAAGCAGGTCCATCCATTTTGGCTGGTTTTGCTCCTGACCTGGTTGAGCGTGCGAAAACAAGCTTGGAAAAACGCGGCGTTCAGTTCCTGACAGGCGTACCTGTAACGGAAATGAAAGAAACCACAGTTTGTCTGAAGGATGGCGGTACCATTGAAACCAAAACAATGGTATGGACAGGTGGCGTACAAGGAAATCGAGTAGTAGCTGAGTGCGGCGTGGAAGTAAACCGCGGGCGTGCAACTGTTACAGAATTCCTGCAGTCCACTTCTCACCCTGATGTATTCCTTGCAGGTGACAGTGCGGTCGTAATGGGGCCAGAAGGTCGTCCATTCCCTCCAACTGCTCAACTGGCATGGCAAATGGGCGAAGTAGTAGGTTACAACCTCTTCGCACACTTCAACGGCACCAAAATGGATACCTTCAAGCCGGTATTCTCCGGAACATTGGGTAGTCTGGGCCGTAAAGACGCAATCGGTACAATTGGTGCAAGCCAATTGAAGCTGAAAGGTCTGCCTGCAACCTTGATGAAAGAAGCGAGTAACGTTCGCTACTTGACTCATATCAACGGTCTGTCGTCTTTGGCATACTAATCGAATCAGGAAAACCCGGGATCATGATATCCCGGGTTTTTTTGTGCTTGTTTATCCGTTTCCGCTCGGATCTTCAATCACGTTTGGGGATTGTGCCATCTTTTTGCCCCGCATGTCATTGCCAAACTGTTCGAGACTGCTTGGCTTACCCGCTGGGTGATTGTTGCGGCGCTCCGATTTATCTGACTTTCCACGTCCGGCCATTTGTCTTTCACCTCCTCCATACGATACGCATTATTGTGTGCGAAGAAGCTCCCCCTCATGTAATCAAAGTAAACCAAAAAGGAGCGGATGAAAAAAAGTGGCGGATAAGGATTGTCACATCCCATGCTTTCCGTTATAATGTCCTCTATGAAGAAACAACTGTTTTTCTCAGGAGGACACAACGCATGAAGAAGGAAGAAAAATTCTACTTGATTCGATCTGACATCCTGCCAGAATCGATTGCCAAAACGATTGAAGCCAAGAAGATGCTGGAATCCGGCGAAGTGGATACCGTGAATGAAGCGGTTGAACGGGTGGGATTGAGTCGTAGTGCTTTTTATAAGTACAAAGATGGCATTTTTCCGTTCAATGCGATGATGAGCGAAAAAATTATGACGTTTACTTTCTCTTTAGATCACATGTCAGGTTACTTGTCCAAAGTGCTCACATATGTAGCAGATCAAGGTGGAAACGTATTGACCATCAATCAAACGATTCCACTTCAAGGGATTGCTACCATATCCATGTCAGTCGATATGGCTAATCTTCGCGTATCTAGCACGGAGTTTTTGGATGGCTTGCAGCTGATCCCGGGCGTTCGCAAAGCGATGATCGTCGGTAGGGGCTAAGAAAAAACAATCAAAGAAAAGGCAGGGGAGAGAGACATGGAGAAGCAGAGCATTAAATTGGGATTAATGGGGTTTGGAACAGTCGGGACTGGTGTCGTACGCATTATTCAAGCGCATCAGGAGGATTTGCAAAAGCAAACCGGTCTCAGCATTGAGATTTCCCGTATTCTTGTTCAGGATGCGGAAAAATCCCGCAATATTTCATTCATGGAGGGCACGCTCACCACTGACCCTGCTAGTCTTTTGGATGACCCGGAAATTGAAGTCATTGTGGAAGTAATTGGTGGCATTCACCCTGCAAAGGAATACATTTTGGGTGCACTCGAACGAGGCAAGCACGTTGTAACAGCCAACAAAGATCTGATGGCGTTGCACGGAGCCGAAATTTTAGAGAAAGCGCAAGAAAAAGGCTGTGACGTTTTCTACGAGGCAAGCGTGGCAGGTGGGATACCGATATTACGTGCATTGGTAGAAGGGTTCTCCTCAGACCGTATCGCGAAAATGATGGGGATCGTCAACGGGACGACCAATTACATCATGACCAAAATGAGTCAAGAGGGCGCAGAATACAGCGAGGTATTGAAAGAAGCGCAAGCGCTGGGCTATGCGGAGCAGGACCCAACCTCCGATGTGGAAGGCTTTGATGCCGCCCGCAAAATGGCGATTCTGGCAACGCTGGGCTTCCGTGTACCGATGAAGCTCGAAGATGTGGACGTAAAAGGGATCAGTTCTGTGAGCAAGGAAGATATCGCCTATGGCAAGCAGCTGGGCTATGAAATCAAGCTGCTCGGGCTGGCTCGTCGTGACGAAGAGGCGATTGAGGTAAGTGTGCAGCCGACTCTGGTTCCGAAATCTCATCCACTCGCTTCCGTTAATGGTGTCTTTAATGCCGTGTACGTACATGGGGAAGCGGTAGGAGAAACCATGTTTTATGGGCCGGGCGCAGGTGAATTACCGACTGCTACCGCCGTTGTGTCTGACCTGGTCACTGTCGTAAAAAACAGAAAGCTAGGAGTGAATGGGCGCGGAATGGTTGCTCCATACAAAGAAAAAGTACTGAAAGAAGACAGTGAAAAATTCTCGAAATATTTCCTGCGTATCGTCGTTGCAGATAAACGCGGTGTTCTTGCTCAAATTACGCAGCTGTTGGCTGACAAAAATATTTCCCTTGAGCAGGTGATCCAGCAACCGTTCAACAACGGACGTGAAGCAGAGATTATCATGATTACACACATGTCCTCAAAAAGTGACATGGATGCAGTACTGGCTTACATGGCGCAGATGGATATCGTATCAACTGTGCAGAGCTGCTACCGTGTAGAAGGGGGAGACAAATAATGGCTTTTAATAGACAGTCTGGCATCCTAGAACGTTACCGGGAATTTCTCCCGATTACGGAAAAAACTCCGCTGGTCAGCTTGCATGAAGGAAACACTCCGCTGATCCATGCCCCGAACCTATCCAAACAATTGGGGGTGGAGCTGTACGTCAAGTACGAGGGGCTCAATCCGACCGGATCTTTCAAAGATAGAGGCATGGTCATGGCTGTAGCCAAAGCGGTTGAAGAGGGAAGCAACACAATCATGTGCGCTTCGACGGGGAATACATCAGCAGCAGCAGCGGCGTATGCGGCACGTTCAGGATTGCGTTGCATCGTCCTGATCCCAAGCGGCAATATCGCACTGGGCAAGCTGGCACAGGCCATCGCCTATGGTGCAGAAGTGATCGCGATTGACGGTAATTTTGATGAAGCACTGGATATTGTTCGGGAAATCACAGCGAAAGAGCCAATTACACTGGTGAATTCCGTGAACCCTTACCGGATCGAAGGACAAAAGACTGCGGCATTTGAAGTGTGCGATGCGTTGACAGACGCTCCTGACATTTTGGCTATTCCAGTTGGTAACGCAGGTAACATTACGGCATACTGGAAGGGCTTCGAGGAATATTTCGCAGCCAAAAAATCGAATCGCTTGCCTAAGATGTACGGATTCCAGGCAGCCGGAGCAGCTCCGTTGGTTCACGGCGAACCCGTATCCAACCCTGAAACGATTGCGACAGCGATTCGAATTGGCAACCCAGCGAGCAAGGATGGCGCTTTGAATGCCATTTCGAAATCAAACGGTCTTGTCGATAGTGTAACAGACGAAGAAATTTTACATGCTTATCATTTGCTGGCGAAGAGTGAAGGCGTGTTTTGTGAGCCTGCCTCGGCAGCATCACTGGCGGGTATTATCAAGCTGCATGAGGCTGGAAGGCTCCAACCTGGCAGCCAGATCGTGTGCGTACTGACTGGAAACGGACTAAAAGATCCCAATATCGCTTTGAAGCTGGTAGGTGAAGAGCCGCGTTCTGTACCGGCGACACATGAAGCTGTAATGGAGCTGGTTCGTCAAAGTGGGAGAGAATTTGTATCATGAATGGACGACGTGTAAAAGTAACCATACCGGCAACGACAGCGAATCTGGGACCGGGATTCGATGCGCTGGGAATGGCTTTCCAGTTGTATTCTGTCGTAGAAATGGAAATCAGTGACCATACGACAGTAGAGATGATGGGCAAGGAGCTACAAGGAACACCGACGGATAAAAACAATCTTCTGTACAAGGTTGCAGCGGGATTGTTTCAAGAAGCAGGTCTCGCCATTCCTGAGCTCGCGATCCGTGCCTCCAGTGAGGCTCCCCTGACGAGAGGATTGGGAAGTAGTGCCGCTGCGATTGTAGGTGCACTCGTAGCGGCTAATCATCTCGCTGGCGAACCATTTACGCGTGAGCAGTTGTTTGAAAAGGCAACACGCCTGGAAGGGCATCCGGATAATGCAGGTGCGTCGATGTTTGGAGGTATCATTGTTGCGACGATGCCTGAAGTACCAGGAGACCCCGTTCCTTATGTGCGGTTTTCTGCTCCGGCTGGATTGCAGACCCTCGTTGTGATCCCGGAATTCATGCTCTCGACAGAAAAAGCGCGGAACGTCTTGCCACAGGTGTACAGCAGAGAGGATGTTGTATATAATGTGGGTCATAGTAGTTTGCTAGTTGCTGCACTAGCACAAGGCAGACTCGACCTGATGGGACGGGCAATGTCGGATCGGCTGCATCAGCCGTATCGAGCAAAGCTTGTACCTGGCTTGAACGAAATCCTGGACAAAGCGACTGAAAACGGGGCACTGGGAGCTGCTTTAAGCGGTGCTGGACCGACGATCCTCTGCTTCTTCTCCTCGGATGAAGAATTAGAGAAGCTGCGTGCATTTGTGGACAGAGTGATGAAAGGGCACGACATCTCGTACCGCGTGATGATCTTGCAACCGGACGAAAATGGCGTACAGGTAGAAATCCATCAGAGATAGACCATAGTGGATAGGAGTAGCCATGGAGAAGAAACTTGCTTTTCTAGGACCGCGTGGAACGTTTACCGAAGAAGCAGCGCGGATACTGTCGCTCGGACAAAATCTATCTTTCGTTCCGTACCCAGGTATTATTGAAGTACTAGACGGTGTTTCCAAAGAGGAAGTGGCATACGGTGTCGTACCGATGGAAAACTCCATTGAAGGAACGGTCAATTCTACACTGGATTGGCTCATTCACGAAGTAGAGCTGCCTATTTTGGCAGAGCTCGCCTTGCCAATTACGCAAAATTTGCTTGTGGCAAAACGAGAGCACCCACTTCCTTTGTCCGCGATTACGAGAGTGCTGTCACATCCTCAAGCGATTGCACAAAGCCACAACTTTTTGCGTGAAAATTTGCCGGAAGCAGCGATCGAAACAGTAAACAGTACGGCATTGGCTGCAAAAATGGTGAGTGAGCATCCAGAAGAGCCATGGGCTGCTGTTGGTACTCGATTAAATGTAGAGATCTATCCATTGGAGTTTGCGCGTGAACAAATTCAAGATTATTCGAATAACTATACGCGCTTTGTTCTCGTCGGTCGGGAAAGTCTTGATCTACCGGTTTCCCGCAAGGAAAAGACGACGATACTGGTCACGCTGCCAGAAGATTTCCCGGGAGCGTTGTATCAAGTACTTGCTGCTTTTGCTTGGAGAAAGGTCAACTTGTCTCGCATCGAATCACGTCCGACGAAGAAAGCACTCGGAAGCTATTATTTTGTCATCGACATTGAGCAGAAGATGGACGATGTCTTGTTGCCAGGAGCATTTGCTGAGATTGAAGCCATTGGTTGTCAAGTTCGTCAGCTCGGGACGTATCCGTTTTATATGCATCAGACCAATTCCTAGAGGGATTGGTTTTTTCTTTTTCTACTCCCTCCCAACAAAGGAATGACGTCAAGGAGCAAAACGCCCATGACTGCATACGATGTTAGGGAGTTTGGTGCAAGGGAGGAGAAAAACATTGAGAATACACATCGTCCAAAAAGGCGATACGATGTGGAAGATCGCCAAAAGATACGGCGTCGATTACAAAGAACTGTTACGCCTTAATAGTCAATTAAAAACTCCCGATACAATTTATCCTGGAGCGAGAATCAAGATTCCGGCGAAACAAGTTCCTGTCCGACCACCACAAAGAACGACGCCCCCGCATCCAATGAGTGAGGCGGCCCCTTATGTGAAAGAAAGACCGATTACGGAAGAGGAAGAGATGGAGGTTCCGCAACAAATTGAAAGGCGGCCCATTGAGCCGGAAGAATCAGGAGAAGTGGAAATCGAATCCAGAGAGGAGATCAGACCTACTCTACCACCGGCTCCCATTCCTACGAGGCCACCCAAGGAGATGCCTAGACCTCCCAAAGAAATGCCAAGACCACCAGTCCCTTCTGTTTCACCAGAGATAGTCAGGCCAACGGAACCACCAACATTACCACCAACATTACCACCAACATTACCACCAACACTACCACCTCCACCACCAACGGAGCCGATCGAAAAACCAATCGAGAAGCCAAGTGAAAAACCGATCGAAAAACCGATCGAAAAACCGATCGAAAAACCAACACCGTATAAACCACCGAACATTTCAGGTAATCCAAATGTGCTGCCTCCGGTTCCGCCTGTTCCTATACGTCCACTCATACCGACTCCACCTCCAACCGGAGTGAGTCCGTATATTTATCCACCAGCGATTCCACCGAATCAAAATGTTCCCTACATTCCATATAGACCACCGACTCAGGTCTTGCCCTTACAGCCAATACGACCGCCAGCAAATGTATGCCCACCTTGCACGCAGCCACAGGTAAGCCCATTGCAACCGATGCAGCCAAACTACCTACCGCCACGGGTAAGCCCATTGCAACCGATGCAGCCAAACTATCCACCGCCACGGGTAAGCCCCTTGCAACCGATGCAGCCAAACTATCCACCGCCACGGGTAAGCCCCTTGCAACCGATGCAGCCAAACTATCCACCGCCACGGGTAAGCCCATTGCAACCGATGCAGCCAAACTTCCCACCGCGGGTAAGCCCATTGCAACCGATGCAGCCAAATTTCCCACCGCAGGTAAGTCCATTGCAACCGATGCAGCCTACCTACCCACCACGAGTAAGTCCGTTGCGGCCGCAGAAGCCGACTTCAAAGGTGAGCCCGCAACAGCAGCTCAAGCCACCTTCAAAAGTGAGCCCGCAACAGAAGCAGAAACCAACAACGAGGGTAAGTCCAGAGCAAGAGCGCAGGCCGATGCCACAGGTGCGCCCATTCCCGCCATTCCGACCGCCATTCATGCCACCATTCCCACCACCATGCCCGCCATTTCCTCCCTGCCCACCGTTCGTGAACCCGTGGAATGGCCCATTTTATCCAAGTCGCCGACCGATTGTGAGTCCCGAACAAATTCGACCTATTCAACCATTTCCAATGGTCCCACCACCGATCAGACCGATGCCGTTTCCTTATCCATGCCCACCACCATTTCCACCCATGCCATTAAAGCGGCCACGAGCGAAGAAGCCTGTGTGCCCGGAACCAGTGGAGTCATCATCATGTGAGTGTTCTTCTGAAGTCATGGAGTACAGAGGCCGAAAAGGCAAGTACAATCGTTCTCCACAGGGGATTCACAATAACATGATGTTCCCGCCTTCCCCGTGTATGGCTTCCATGCCTGAACAAGGGGTTTGGCCGAACTGGGGAGATGGGCATGAAGAATCCTCTTCTTACTGAGAGGGTATGGGATGAACAAAGGAATCTTATCCACCATTGAAAAGGCTTTTCGCTGTCAAATCTACGGGGTAAAGCCGAAGCGAAACGTCAACCTGTTAAAAACAGACCGGGGCCATTGGATACTCAAAGGATATAAGCAGGTCGAAAAAGCTGTGTGGGTGACAGAGTTAGCAGATGCCCTATACCAAAAGGGCTTTCATCATACGGTGCAGTATGTGGAGAGTCAGGAAGGGGCAAAAATTTTTACATTTGAAGACCGCCATTACACCATCATGAAAATGATTGATGGGCATGAAGCAGATAACGGTTCTCTTTTCGATGTGAAAAAAACAGCAGAGACATTGGCGCGCTTTCATGTTGCAGCTCAGGGTTTTCCTATTGCTCATTCCTATGCGTATGAAGGAAAACCTGCCCTTTTAGATAAATGGGAGAGCCGCTTGGAATACTTTGAGCGATTGATGTGGTCGCTTGAACAGAAGGGACCACAGACAAAACTGGAGCAACTCATTTCCCAACAGGCAGATCATGTCCTTCGGGATGGCAAGGAGCTGCTGCAATCTGCCTACAAGCTGCCTTTGACGCCAGAAATGTTTTTAGCCATGGAGAGGGGGACACTCGCTCACAGAGACGTGGCGAGTCATAACTTTTTGCTTACGGAGCGAGGCAATTGCTATTTGATCGACCTTGATACCGTAGGGCATGATCTTCAGCTTGTTGACCTTGTACAATTGATGTCGCGGATGCTATTGATGCAAGAGTACCGAATGGATTCCTTTGTAGAAGCGATGGAAGCCTATAGTAACGTCAACTATTTGTCTGATACGCAGATTTGGGCTGTTCATCAATTGCTTCGCTATCCGGATAATTTCTTGCGGGAGGTAACGGGCTTGTATAGTCAGCGCCCAGGCTACCACATGAAGGGCGTCATGCAGCTGATCCAAATGGAAGGCAAAGTGATGGCAAATCGCCAACGCTTTTTAAACGACGGAGAACGAATCTTCCAGCGCTCTCCGTGGGGGCATTACCACTTTGTTGGATAGTCGGATAAAATAAAACATCCCTCTTTCAAGAGGGATGTTTGTGTTGTTGGCAAGCTTACTTGGAAGCAGGCTTGGACAGATCAATAGAGAATTTCGCAAACCCAGATTCCAATACGTTGATGAACTTGATATGGGACATTTTTTCAGCGAATGGTTTCGCGTCAGGAGAAGAAGTGAAGGTAACGTTCAGCTTCGCATCCACTGGAGCAAAAGACCAGTTGTTGTCTGCTGCTGGATCGATATTTTTTTGGTTCAGGATGTAGTCGATTACGATTTGACGGTTTTCATCTGGAGAATCGATTACGATGTTTTTGCCATCCAGGCCTGGGAACGCACCGCCGCCGCTTGCACGGTAGTTGTTGGTTACGACGATGAACTTGTCTTCAGGTTTTACTGGTTTGCCGTTATAAGACAGGTTTTTGATGCGGTTTGCATCTTTGTTTGCTACTTTTCCATCTACAGCGTATTTGGATGGTTGCGTAACATCGATTTGATAAGTAACACCGTCGATTACATCATAGTTGTACGTTGGGAAAGACTCGTTGATGAGTGGTTGCTCATCTGTTTTCTTCGCATCGATTTGGTTGAACTGTCCAGCGGAGCGCTCTAACCATTCTTTCACCGTAGCACCATCGACCAGAACCGCTTTTAATGTGTTCGGGTAGATGTACAGGTCAGATACGTTTTTGATGGCGATTGTACCAGCTGGGATATTGGAGTAGTAGCTCACTCCGTTACGGCCGCCCGCTTTAAATGGTGCACCAGCAGACAGAACTGGAATGCCGTCGTATTCTGTACCCTTCACGTTTTTCTCAACGAACCATTTTTGTGCATTGGTTACGATCTGGATAGATGGGTCATCTTGCACGAGTGCAAAGTAGCTGAAGATCGGGGAAGATGTTTTCCCTACAGCGGAGCGAACCCAGTCAACTGTTTTATCGTGATCTTCTTTTACTGCTTCTACGATAGCTTTGTCTGCATCAGCCAAGGATGCTTTGTTTGCTTTGTCATAAATCGGAACAACTTTTGTAGCGGACTCAGCTACTTTCCATTTTCCGTTTTCTTGTTTCAGCGTCAGGTCGATCACGCCGAGGTGGTTACCCCAGAAGCCAGGCATAACGGCTGGTTTACCGTTGAGCGTTCCTTTTTCTGCATCAATGCCTGGAATTTTATCGAATCCAGGACCAGGGAATACGGAGTGGGAGTGTCCGAACAAGATCGCGTCGATACCATCTACTTTGCTCAGCTGGTAGCTAGCGTTCTCCAATTGAGGACCACCCTCGATAGGACCAATTCCGGAGTGAGGAACTGCGATGATGATGTCCGCACCTTTTTTCTTCATTTCAGGTACGAATTTGTTGGCAGTTTCCACGATGTCCTTCGCGATTACTTTTCCTTCCAGGTTGGCCTTGTCCCACTGCATAATTTGTGGAGGAACAAAACCGATTACGCCTACTTTGAGTTTTACATCTTTGCCGTTCTCATCTTTAAAAGTACGCTCCAGGATTTCGTAAGGAGTGAACATGTTTTTGTCATTGTTAGGGTTTTTGTCCTTGTCGTCTACATAGACGTTGGCGTTAATATAAGGGAATTTCGCACCTTTCAAGCTGGTGCCCAAGAAGTCCAAACCAAAGTTGAACTCGTGGTTACCGATATTGGCAACATCATAGTCCATCAGGTTCATTGCTTTGTAAGCAGGGTGAGTATCTCCGGCTTTCAACGGGTCAATTTTTGCCACGTAGTCGCCCAATGGGTTTCCTTGCAACAAGTCACCGTTGTCGATCAGGATGCTGTTTTTCGCTTCTTCTCTTGCTTTTTTGACCAATGTCGCTGTTTTTGCGAGGCCAAACTCGTCTGTGTTTTTGTCTTGATAGTAGTCATAGTTCACGATGTTGGTGTGGATATCTGTCGTTTCCAAAAGGCGGAGCTTGAGGACAGAACCTGTTTGCGCGCTTACAGGAGTAAGAGGAAAAGAGAGTGCGCCAACAACCAAAGAAGTGCTGAGGAGAAAAGCAGTCAGCATTTTTTTGTTCGTTTTTTTCATGTTTGAAATGACCTCCATAAGTTTACAATAATGCCAAGCAAAAATAGTTTATCATTAGATTTGAAGGCTGGATAGATAGCTAGATGAAATAGTATATTAATTTTTTGTATTGACAAAAGTAAAAAAATATAACGTCAATCCCACTTTAGTCGCGTATGCCCCTGTTTCTTTGTGGCAATGATAGGAAGAAAAGTCTATAAAAGAAGGGGTTCTATTTGACTGAGAAGAAAAAATGGATGGTTTACGCGACGTGGGGTGTAGCTTTCGTTACAGGCGTCGTAGCCGGCATCGTATTTCTGGGTAAAGATGGAAACGATTCAGGTCTTACGCGCTTACTGAACCATACTGGTATAGCAGATGTAGTTGCAGGTAATTCGTACGAACTGGTTTTAACCCGCCATTATTTGTGTGGGGTGCGAGATGAAGATCATGTATCGGTTCGTCCGAATCAACTGGCAGACGCCATGGGCAACTATAATGGATGGGAAATTGTACAAGCCGAGCCCGTCAAGATGCTCTTAATGAAACGCGAGCAGGATATAGCGCCAGCGTGCAAGGAGAATGGACATATCGGAATAGCTGCGGACGGCATGCTTGCCCTGTTTCATGGTCTGCCCGCTGAACAAGATGTCGTGCAAACCTTTTATCGAATCGATACGGCAAAAATGGAAGCGAGTCTGCCAAAAGAGGAATGGGAGAATCTGAAACGGGGGATTCGCATTCGGAACTTGGCAGAGTATAACAGTGTATTGTCTACCTATGGCGAATACCAATGGAGCGGACAATGAATACGGGTAAACCGAAAAGAAATCCCTTTCGAGCCTTTCGTGTAACAAGCGCGTATGGACTGGAAAGGGATTTTTGTTTCCATGGCTACGGATTTAGTTCAACCGCAATGATTCGCCAGCGTTCCCCCGGGACTTCACGGCGCAAAAGAAACTTCCATGTTCGTCGAAAATTCCCGCCTTCCTCTGCGATGTACGCGAGCCGAACAGGAACCTCTATCAAGAGGGGACCACGTTCGTCTGAAGGGATGACGATTTCTGACGTTCGCACAGATTCGATCGCGGACAGTTCTTCTGGAAGTGTGAAACCGTCTGTTGTCATTCGCATCGAATGGGTGTCGTGCTCATGCAGAGCGGTGAGGAAATAGCCGACCAATTCTTCAGGTGACGCCCCTTTTAGTGTAGTTGCAAGTGCTCCGGAGGCTTTGAGAATCATCATGCTGTGACTGGGATCGGGCTCTGAGCGTCGATGGGTGGAGCTGCCAAAAAAGTGGATGCAAAAATGCCCCGGGAATTCATTTCCCTTAATCGCACCAGCACCATGAGGCATTCCGTGCATAGACGCTGCAAAATAAGTACCGTCTACCTCTACCAGAATGGCTCTGCGCTTCCACGACCATTTTCCCTGATAAATGTTCTTCATGATCTGTGTATCCTTGCGCGTCAACGGTTGAACATCGGCATGGCGACTACCTGCTCTGCGCTGGACATCAAAACGTTGTCCTGTCTCTAAATCAATTACCGTACCGAACTCCATCCGTTTTAACGTTTTTTTCACCTGTTCCCAAGGAATGGCTTGTGCAAAATGGACTGCCTCTACGGACTTGACCATTTCTTCGATCTGCTGGCGAACATCATTTGCCAACACATAGCGACGTGGCATTTCTTTTTCATAAAGCTGACCATCGTGATCATATACATACATTCGTTTTTTTACGGTCAATGTAGCGCGTACCCAGTGTGGGTTATAGGAGGCAACTTCGATAGCAGAGCCCAATATCCGCTTCGTAAATTGCTTTTGATCAGGGAAGGACATGGTCGTTTGGAAGGAGGAATCGGGTGACACCGATACGGTGACCATGATGTCATTCTTGATCTTGGCAAGCGCATAGTATGGCATGGACAGTGCGATTGCGAGAAAATAGATACAAAAAATAAGGACTTTGCTGCGCAACAACCAACACCTCCACAGCTTATCGTTTCAATAAGATGTCTGACATATGTGGCGTAAATCTTGGTATCATAACACCATTGCGCTTACGCCATACTGATTTCATACGGTGATCGAAGGAGGAGTCTTTAGACCATGTCTACCATGCCTAGAGGTAGCTACAAAGACCAGTTCCATCAGCGTTTGTACGTTCAGTTGAACCAGGGGCACAACAAGCTCAATTACCAACAGATCAATAAGATCAAAGAGCACATGCAAAGTGGCGTAGACGACTATGCCCACATGCAGCATGATGTGTCGGATTCATTCGGAATGAACAAACACTAACAGACGCCGTATAACCCGTTCCTTTTATTGGGAGCGGGTTTTTTTATATTTCTGTTCAAAAGTCGACTTTTTGAACTTGGATATGAAATGGAAATACACGTTCGCTTTTTGGGTGCTTTGTGTTACAGTAGAGAGTAGAATCTTTGCTCACGGAGAGTGGACTATGCGCATTTTAGGAATTGACCCTGGCATTGCGATTGTTGGCTTCGGGGTTGTGGATAAAGAGGGCAGCCAATTGCGTCCCGTCCAATATGGAAGCATTCAAACAGAAGCTGGATTGCCAGTACCGCTTAGATTGAAACAGATTTTTGAGGCAATGCAGAGCCTTCTGGAAACCTATCGTCCCGATGAAATGTCCGTCGAAAAGCTTTTCTTTAATAAAAACGTGACGACGGCCTTTACAGTTGGTCAAGCGCGAGGGGTTATTATCCTTGCAGCAGAGCTGGCTGGTGTGCCGGTCTATGAATATACCCCGATGCAGGTCAAGCAAGCTGTGACTGGATACGGGGGAGCAGAGAAGAAGCAAATACAGGAAATGACGAAGCTCCTATTGCGGTTAAAAGAAGTACCAAAGCCTGACGACGTGGCGGACGCATTGGGCATTGCGATTACGCACGCACAGTTTCGAGCGTTCATTTCCATTTCGGAAGGGGTCAAGAAATGATTGATTTTGTAGAAGGTACACTTAGTTATCTCGATTCGGAATACATAGTTATCGAAACGGGTGGAATTGGTTATCGACTGTTTTGCCCAAACCCGTACCAATTCGTTCGGTATGAAGGCAACAAAACCAAATTGTTTACCCACCACCACGTGCGGGAAGATGCCATCCTGCTGTACGGCTTCGCTACCCGTGACGAACGCGATTTGTTCCGCAAGCTGCTCGATGTTAGCGGAATTGGTCCAAAGGGCGGATTGGCTATTCTGGCCGCTGCAACGCCTGAGCAGCTAGTGATGGCGGTTCAACAGGAGAATGTTACCTATTTGACGAAATTTCCGGGGATTGGGAAAAAGACGGCCCAACGCATTATCCTCGATTTGAAGGATAAATTGGTAGGGTACACACCATCTGCGATTTTGACTGTTGCAGCGGGTGATTTGACAGCAGGCGAGCAAGCTGTGTCTGCACTGAACGAAGCGCTCGATGCATTGACTGCACTGGGTTACTCTGATGGTGAACTGCAAAAAATCAGAAACACGCTGTCTGAGAAATCAAAAGAGGGCGATGGTGTAGAAAAGCTCATCAAACAAGGGCTTGCGTTGCTCATGAGGGGGTAGGATTTTGGATTCTCGGATCATCACGACGCATATGAATTGGGAAGAAGATGCGGCGGAGCTGAGCCTCCGTCCTCGTTATTTAAACGAATACATCGGTCAGCAGCATGTGAAGGAAAACCTGAAAATTTTTATTGAAGCGGCCAAAATGCGGAAAGAGTCGTTGGACCACGTACTGCTGTACGGTCCTCCTGGTCTGGGGAAGACGACTCTGTCGCAAATTATTGCAAATGAGCTGGGTGTGAATATCCGCACGACTTCTGGTCCAGCAATTGAACGCCCCGGTGATTTGGCAGCGATTTTGACGAATTTGCAAGAAGGCGATGTCCTGTTTATTGACGAGATTCACAGACTGAACCGAAGCGTCGAGGAAGTTCTGTATCCGGCGATGGAGGATTTTGCGCTGGACATCATTATCGGTAAAGGGCCAAGCGCTCGCAGTGTTCGTTTGGATTTACCGCCATTTACACTAGTCGGGGCTACGACGCGGGCTGGAATGCTCTCCGCGCCGCTTCGAGATCGCTTTGGGGTTGTCAATCGCTTGGAATTCTATACTGTTCCGGAACTGACCTTTATCGTTTCACGGGCAGCCGACATCCTGCAGGTCGTCATTCGAGAAGGCGGGGCAGAGGAGATTGCCAGACGTTCACGGGGAACACCCCGGGTGGCAAACCGTTTGCTGAAGCGGGTTCGCGATTTTGCCCAAGTAAAAGGCGAAGGCGTCATTACGACAGAGATTGCCAAAGAAGCGCTGGAAAGATTGCAAGTAGATGCCTGCGGTCTCGATCATATTGACCACAAACTGTTGCTAGCGATTATTGATCGTTTTGACGGTGGGCCGGTTGGACTGGATACGATCGCAGCAACAATCGGAGAAGAGTCACAGACGGTGGAAGATGTTTGCGAGCCGTACCTCATGCAGATTGGCTTTATGCAGCGGACGCCACGGGGGCGTGTACTCACCCCAAGTGCGTACCAACACTTTGGTCGGGAGATGAAATCGTGAATCCTGTAGCCAAGCTACTTATTATTGGTGGTGCTGCTTTAATCGTAATCGGTCTGTTGTGGCAGGTAGGAGGCAGATTTTTGCCGCTGGGACGTTTGCCGGGAGATATCGTGGTAGAAAAGGAAAACGTCAAATTCTACTTTCCGATTGTGACTTGTATTGTGATTAGCATCGTCCTGTCTCTTGGCATGTATCTATTTCGGTTGTTTAAATAAGCAAGTGTGTAGGCCATCGGAGCTCATCGTTCCGGTGGTTTTTTTGTGTGTGCGGGCGTTTGGTCCCATTTTACGAAAAAGGCAGGAGATCAGCCGACGATTGTCGAAAAAACAAGTGGGAAGACATGCCAATTTTTGTTGAAAATCAGGTGAAGAAAGGACAATGGACGACATGAGAAAGAAATGGATGGGGAAAGTCCTTTCGGTGGGCCTGCTATCAGTAGTTCTCGTAGGAGGACATGAACCAGCGCAGGCAGCCGGCGACAATATTAGGGTTGCGCTATTTGTGGATACAGGACAAGGATATCGAGGAGTAGTTCCTTCCGTTACGCTAACTGCTGCAAATGGAATGGAGGTCGTGCTCAATGGACCCGAAGGCAAGACAGATTTACCCGAATTAAAGGGAGATGCAGCTCGTTACCGAGTTGATGAATATCATCTGATCGTTGCCGAAACAGGTGACTGGAATCGCGCACAGCAGATTGCACAGCAATTGAGCCAACGAAAATACGAGGGTTCGATCCAGGTGGCAAAACGTAACGGTCAGACCGTCTATCAGGTTGTAAGCGGAACGTACGACACGTATCAGGCTGCTGCGAATCAGGCAAAAACAGTTGCCCAAGCAATCGGGCAGAATCCGCTGGTAAAAGGCCCGCATCGACTCGAAGCGGGTAAATTCAAAAGCTTAAAGGAAGCGCAAGAATGGCAAGCGTCCTTTGAAGCAGCGGGTATTCCTGCTTATCCCGTGATGGTATCAGAGGGGGATAAAGTAAAGTATGCGGTTTGGATCGGTGATGAGGTTAGTCCTGATGCTTTGAAAGAATTGAAACGAAGAGCAAACGCTGCATTCCCTTCTTTCTCCTATCAGGAGCCAGACAGCCATTCATATGTTATATTGAAGCAGGATGTATACGGATCATCGGATGAAGTGATTTGGAAGTATGTATTCTCCCCTCAAGTTAAGCTGACCGTTGAAGCGAATAAAGCAGACGATGAAGCGGTGATTGGCGTTGTGGAACGAGAGCAGCGCACATATCGGGGTGAGATGGAGCTGTCGGAATACAATGGTCACTTGACGCTAGTAAATGAGCTTCCGATGGAAGAGTATCTGTATGGCGTCGTTGGCTCTGAAATGGCTCCAGGCTGGCCAATAGAAGCATTGAAAACGCAGGCAGTCCTGTCGAGAACTCGTGCTGTGTGGCAAGGCAATAAGTATGGTGTTGCCAATGTGTCCGATACGGTTTTCGAACAAGCGTATTATGGCTATACAAAAGAGTCTGATGATGTGCGTGAGGCCGTCGACGAGACGGAAGGCGAAGTCATTTACTACCAAGGCAAACCAGCCGAGTCGCTCTTCTATTCCAACGCAGGCGGTATGACAGCGGATGGCACAGAAGTATGGGGCAATCCCGTTCCTTATTTGCGATCTGTCGAGAGTAAAGACACCTATCCAATGGATAATGCAAGCGTATGGTATCGTGTGGCTTTAGCGGATGGTACGAGCGGCTATGTACGAAATGATCTGGTAACCGAAACAGGCCAGAGCAATTCAGCCGGACAAAGAATGGCGGTCATTTCGACCGAGAATACCAATTTGCGCTCGGGTCCAAGTACAACGACGAATCGGGTGTTGTCCGTACTCCCTACTGGTGCAGAGGTAACGATCCTCTCAGAAGTAAAAGAAGAAAATGCGTATTCGTGGACGCGTGGTCCGTTTACCGCTACAGAGATCGCAGCCATGATCAATGCGGCGCATGACAAGAACAAAGCTCCACGCATTTCAGGAAACGTAACGAGCCTGAAAGTGACAGAGCGCGGTCCATCTGGACGTGTGATCGCGATGGAAGCAAACGGGAAGCCAATCGTCGTTTCTTCACCGGATGCTTTCCGTTCTGTTTTTCAACAAGGTGGCTCCCCTCTTCGCAGCACGAAGTTTGAAGTAGAAAAGATCAATGGTTCGCAATTCATCTTCCGTGGTACTGGCTTTGGGCACGGACTTGGTGTTTCGCAATACGGAGCACGTGCGATGGCAGAGGAAGGGTATGACTACAAAGATATCTTGCAACACTACTACCAGGATGTGACAATCGAAAAGTAAGTCGTTTGCCACAAGATCTACCGCAAAAAGGAGTAACGATTTCGTGGACGTGCAACAATTTGATTTTGATTTGCCGGAGCATTTGATCGCCCAGCACCCGCTAGAAGACCGAACTTCATCGAGATTGCTCGTGTTAGAGAAACAAACAGGCAATATCGTTCATCAGCAATTTACCCATTTAATCGATCACCTCCAAGCAGGGGACGTACTCGTCATGAATGACAGCCGCGTTTTACCTGCCAGATTGATAGGGGAAAAGACTGACACTGGTGCGAAAATAGAAATCCTTTTGTTGAAATCACTTGGTGAGGATCGTTGGGAGACGCTGGTGAAGCCCGGGAAGCGGATGAAGCCGGGGACAGAAGTGGTTTTTGGTAACGGCCTTTTGCGTTGTGTTTGTGAAGACGTGACAGAGACAGGTGGACGAATCGTGCGCTTTTTGTACGAGGGAATCTTTTATGAGATTCTCGACCAATTAGGCTCGATGCCTTTACCTCCGTATATTCACGCGCAGCTGGAGGACAGCGAGCGTTACCAGACAGTCTATGCGAAGGAGCGCGGTTCAGCGGCAGCTCCGACAGCCGGGCTTCATTTCACAAAGCCATACTTGGAGCAAATCGCTGCCAAAGGGGTACAGCTGGCTTATGTGACACTGCATGTTGGACTTGGGACTTTTCGCCCTGTATCAGCGGATTCCGTGGAAGAGCATGTCATGCACGCGGAGTACTATGAGATTCCCGAAGAAACAGTAGAGCTGGTGAACCAGGCAAAAGCAGAAGGTAGAAGAGTAATCGCTGTCGGGACGACATCCTGCCGAACATTGGAGACAGTAGGGCGCGCGAATGGAGGAAAGCTGGTGGCAACCTCTGGTTGGACGGATATTTTCATTTATCCGGGCTACACGTTTTCCATCCTGGACGGGCTACTGACAAACTTCCACTTGCCAAAGTCTACGCTCGTCATGCTTGTGAGTGCATTGGCTGGAAAAGAGAATGTGATGCGTGCCTACAAAAGGGCTGTGGAAGAGGAGTATCGCTTCTTCAGTTTTGGCGATGCGATGCTAATTTTATAAAAATGTGAACAACCCACCTGTATAAGTGTATACTTATTAGTCAGGTGGGTTTACTTCACCCGGAAGTTTTTCTATAATAGGTAAGACTTACATACATAGCTTGAGGAGTGCAAAGATTTGGCTGTACGCTACGAGTTAATCAAAACATGCAAACAAACTGGTGCACGTCTCGGTAAGCTACATACACCTCATGGGACGATTGACACCCCTGTCTTTATGCCTGTCGGTACACAAGCGACAGTAAAGACGATGAGCCCCGAGGAGTTAAAAGCGATTGGTGCGGGCATCATCCTCAGTAATACGTACCATTTGTTTCTTCGTCCAGGGCATGAAATTGTTCGCGAGGCAGGCGGACTGCACGGTTTTATGAATTGGGACCGTGCCATTCTGACTGATTCCGGCGGTTTTCAAGTATTTAGCCTTAGTAACCTCCGCAAGATCACGGAGGAAGGAGTATCCTTCCGTTCCCACCTAAACGGAGAGAAGCTGTTTATTGGTCCTGAAGAGGCGACACAGATTCAAAACGCGTTGGGTGCCGATATTTTCATGGCATTCGATGAGTGTGCTCCTTATCCTGCGGAGTACGATTACGTAAAAAAATCAATGGAGCGAACAACCCGCTGGGCAGAGCGTTGCCTGAAGGCGCATACTCGTCCAAACGAGCAAGCGCTGTTTGGGATCGTTCAAGGTGGAATGTTCAACGACTTGCGCGCACAAAGTGCACGAGATCTCGTTTCCATGGATTTCCCAGGATATGCGATCGGCGGTTTGAGCGTGGGAGAACCGTTTCCTTTGATGTACGAAGTGCTGGAGCATACTGTTCCGCTGCTTCCGACAAGCAAAGCCCGCTATTTGATGGGGGTTGGTTCACCAGATGCTCTTATCGAGGGAGCGATCCGCGGCATCGACATGTTTGATTGTGTGTTGCCGACAAGAATTGCCCGCAATGGGACATGCATGACAAGCCAGGGAAGACTGGTCATCCGTAATGCAAAATACGCGCGCGACTTTACCCCGCTTGATCCAAATTGCGATTGCTACACCTGCAAAAATTACACACGTGCTTACATCCGACACCTGGTCAAGTCGGAGGAAACCTTTGGTATCCGATTAACTACTTACCATAACCTGCACTTCTTGGTGAAGTTAATGGAACAGGTGCGTCAGGCGATTGCCGAAGACCGCTTGCAAGATTTCCGCGACCAGTTTTTCGCTCAATATGGATTGGGTGAAGATAGATCTTTTTAATCGAGGGGGATTTTTTTCATGGATGGCTTGACTCAGTTTTTACCGATTATCATCATGTTTGCGATTTTTTACTTCTTGCTGATTCGTCCGCAACAAAAGAAGGCAAAACAACGCAACGCTATGCTTGGTGCTCTGAAAAAAGGCGACAAGATCGTAACAATCGGTGGAGTGCATGGAACAATCCAAGAACTGTCTGATGATACTGTTACGTTGCGGATTGCTCACAACGTAAACGTTACTTTCGATCGTGGAGCGATCAACAACGTAGCTTCTTCCAGCAACGAACCTGCTAAGACTGAACTAACGAAGAGCGAAGAAACAAAAGAAGAATCCAAATAATACATGCGAAAAGCAGGTGGGTGATCCACCTGCTTTTTTCTATCTTGTTTTAGCGGCGTGGCTTGATAACTTTAGGTTTATGCTTGTTGTTGGAATTTGCCGAATTCACACCGAGAATCCCACCTAATGCAGCCACTCCAAAAGCACCGAACAAGAACAGGAAGGTTCCCCATTGCATCGGGGCGTCAAAGCCGAGGAAGCCAATCAAGAGAATGAAGAGGAAGTACGTGAGTCCGGTAAGTCCGCCATAATACCAGCCCTTGCCGCCGCAACGTCGACCAGTAACGTATCCCCCGACCAAGAGGGCAATGGCATTGATTACGTACGTAAAATAGGGCAGCGTGCCTTCTCGTATCGAGGTGAAGCTAAGAAGCAGGGTCGCGAGCAACGCTCCAATTAAAACAAGACATGTCGTATACAATAGACCGGTCAGTACAGAGGTGGATGCACTTCGCACGGTATGTACCCCCTTATTGGAAGTGTTTGTACATCTATATGAGAGGCTTGGCTCACGTATTCATCTTCGCGTTGAACATTGAAAGGAATTTTCGTATGATGGATGGGGAACGAGACGGGGGTGAGAAAGATTGATCAAAACGTACTTTTATAACCACTCTGAACAGAAAATGTTTCACGACGTTGATCTGGCAACGAAGGATCAATGGCTGAAATCACCAGAGGATTTGCTCTGGATCGATCTGTATGATGTGGGAAACAATGAACTGCCCTATATTGCCAAGATTTTTGACTTTCACCCGCTGGCAATTGAGGACTGCCTGCACGTCAGTCCACGTGCCAAGGTAGACAAGTACGATGACTACTATTTCTTCGTTTTTCACGCCCTGCGTTACAATGAAGAAAGTGACGACGAGATCACAACGGTAGAACTGAACGTTTTTCTCGGCCCTAACTACATCGTGACGATCCACAAGTCCCCGATGAATACCATCGGTCGGATCGCTGCCATGTGTCACCGCAACATTTCTTACTTGAACAGAGGTCCTGACTATTTGCTTTATGCCATTGTAGACGGGATTACCGATGAATATTTTCCCATTATTGATCGGATTAGTGTGCGGATTGACGAGCTGGAGGACGAGATTTATGAACATCAGATGGAGGAAATTACCGAAGAGTTCCTGGCGTTGAAGCGAACGATTATTTTAATCAGGCGTGTGATCATGCCGCAAAAAAGAATTTTCGCGAACGTCAACGGCCGTTACTCCTTCGACATTTCCGAGGAAAACGTTCCGTTCTACACCGACCTAACAGACCACTTGGAACGGATCTCGGATTCAACGGAAACCTTCCGTGATCTGGTTAACGGTGCGTTGGATACGTACTACACCATCATTAGCGCCAAAACAACCGAGACGATGCGGGTTCTTACCATCATCTCCACAATCATCCTTCCGTTGACATTTATCACCGGACTATTCGGGATGAATACTTTCGCATGGCTGGGTGAAGAAGCAGAACCGTATATGCTGATCGTGGCACTCGTAATTATGCTAGCCATGACGTTTGCCATGCTTCACATTTTCCGCAAGAGAAAGTGGCTGTAATTGGTGCTAATACTTTCCCTGCCCCCTGTTGAACACTAGTATCAAATGTTCTTTGGGGGGCAGCGTAAGTGGATGATCTTACTATGGTGTTACTTCGCACCCTTTTCTCGTATTTTTTCCTCCTGATCTTAGTGCGGTTAATGGGAAAGCGGGAATTGGGAAAGCTGTCCGTTTTTGATGTGGTCATCTCGATTATGCTTGCAGAAATGGCTGCACTGGCGATTGAGGATGTCGATAAGCCTGCTCTTCGGTTTTATTTGCCGATGCTGTTGATTGCCTTATTGGAAGTCGCCTTCGCTTATCTGTCATTAAAAAGCAAGAAATTCCGCGATACTGTGGACGGCTCTGCCGATTTGATTATAGAAAATGGGCAAATCAGGGAGCAGGCGATGCGTCGCAATCGCTTGAATATGGATGATTTGATGGTACATCTGCGGCAAAAAGACGTAAAAAACATTGCCGATGTTGAATTTGCGTTGTTGGAGCCAACTGGACAGATGAGTGTGTTTTTAAAGGAGCAAAAAGAAAAGGTTACGAGGGAAGATCTCGCGTTGATGAAGAAGCTACAGGTCGGTCCTGTCTCATACAAAGGCCTGCCCATCCCATTGATTCTCGATGGCAAGGTGCGAACGGAGGCATTGAGCAAGATCGGACAAAACGAGCTATGGCTGAAACGAGAAATCCGGAAATACGGTATTAAAGACATTCGAGAAGTCTCTTTTTGCAGCATTGACGAGCGTGGCATCATGTATTTGGACAAAAAAGATAAGCCGTAGCAACAAGTGCTAACGGCGAGGGAAGAATGCGGCGAGTTGTTCGCCGATCCACGGAATGCGCCGGACGTCTTGCTTCCCCAAGACGCGCATGGCGACGAGTAGGACAATGTACAGCAACATGCTAATGAAGGTGCTTGCGGTCAATAGCTGTCCAATCGAAATGTCCGTAAACCAGTGCTTGGCAATGTAGGAACCGGAATAACCCATGAGCAGCATGGCAACCGCGATTTTGCCGAATTCCCGAAGGTCGACCGTAAAACCAATTTTTTTGATCAGGCTGGCAAAATGCAATAGCGTCCCAAGCGTAATGCCGATATTAAGAGCAATGACAGCGCCGTGAATACCGAATGATGGATGTGCCGTGAAAAAAAACATGGCGACAGTTTTGATGATGGCACTGATCAGTGTATTTCGAAAGACGACCTGAGCGTAATCGAGACCTTGCAAAGCGGCGGCAAGAGGGGCTTGGAAAAACAGGAAGACGGAGAACGGTGCCAGCTCTTTTAGCAGCACGCCAACCTCCCGATACTCATTGCCGTAGAGCAGGACACATAAGGGTTCTGCAAAAATAGTGAGTAAGACGGTACAAGGTGCTCCAATGACGAGTGTTATCCGCATGGCTTGATAAATGCGGCGATGCACGAGTGGAGCATTTTTTTGATAGGCCGCTTCCGCTACGGCAGGAACGAGGGAAACGGACAAGGAATACGTTAAAAAAGTGGGAAAAAGCACCAAAGGAACGGCCATTCCGGCAAACTGTCCGTACAAGCTAGTAGCAGTCGAGGTGGTAAAGCCTGCAATAACGAGCGCGTACGGTACGAGCATCGGCTCAAGCACGTAAGCAATGGAGCCGATGACGCGGCTAAGCGTGACAGGGAGTGCGACATGAATGAGTTGCGACAAGCTCTTTTTGCTTGCTGAAACCGTCATGAGAAGAGGCTTATCCAGAAGCTGAGCTGCTGCTTTTTTGCTGCCTTTGCGATACTGCCAGAGAATGTACAAGAGTCCGGCGGCTTCTCCAAAAATAATACTGGCGACAGCCCCTGCTGTGGCGTACTCAATGCCTTCCGAAAGAAACGACATCGTCATGACAACGACCAGTGCCATTCGGACGACTTGCTCCACAAGTTGAGAGACGGCAGTAGGGATCATGTTTTGCTTGCCTTGGAAGTATCCTCGCAGGACAAGGGAAATGCCGGAAATCGGGATGACCGGAATGGCTGCTAGCAGAACAATGTGTGCACGAGGGTCTGCGAATAGCATTCCGGAAATCCATTGTGAGAACAAGAGAAGCAGGACGCAAATGAAGAGGCTAATCCCGCCGGCAACCGACAAGGCTAGTAACAAAAATCGGCGAGTCAGCCGCGGATTATTAGCTGCTTCCGTCTCTGCCACTTGCTTTGCAATGGCAACCGGAAGTCCGAATGTCGTCACCGTAATCAGAAAGTATAAAAGGGGCACAACCATCTGATAAAGCCCCATTCCTTCCGCTCCGATAATGCGCGACAACACGATCCTGTGAGCAAAGCCAAACACTTTGGTGATGCCACCAGCAATAATGAGGATGACCGTTCCGTAAAAGAAGGATTGTTTCATGGAAGGCTCCTTTGCAAGGATAAATTCACTCAGTAAAGAATATGGACGTGCCGCTGTCGGCATGACTACTTTGAGGGGGAAAATTGGGATGGACCAAGCGCAAAAACAGGAATGGTATGGGCAAGTCGTAAGTCTCTGTGTAAGCAAGGCAGAGGAATTTGCTCTTTTGGGTTACGACAACGTGGCGCCTGAAGACGTTTGGGAATGCGTCACGAATGGCTATAAGGAAATGCCACCGATACACCAGCTTGTCAACGACATTTTGTCCTTGAAGACTAACAAGTACATGAATTACCTCATGATTCAAATGTACAAAAATTCTTAGTGAGTTTATAGAAACTTCCGGCCGCCCTCTTCGTATACGTACATGTCGCGAAAAACGCAAGGGGTTGGTTACCATGGTTTACATTCCCAGCAATAATTGACACGTTTTTTTGTACTTCGTTATAATGGGCATATTGGTTTCTCGTCTAGGACGGGACCCTGTTAGGAAAGAGGGGTATTACTACTATGGTTAAATGGGGAAGATTCCTCCTGTTTCTGGTCGTTGTAGGGCTTTTGGCTACGCTTGTAGCAACTACGACCAAGCAGGTGGCAGGAAACATCACACTCGGTCTGGACCTGCAGGGCGGGTTTGAGATTCTGTATGAGGTAGAGCCTCTCGAGGCTGGGCACAAAGTTGATATCGAGCTTTTGAAATCAACAGCTCACATGATTGAAAGACGGATTAACATCGGTGGCGTAGCTGAGCCAGTCACCACTACCGAATTGCCAAACCGGATTCGTGTTCAAATCGCATCACAATCAGCAGATCAGGACAAGCTTCGCGAGTTGATCGGGAAGCCTGCTCATCTGACATTCCGTGATGAAAATGGCAAGATTATGTTACAGGGAAGTGACTTGGCTCCAAACGGGGCAGCAGTTGGTTATGACGACCTGAAACGCCCGCTCGTTACCCTGAAATTCTCTGACCCGAAGAAGCTAGAAGAAGCTACACGTGCAAACCTGCACAAGCCAATGGCGATCTTTTTGGATGAGACGATGCAAACTAATCCGACCATTCAATCGGTCATTTCTGGTGGTAGTGCGCAAATTACTGGAAATTACACACAGGAATCGGCACAGGAATTGGCTGATCTGCTGAATTCCGGTGCGATGCCAGCCAAACTGGTTGAGAAGCAAGTAACCTCCGTGGGTGCTTCCTTGGGAACCCTGGCTCTGGAGAAAACCATGTATGCAGGGTATATCGGGGCTGCGCTGATCTTTATTTTCATGCTAGTTGTTTACCGTATGCCAGGTATGATTGCAAACATTACCTTGGCTGGATTTACCTATTTTTGTATGGTCGTACTCGACTGGATGCATGCAACGCTGACGCTGCCAGGTATTGCTGGATTTATTTTGGCCGTAGGGATTGCCGTGGATGCCAACATCATTACCTATGAGCGCATCCAGGAAGAAATCCGTTCTGGCAAGACAGTCCTCTCTGCCTTCCGTGCAGGTGAACGTCGTTCCTTGATTACGATTATCGATGCTCATGTAACGACACTGATTGCAACGGGCGTTCTGTTTTTCTTCGGGACGAGCTCCGTACAAGGCTTTGCTGTTGTATTAGCGATGACGATTATCGTAAGTATCATTACCAACGTGTTTGGGTCCCGCTTCCTCCTCTGGCTGGTTGTCCGTTCCAACATGTTTAAAAAGCCGTTCTGGTTCGGGGTAAAGGAGAGTGAGATCCGTGAGCTATGATAAAGACCATACTGTAATCAGATTTGACATCGTGAAAAATCGCAGGAAGTTTTTCATCGCTTCCTCTGTGATTATTATCATCGGCCTTCTGTTTACGCTATTTCAAGGTCTTCACCTGGGCGTTGACTTCAAGGCAGGAACTCGCTTAGATATGTTTATTGGAAAAACATTCAATCCGACAGATGTAGAAGAAGTGATCAAAAAAGAGGTTCCTAATGTGAATTTCAGTAAGGTCACTCCATATGGTGAAAATCAAGCCTACACACGTTTTGACCAAACCATTTCATCCGACACACTGATGAAAATGGAAATGGCTCTCAAAGCAAAATACGGTCAGCAGGTCTCGAAGCAGGTTTCGTCGGTTGATCCGAGTATTGCGCAAGAGATGGTGCAAAAAGCGGCGATTGCGGTTGCGATTGCTGCTGTGGGAATTGCCATCTACATCGCGATCCGCTTCCAATGGCTGTTTGGTATTGCGTGTGTCGTGGGGCTTGCGCATGACGTGTTTATTCCGATTGCGTTGTTCTCTATCCTCGGGTTGGAGGTAGACATTACCTTTATCGCCGCGCTTCTGACGATCTTGGGTTACTCGATTAACGATAAAATCGTTATTTTTGACCGGATTCGGGAGAACTTGAGAACGATGAAATCCAAGACAATTCCTGAACTGGAACATCTGGTGAACGTGTCGCTGTGGCAAACGATGCGCCGTTCTGTATACACGGTAGCGACTGTATTCTTCACAGCTCTTGCACTGGCTGTTTTGGGAAGCGAGAGCATTCAGAACTTCTCCTTGGCCCTGCTGTTCGGTCTGGTGAGTGGTACGTATTCCTCTATCTTTATTGCAGCCCAAGTATGGGTGAATTTGAAAGAACGGAATATGAAAAAGAAAAAAGAAGTAATGTAAAGGTGGACAAAACCGCAGGTGAACCCTGCGGTTTTTCTATTCTCTGTTTCTGTATTTGCCGCAGTTTGAAGCCGTATGAGAGTTTTGCATAAAACGGTATGTTTTATGCAGTTGTCAGCTTCCTGCTCCATCCACTATAATGAATGAGGATTGGAGGAAAGCCCATGCTGAAAGCGAAAACACGCTGGAAACTGGCCACCTATGATGAGCAGCTTGCTGCTAGTATCGCCGCAGATTGCCAGCTTACTCCGCTCGTATCCAAGCTACTGGTGATACGTGGCATTGATACATCACAAAAGGCTCGTGATTTTTTGCAAGCCGGTCCAGAATTGTTTCATGACCCTTTCTTGCTGGATGGAATGGAACAAAGCGTGCATCGCATTCAACAAGCCATTCAAAGGCAAGAACCGATTTGCATATACGGCGATTACGACGCCGATGGGGTTAGCTCCACATCGCTAATGGTACATCTACTGCGCCAACTCGGCGCTGTTTTTGACTACTACATTCCCAACCGTTTTACAGAAGGGTATGGGTTACATAAAGACGCCTTGGCGCATCTGCATCAAAGCGGCTATAAACTGATCATCACTGTTGATACAGGGATCAGTGCAGTCGAACAGGTAGCGTACGCGAACCAGTTGGGTCTTGACGTCATTGTAACCGACCATCACGAACCTCCGGCAGTCATCCCGGAGGCATTTGCTGTGATTAACCCCAAGAAGCCTGGTTGTTCGTACCCGTTTGATATGTTGGCGGGAGTGGGGGTCGCCTTTAAAGTAGGGCATGCCTTACTGAAGGAGCCGCCTCTGCATTTGGCTGATTTGGCTGCATTGGGGACGATAGCGGATCTGGTGCCGTTGGTAGATGAAAATCGCATTCTTGCTCGAGCAGGATTAAAGCGCTTAAATCATACAAGGAACCTTGGTCTGCAAGCCTTAATCCGAGTTTGTGGGTTGGCCGATACTGAGCTGTCTGCTGGACATGTGGGCTTTGCGCTTGGACCGCGTCTGAATGCGAGTGGAAGGCTGGAGACGGCTGAATCCGCTGTGAAACTGCTGACGACCTCAGACATGGACGAAGCAGAGAAATGTGCCCAGGCGCTGGACGACTTAAACCGCGAACGTCAGGAAATCGTAGCAGCGATGACTGAGGAAGCTGTCCAGATGGTGAATGAGCTGTATCCGCCAGACCAGAACAATGTTCTCGTTCTGGCTAAAGAAGGCTGGAACGTGGGCGTGGTAGGGATTGTAGCTTCCCGATTGGTCGAGCTTTTTTACCGTCCAACGATTGTGCTTGGCATCGATCCGGAAAAAGGAACGGCAAAAGGCTCGGCGAGGAGCATTGCAGGTTTTGATATGTATGAAGGTTTGACTGCTTGCAAGGAATGGTTACCGCACTATGGCGGTCATACAATGGCAGCAGGGATGACCTTGCCTGTAGAAAATCTCGACTTATTACGCCAAAAATTGAACGAGCTCGCTGGAGAGTGGTTGTCCTCCGAAGACTTCACACCGATGACCAAAGTGGACGTTGCGATGAGTATGGAAGAGATCAGCTTGACCGCAGCAGAGCAACTCGAACAGCTCGCCCCATATGGCATGGGGAATCCAACACCGCTCGTTTTGTTAGAAGAAGTAGAAACACAAGGGATGCGCACCATTGGGCGAGATGACAATCATTTGAAGTGTACATTGAACAAAGCGGGAACCTCTTTGGATGCAATTGGCTTCAACTGGGCACATGTAACAAAGAGAGTAACGCCCAAGGCACGTTTTCACGTATTGGGAGAGTTGTCTGTAAACGAATGGAACGGAAATCGAAAGCCTCAGCTGACGATCCGTGATTTGTCTGTTGGACACCAGCAAGTGTTTGACTGGCGAGGCAGTCGTGACAAGATAGAGAAATGGCAGCAAGTGATGACGGAGTCCAATTCGGTGACGATTCTGTTTCGCGAGGAAAGCTATGAACCATTGGCAGCGAAGGCGACAAGCGATCAGGTGAATTCCTTGATCGTGGTTGGTCGAGAGGGGACGAATATCACAGCCTCTTCCAACGTGATTTTGTATGATTTGCCGACGCGCCGTTCCGAATTGGAAGTGGTTCGTGTCTTGCTCAAACAAGCGGAGCGCATATACTGTTTGTTTGGTGATCCGGATTTAGGAATGGAGCGGCTTTCCTGTCCGGGCCGGGATCATTTTAAACAGTTGTACCAGTTTTTCGTGCAAGTGCCAACTGTTAAAAAAATCCATATGGATGCATTGGCCAGAAAGCTGCAATGGAAAAGAAATCTATTGGACGGCATGATCGCCATTTTTATGGAGCTGGAGTTTTTAGCGGAGGAGGCCGAGCAGTACACGCTGCAAGCCAACACTGCCAAAAGGCCACTCGAGAGCTCTGTGCTCTACGCGAATTGGAAGGAAGAGGCACAGCTCGCGACGGATTTATTACTTTCTTCTTCCGATGCAATGATTCAAGCGCTTCATCAATTGGTGGAACCAACCACCGTTTAGGAGGAATTTTTCATGGATTTTAAACAATACATTCGTGTTATCCCAGATTTTCCACAGCCAGGTATTCGTTTCAAGGACATCACTACTCTCTTGAAGGATGGCCCTGCTTACAAAGCTGCGATCCAAGACTTGGCTGTCTTCGCTCGTGAAGTACAAGCAGACGTAATTGCGGGTCCAGAAGCTCGTGGATTCGTAGTAGGTGCGCCATTGTCGTACGAAATGGGAATTGGCTTTGTACCGATCCGCAAGTCTGGCAAGCTGCCATATGAATCCATCAAGGCGAATTACGACCTGGAGTATGGAAAAGATGCGCTGGCTGTACACGTGGATGCTATCCAACCAGGTCAGCGTGTTCTGATTGCAGACGATTTGCTGGCGACAGGTGGAACCATTGAGACAACAATCAATTTGATTGAGCAACTCGGTGGCAAAGTAGTAGGAGCTGCCTTCTTCATCGAACTGTCCTACTTGGATGGACGTAGCAAAATAGGTGAAATTCCTATCAAATCGCTCGTTCAATATTAATTGATGCAACAAGGAAAAACGGGTGAAATGCCCGTTTTTTTCTTTTTTCTGCGGCTGTACATACTTTACAGGGGAATTCAGCTTTACAAGACGAACGACATACAAGATAATAGTATGAAATAGACAGACATGATACGTGCAAGTAAGCCTTCGCCTGCGCCAAAAGACTTGGCAACGCCCAAGTTTTCTAGACGTATAGGAAAGTTCAAGTGCTTCACAGTGCGAAATGCGTCCAGGCTTAAACTTTCCGGAGCGCATCACGAAGTGCCCCAGCGTCTGCTTCCGGCAATACTTCGGTGAAACTTTCCGCTATAATGCGGTCGCTCCTCCGTGAGAAGGCCTCGATCGAGGTTATTTTACTGAGAGGATAAGGGAAGGGAACTATGATTACCGGCATTGATGAGATAGTAAAAAAAGCAAGCACATATTTATCACAAACGGATATGGACCTGATTACACGTGCCTATCAGCTAGCAGAAAAAGCGCATGAAGGGCAAATACGCAAATCAGGCGTTCCTTACATTATGCACCCAATCGCCGTGGCGGGTATTCTTGCAAACCTGCACATGGATGCCGTTACGATTGCGGCTGGATTTTTGCATGATGTCGTGGAAGATACCGAGATTACGCTTGATCATCTCCGTGAGCAGTTCGGACCGGATGTAGCTCTCCTTGTAGATGGAGTGACCAAGCTGGAAAAAATTAAATACAAGTCCAAAGAAGAGCAGCTCGCCGAAAACCACCGCAAGATGCTGGTTGCCATGGCGCAGGACATCCGCGTCATCATGATCAAGCTGGCAGACCGTCTGCACAACATGAGGACACTTCGGCACATGTCGGAGGAGAAGCAACGCGAGATTTCCGATGAAACGCTGGAAATCTTTGCGCCACTCGCTCATCGATTGGGGATCGCTTCCGTCAAATGGGAACTGGAAGATACGGCGCTTCGGTATTTGAATCCGCAACAGTACTATCGGATTGTGAATTTGATGCAAAAGAAACGGGTGGAGCGTGAAGCCTACCTGAATGAAGCATCGGATACGATCAGAGAAAAGCTGGGCGAGTTAAACATCGAGGCAGAAATTTCGGGACGTCCGAAGCATATCTACAGCATCTTTAAAAAGATGACGAGACAAAACAAGCAGTTCAACGAGATTTATGATCTGCTTGCGTTGCGAATCATCGTGAATGACATCCGCGACTGTTATGCGGTTCTCGGTATCGTGCATACCCTGTGGAAGCCGATGCCAGGCCGATTCAAAGATTACATTGCCATGCCAAAGACGAACATGTACCAATCGCTTCATACCACAGTGATTGGGCCAAAAGGTGAGCCATTGGAAGTGCAAATCCGCACGTGGGATATGCACCAGACAGCAGAGATCGGGATCGCGGCTCACTGGGCGTACAAGGAAGGCAAAAGCATCGTGCAAGGCTCTTTTGCAGAGAAGCTGGGCAGTCTGCGGGAGATTATCGAAGGTGGGTCGGAAGAAGCTCCGAACGCGCAAGAGTTCATGGAGAGTCTCAAGCAGGATCTTTTCTCCGATACGGTTTTCGTCTTCACGCCAAAAGGCGATGTAGTCGAGTTGCCAAAAGGCTCTGTACCGCTAGACTTCTCCTATCGGATTCACTCTGCGGTAGGAAACAGAACGATTGGCGCCAAGGTGAACGGCAAGATTGTGCCGCTCGACTATGCGATGAAAACAGGCGATATCGTAGAAATCCTGACGTCCAAGCATTCGTACGGTCCTAGTCAGGACTGGCTAAAGATGGCCAAATCCGCGCATGCTCGCAATAAAATTAAGCAGTGGTTTAAAAAAGAGAAGCGGGAAGAGAACGTCGCAAAAGGTCAGCAAATGGTGGAAGCGGAGATCAAGTCGCGCAGCTTTGACATAAAAGAAGCGATGACGGAAGTGAACCTGAAGGAAGCGGCAGCACGGTTTAATTTCCAAGGGGCAGAAGACATGTTTGCCGCGGTCGGCTATGGCGGCATTACGGCATCGCAAATTGCGACTCGTCTCCTAGACAAACTCCGTCGGGAGCGCGAAGAACAAAACCCAACCATTCCTGAGGTCAAACCGAATCCAGCAAATCGCTCTGTCAAGAGTGAGTCTGGTGTGAAAGTCCGTGGCTTGGATAATTTGCTCGTCCGTATTTCTCGTTGCTGTACACCTGTCCCAGGCGACCAGATTATCGGTTTCATCACGAGAGGTCGTGGGGTATCGGTGCATCGACTGGACTGTCCGAACGTACTGACTGACGAATGTACTGAACGTCTGATTGATGTCGAATGGGATACGGATTTCAAGCATAATTTCCATGTAGAGATCGAGATCACGGGCAATGATCGGAGCGGACTGTTAAACGATGTACTGCAGGTTGTGGCTGAAACAAAGACGAATATTGCGGCTGTCAGTGGCAAGTCCGATAAAAATCGAGTGGCAACGATTCATATGACCATCTCGATTAGCAATGTGGATCATCTGTTGAAAGTAGTAGAGCGCATTAAGCGCATCAAAGATATTTATTCGGTTCGCCGGATACTGAGCACCTGATCCCTCGTGGATTAGGTGTTCTTGTTTAGCGAAGGGAAAGGATGAATCAGTGTGAGAGTTGTCGTACAAAGAACGAGAGAAGCGAGTGTGACCGTAGCAGGAGAGGTTGTCGGACAAATTGATCACGGCTTAATGCTGCTGGTAGGAATTACACATGAAGACACAGAAAAAGAAGTAGAATTTGTCGCAGACAAAATTGCGAACTTGCGTATTTTTGAAGACGAGGAAGGCAAAATGAACTTCTCTGTTTTAGATAAGGGTGGTCAAATTTTGTCCGTATCACAATTTACACTGTATGGTGATTGTAGAAAGGGCAGAAGACCCAATTTTATGGCTGCCGCACGACCAGAGCAAGCTGAACCGCTGTACGAGCTGTTTAACACCAAGCTGCGGGAAAAAGGGCTCCAGGTGGAAACGGGACGCTTTGGTGCAATGATGGACGTACGTCTGTTAAATGATGGCCCTGTCACATTGATTGTGGAATCCTAAACACAACCAAGGGGATGAAAACATGGCGCAAGAAGCATTGGTGATCGGTGCGAGTGGCATGCTTACAGAGGTTTCCCGATGGCTGGCTCGCCAAGGTTATCAAGTAACGGTGCTTGGGCGTGATCCAATAAAATTAAGTCGTATCAGAGACGGTTCCATTCATCCAGAGTCGATTCATTTGCTGTCTCAAGACTATCAGCAGACAGACAGCTTGCGTCAGTCTATGGCCGAGCTCGTAGAGAAGAGAGGGCCAATGGATGTGGTTGTCGCGTGGATTCATTCGACTGCACCGCATGCACTCTCTGTGATCGTAGAAGAACTGTCGCGTCCAGAGAAGAGCTGGCAATTGCTGCATGTGTGTGGGAGCGGTGTTTGGAAAAATTACCCAACAAAACTTACATCAGAAGCTTGTATATATCGACGGGTCATCCTCGGGTTTACGTGTGCAGGTGAGCATTCACGCTGGCTGACGAATGATGAAATTGCGGCTGGGGTAATTGACGCTCTGCAAACAACTGAAAAACAAATAATCGTCGGTCAGGTTGAGCCGTGGGAAAAACGTCCGGCTTATTCATCCATATAACGAAATAGCGAAGTCAAAAACAAAAAACGATTGCGTTCGGCAATCGTTTTTTGTTCGTTTCAGTACGAAATCGAGTCAGTGAATGTAATTGGCTGTTGGGAGGATCAGATTTTTGCCGATTAGATTTGCAGAAATCGGCTTTTTCCCGATTTCTCGTGCCCATATCGATAGCTGACCGACATGGTGGATTTCATGAGCGATCATGTGCCGCATAATTTCACCCCATGTGTACGTAGCGATGCTGCCGTCTGGCTTCGTGTCCTGAAAGGCTCTTGTTTCCATGCTTTCATCCCAATTGCGCAAAAATTGAAGCACATCCGGGCGAAAAGTCGCCTCCAGCTCACAAACCTTTTCCAACCGGTTGTAAAGGTTGAAGCTTTCTTGAAAATCAGGCCTTCCCAGCATGACTTGAATCCAGCTCCACTCCACATCAATGACATGGAACAGGGTATGCAAAATCCCCCCGACACCTCCGATGCGCGGACGAAGCAATTCTTCTATCGGAACGTCCTCACACCATTTCAGCCATTCTTCACGAACTATCCAATTGTACTCAAACATGGTTTTAATAGAAATCACTCCATTTTCAAAGGTTAACTTGTGATCACCTGCGTCCATACCGTGCGATTACTGATAGTGTGATTGTTTTTCATCCGTCATCACTCCTTTCGATGCTTATGATATTCGCAAATCCTTTGGGAATTCCTGCCTGGCTTGCCTTGATGCGATCAGATGCGCCATAAAAGAAACCCCCAAACGCGAGAGCTTAAGACAGCTTCTTTCGCCTGGGGATTTTGTAAGAGAGGGATCAGCCTCCCTGATTGCTTTGTGTATTAAAGTACTGGACAATCCCTTTGAACAGACCTTCTGCGGCAAGATCCTGCTGTTTCTCAGAACGTGCGCGAATCTCATCGTTGTAGTTGGATAAGAAGGAGATCTCGGCCAAAATGGATGGCACCGGGTTTTCGCGTAGAACGAAATAGTCTCCGTACCGATAATTCATGTCCTTGTAGCTCGTCGCTTTCACCAGTTCTGTTTGAACGAGGGAGGCGAGCTTGCTAGAGTTACCTTGGCTGTAGTAGAAAATAATCGAGCCATTCGTTGCAGAGTTTGGATGCGTATTATGATGGACGCTGACAAAAATATCAGCCTGATTTTGAATCGCGATGTCGACGCGCTGTTGCAGGGTCAGTTTGCGATCATCAGCTCGCGTCATGATGACTTTGGCACCTGCTGCTTCCAACTTGTTACGTAGGAGCAGAGAAACTTGCAGATTGACCGTTTTCTCTAAAGTAGAGAAGCTGGAGCCAGTCGAACCACCATCTGTGCCACCATGTCCAGCATCGACGACGATGACTTTGCCGACAAGATCATTACTGCGTACCACTGCTTGCGCACCGTTAGCAGAAACGAGCCAACCTGCAATGTAGCCTGTGGAGCCGTCAGGGAAGTTTACTTGGAACCACTCGCCTGATTTATTGGCAATCCCATATTTCTCGCCAGGCTGTACCTGTTTGATAACAGCGTGATCGGTACTCGGACCAGAACGAACATTGGTATCTGGATTCATGACCGTCACGTATGGGCCACTCGGAGTAGGCATGCTTGGTTGGTCCACCGTAATGTGCTGGCCTGCCACCCAGCCAGTTTTTCCGTCCGCCGCTTTGATGCGGTACCAGTCTCCTTGTTTTTCCAAAACAGACAGCTTGCTTCCGACGGGAAATGTAGTTTGAATGGCACTGCTTGTGTTCGGTTCACTGCGCAGATTTAATCCGTCCGTTTTTACTGTGGCGGTTTGACTTGAAGAGGATGGTTGTCCAGTCTGAGGTTGCGTGTTCCCATTTCCAATTTCAGGCAGGGTCGGCTGACCTGTGTTCGGGTTGGTTTGATCGGTGGAGAGCCAAGCATTGACTCCATCGTAAGGGAATTGAATCCAACCATTTTGTCTGTTCAAGACCGTGATTTTCTCGCCCGCATGTAGTTGACCGATTGCAGGTGTACTGGTATCTGGCGTGGCGTATACATACGGAGCGAAATCCAAGGTTAGGCTGGTTCCTTGTAGTGCAGGAGGCTTCGGTTGTGAGCCAGTGCCCGCTGGATTGGTCGTTGGAGGCGTACTACCTGTAGAGGGAGGAGAAACTGCTTGTCCCGTACCTACTTCTTTTACAAGCCAGTTTGCGACCCAGCCTTTTGTTCCTGCGTTGAGTTGAATTTGGAGCCATTCGCCACTCGTTTGCACGATGGGGTAGCGTGTTCCTGGATTGATGGTTTGTACGACTGCATATGTTTGACCTGGTCCAGAACGAACATTGAGATTGGTTGTGGTGCTCTCCACTTGCTTGGTAGATACAGTTGCTGGTTTCTGTTGTTGTTGCTGTGTGCTGACGAGCCAGTTCGCTACCCAACCGCTTTGACCGTTCGGAAGCTTTACTTGAATCCAGTCATTTTTGGTGGAGATGACGGGCAGCACAGTTTTGTTCGGCAGTGAAGTGACGATAGCGTCTTGGAGGCTGGGACCTGAACGGACATTGAGCTTGTCCACGGTGACCTGAACAGAACCGGCGGCCCAGGCTGCAGAAACGGGGAGGGAAATGGCACAGACGACAGTCAGGAGACTCATCAGGATCTTTTGACGAACAAACACAATAGACATCCTTTCCGAAATACGTAGCTTTTTGAATTCAATGCGATCTTGATCTTGCATGTTTTTGCCAAAATAATCACTTCGCTATTTCTCCTGCTTTTTCCTGCAAAATACGACAAGGTTCTGCATGGGTTCCCTGATTGCTTTTCAGCTGGCAAGGCAATACTAGATTTTACTAGATGCTAGCGCACGCAGCTTTTCAGGAGGAATTTATCGTGAGACAGTCAAAGAAGGAAACATTCGCGCAAGGATTGAATCGGCAGTTTTTGTCTGTTGATTTTCAAGACGATTTAGAGAAAGAAACGTCACTACAAAATGCGGAAATGGCCCAAGATTTTCATCCGGGCTTGCGGGATATCCAACACCCCCGGCAGAAACGGAAATAACCGTTTTTGTCACCTTGCACACGATGCCACAACTTGTCTAGTTGACCCGAGTAATTCTCGTCGGCTATGATGAGGAGTGGCATTTTTGAAAAAAGCAGGTGAACTCCATGATTCAGATGATATGTGAGGGACACGCATTCGAGCGGGAACTCTCCTTAATTCTCGCGTTATTTTATGAAGATCCGGCGCTCACTTTTGTGCCCGAGTGGACAGATGAGGCTGATTTGAAAATTAAGCTGGTATTGACCGTGCGTGAAAATGGAGTCGTAGCTTCGGGAGAGTTATACGATGGCAAGCGAAGCATCTCCCATCAGGTGGAGCGAGACTACGTAGCACGTGATGAGAAAGCGATGAAAAAGACGACCAAGCAAGCTCTTTGCTATGCGTTGTTATTGATGCTGGAAGAATACACGGGCATGGAGCAAGGCTGGGGAATTTTGACCGGGATACGCCCGACGAAACTGTTGCATCAGTTGAACGCGGCCGGTGTAGACAGACAGGAAGCACACAAGAAATTGCAGCAGGATGTGATTTTGCGTCCATACAAGCTAAAGCTTTTGCAAGAAATCGTAGACAAGCAGCTGAACGTCGTGCCTGATTTGTATCAGATTGACCGCGAGCTATCGGTCTATATCGGTATCCCATTTTGTCCGACGAAATGTGCGTACTGTACGTTTCCTGCTTACGCGATTCGCAGTCATACGGCTTCGGTTAATCCGTTTCTCGAAGGCCTTCATTACGAGATGGAGCGGATGGGGGAGTGGCTTCGGGCGAATGATCAACGGATCACGTCCATTTATTTCGGCGGCGGAACCCCTACGAGTATTACCGCAGATGACATGAATCAGCTGTTTGAGACGATGCATCGTTCGTTTCCACACATGGGAGATGTGCGTGAGTTGACGGTTGAGGCGGGAAGACCCGACACGATTACACGCGAAAAGCTCGATGTTATGAAGCGGTGGGAAGTGGATCGGATCAGCATTAATCCACAGTCGTTTACGCAGGAGACGCTCCAGGCAATCGGACGTCACCACACCGTCGAAGAGACGATTGAGAAATACCATCTGGCTATGGAGATGGGCTTGACAAATATTAATATGGACCTGATCATCGGGCTGCCAAACGAAGGTGTATCCGAGCTGGCACACAGTCTCCAAGAGGTAGAAAAACTAATGCCTGCCTCGCTGACGGTTCATACGCTGTCTTTCAAGAGAGCATCTGAGATGACGCAAAACAAAGACCGCTATAAGGTCGCCAGTCGCGAAGAAATTAGTAAGATGATGGAGATGGCTTCCGATTGGACAGCAGCGAACGGTTATGACCCATACTATTTATATCGTCAGAAAAACATTTTGGGAAATCTGGAGAATGTCGGGTATGCCAAGCCAGGGCAGGAAAGCATCTACAACATCATGATCATGGAAGAGGTACAAACCATCCTTGGTCTCGGCTGTGGGGCGGTCTCCAAGCTGATGGCTCCAGGAAGTGGCAAGCTGACGCGTTTTCCGAATCCAAAGGACCCGAAAACGTACAATGACACGTACAAGGTTCTGGTTGAAAACAAGCTCCGTGATTTGGATGAAATCTATTCGGGTGCGAGAACGGCTGGACAGGTATCTGGCAAGTAAGTGATGGATATACTTGTTATTAGTAAAAAAAGTTTTATTTGAGCGCCTGTTGACGGCTGTTGGCCGGTTTGCTATGATTCACATTAAGCTTTTTTATTGAATAAGAAATGATCTGATGACGGGAACAAGTATCCAGGAACCGGATGCCCAGAGAGAAAGCGCCGTGGCTGAGAGTGCTTTCGTATAACGGCTTGGTGAATGACATCCCTGAAGACCGCAGTGAACGGTAGAAAGAAAAGAAATCTCTTTCCCCAGTAACTGGCAGGCGTGTGCCGGCGTTAACGGCTAATAAGTGGGATAGCCTTTTGAGATATAGGGCTATTCAAACAGGGTGGCACCACGGGAGTATAACCAGTCTCTCGTCCCTGACATGCGGCGATTTGCTAAATGTCAGGAGACGAGGGGCTTTTTTATTTGTTCATAAAGAAAGGTTCCTTGATCCTGAAGGTTTGGCTTTAGCCCGAGTTTTTGAAAAGACATGGAGGTTCGAGAGGAATGACAAGAATCCAGATCCCACGCGGTACGCAGGATATCATGCCTGGTACTGTAGAGCTGTGGCACTACGTGGAGGCCAAGGCCCGCGATCTGTGTCGCCGCTCCAATTACGCGGAAATTCGTACGCCGCTGTTTGAGAGCACAGAGTTGTTCCAACGGGGTGTAGGCGAGACCACGGATATCGTGGAAAAAGAAATGTACAGTGTAGCTAATCCACGCAGTACAGATGCTCTCACGCTGCGTCCAGAAGGGACAGCGGGTGTTGTTCGCTCCTACGTGGAAAACAAGCTGTACGGTGTGCCTAATCAGCCTACCAAGCTGTACTACTTAGGACCGATGTTCCGTCACGAGCGTCCGCAAGCAGGCCGCTATCGCCAATTCGTCCAATTCGGTGCAGAAGCGATTGGTTCAAGCGATCCAGCAATCGATGCAGAAGTCATTGGCCTTGCGATTCGTCTGTATCAGGAGCTCGGATTGACCGGACTTTCTGTGGAGTTGAACAGCGTAGGTACAGTCGAAGACCGGGCACGTCACCGTGAGCATTTGCTCGCACATTTGAACGGCGTTCGCTCTGAGCTATGCGAGGATTGCCAGTCTCGTATCGATCGCAACCCGCTGCGCGTACTCGATTGCAAAAATGAAACATGCAAAAGACTGACGATGGACGCTCCGTCCATTTTGGACTACTTGAGCGAAGAGTCCGCGGCACACTTTGAAGCCGTACAAAACTACCTGACCGCGCTGGATATTCCGTTTCATGTAAATCCACGTCTGGTTCGCGGTTTGGACTACTACACACTGACCGCATTTGAAATCAAAATGGCGGAGATCGGTGCGGTAGAAACACTTTGTGGCGGTGGGCGCTACAACGGACTGGTTGCTGAGCTGGGCGGCGACGATATGCCGGGCATTGGCTTCGCACTCAGTATCGAGCGTCTGCTGTTGGCTCTGGAAAAGCAAGGTGTTCAACTGCCGATTTCAGGTGGCATCGACTGCTTCGTAGTGGTGCAGACACCAGAAGCGAAAACAACCGCTTTCGTCCTCGTTGACCAATTGCGCCAAGCAGGAATTGCAGCTGAGCTGGATTATCTGGATCGGAAAATGAAAGCACAGCTGAAGCAAGCAGATCGTCTACAGGCACGTTTTACGGCAATCATTGGTGAGTCTGAATTAACGAACGGCACGGTTGTTCTAAAGGAAATGGCAACAGGCGAGCAACAGGAAGTGAAACGCGAGGAACTCGTTGCGGTACTCGCTGCAAAAGCAAATCAATAAAACAAATCGTTGGGGGAAATGATCATGTCTTGGCAATATCGCACCGTACATGGTGGAGAAGTAACAACAGCACACGTTGGGCAGGAAGTCGTACTGAACGGATGGGTACAAAAGCGTCGCGACCTCGGAGGCGTCATCTTCATCGACTTCCGTGACCGCACTGGCATCGTCCAAATCGTATTCAACCCGGAGTACAACAAAGAAGCTTGGGAAGCGGCTGACAAGGTTCGCAGCGAATACGTACTGGTTGTAAAAGGGAAAGTAGTAAACCGTGCACCGGAAGCAGTCAATCCCAAGCTGAAAACAGGCGAAGTAGAAGTGCACATCTCCGAAATTGAAATCCTGAACGATGCAAAAACGCCTCCGTTCCTGATTGAAGATGAGATCGATGTAGATGAACAAGTTCGTCTAAAATACCGTTACCTCGACCTGCGCCGTCCAGAAATGCAGCGCTCCCTGCTTTTACGTAGCAAAGCAGCAAAAGCTTTCCGTGACTACCTGGATGAGAACAACTTCATGGAAATCGAAACACCTATTCTCCAGAAGAGCACTCCTGAGGGCGCACGTGACTACCTCGTGCCTTCCCGTGTACATCCAGGCGAGTTCTACGCACTGCCGCAATCGCCACAGCTGTTCAAACAGCTTTTGATGGTATCCGGTTTGGAGCGCTATTACCAAATCGCTCGTTGCTTCCGTGACGAAGACCTGCGTGCTGACCGTCAGCCTGAATTTACCCAAGTGGACATTGAAACCTCTTTCCTGTCTATGGAAGAAATCCTGCCAATGATGGAAAAGATGGTCGCTCACGTATTCAAGCAAACGGTTGGGGTAGACGTACCGACTCCATTCCCTCGTCTCACGTATGCGGATGCCATGGCGCGTTACGGTTCTGACAAACCAGACGTACGCTTCGGCATGGAGCTGACAGACGTATCTGATCTGGTTGCGACAAGCGACTTCAAGGTGTTTGCAGCAGCTGTAGCTGGCGGCGGACAAGTAAAAGCGATCAACGCAAAAGGTTGCGGGCACTACTCCCGAAAAGAAGCAGACGACCTGGGCAAATTCGCTTCCCGTTATGGCGCGAAAGGCTTGGCTTGGATCGGATTCAAAGACGGAGAGGTCAAAGGTCCAATTGCGAAATTCTTTAAAGAAGAAGAGCTTAACGAGATGAAAGCACGCTTGGCGGTCGAAGAAGGCGACCTGCTCCTGTTCGTTGCTGACAAACCAAAAGTAGTAGCAGATGCACTGGGTGCCCTTCGTTCCAAACTGGGTGCGGAACTTGGTCTGATTGACCAAAGCCAGTTCGCATTCCTGTGGGTAGTAGACTTCCCGCTGGTTGAGTGGGATGAGGATGCAAAACGTTACGTTGCCCTGCACCATCCGTTCACGCGTCCAAAAGACGAAGACCTGCACCTGTTCGACACCGATCCAGGTCAAATGCGCGCACAAGCGTACGACATGGTTCTCAACGGATACGAGCTCGGCGGAGGTTCCATGCGGATCTTCAAGCGCGAAGTCCAAGAAAAAATGTTTACCACACTTGGCTTTACACCAGAAGAGGCGCGGAAACAATTCGGCTTCCTCATGGATGCATTCGAGTACGGTACACCTCCACACGGTGGAATCGCTCTTGGCTTGGACCGTCTGATCATGCTCTTGGCTGGACGCACCAACCTGCGTGAAGTCATCGCATTCCCGAAAACAGCAAGTGCGAGCGACCTGATGGTAAATGCTCCAGATGTCGTAGACGGAAAACAATTGAAAGAGCTGTCCATTGCAACAATTGTCACAGAAGAAGAAAAGGTGGAAGCGTAATCGACTTGCGCAACTGCATTGCTCTTTGATACATTGGTAATACTATGATGAAAGCCCTGCGATGCTCGTGACATCCGATAGTTTTGAGCCACAAAGTTTGTTTAGGGAGTTTTTCGTCCGTGATTGTAAAGGCATGCCTCCTTAGAGTGGACGTCTGTAACAGTTCGGCAAGACACCCACCTGCGATGAGCAGGTTCAAAACTAAGGAGTAACACGACATAATGGGGCTCCTTTTTCTATTTCAATCCTACTTTTCCGATTGACTATAATCCAGCTTGCGAATGAAAGGTGACACGAAATATGCTTCATCAATTTTCTCGTTGTGAATTGGCCTTCGGTCCCGAAGGTTTGGAAAAAATGAAAAATAGCTGCGTTGCTGTATTAGGAATTGGCGGAGTAGGTTCCTTTACAGTGGAAGCACTGGCGCGTACAGGTGTAGGCAAGCTCATTTTGGTAGATAAGGATGTAGTAGACATCACAAACATCAACCGCCAAATCCATGCGACGCTGAACACAGTCGGTCAAAAAAAGGCTGAGCTTATGAAGGAGCGCATTGCGACGATCAATCCAGAGTGCGAGGTCGTAACTCTCAATATGTTCTACAATGAAGAAACAGCGGATGCGCTGTTCGAGCATGAACTGGATTACATCGTGGATGCGATGGATACCATGTCCGCGAAGCTCCATGTGATTAAGGAAGCCAAGCGTCGCAATATCCCTATTATTTCTAGCATGGGTGCGGCCAACAAAATGGACCCGACCCGTTTTGAGGTTGCCGATATTTCCCAAACGAGTTATGATCCGATTGCAAAGGTCATTCGTCGTGAGCTGCGGAAAAGCGGTATCTACAAAGGGGTAAAAGTTGTATATTCCCGTGAGATTCCCGTAACCGTACGTGTAGATGTACGCGAACAGATCGTTTCTAACCCGGATTCACCGATTAGTAAAGTGCGGATGCCTCCAGCGAGCAATGCTTTCGTGCCTTCTGTAGCTGGTTTAATTTTGGCCAGTGTAGTGGCAAGAGATATTTTGGAGTGGCAGCCTGTAAAAGGATAGTGGGACATGGATGATTTATTCACGTTTGCCTATGACCAGCAGGGTGGCGGCAAACAGAAGCCATTGGCTGCACGGATGCGGCCGCAAACGATTCAGGATGTAATCGGGCAATCGCATATTTTGGCTCCTGGAAAGCTGCTTCGACGCGCGATTGAAGCAGATCAAGTGTCCTCTGTCATTTTTTACGGACCTCCGGGAACAGGGAAAACAACACTGGCAAAAGTCATTGCCCGAACCACACGTACGCATTTCTCCGAGTTAAATGCCGTTACGGCCGGTGTCGCTGATATCCGCAAAGTAGTAGATGCAGCGAAGGAACGGCTCGTTATGGACAGTCAGCGGACAACCTTGTTCGTAGACGAGATACACCGCTTCAATAAATCACAACAGGATGCCCTTCTTCCTTATGTGGAGGAAGGCACGATTATTTTGATCGGCGCTACGACGGAGAATCCTTTTTTTGAGGTGAATCCGGCGCTTTTGTCGCGTTCACAAGTATTTTCCCTTCAATCGCTTTCTCATGAGGAATTAAAGCAGGTTATGGATCGGGCACTTACTGATGAAGAAAACGGATTGGCGGAGCTATTTGTCACTGTAGAACCGGAAGCGGCAGAGCATTTGGTTCAATACGCAGAAGGGGATGCCAGACGTTTGCTCAACGCATTGGAACTGGCGGTGACAACGACGCAACCAGGAGCAGATGGACGCATTACGGTGACATTGGACGTCGCCGTGGAATCCATTCAGCGCAGGGCAGTGCGCTACGATAAGAGTGGGGACAATCATTACGACACGATCTCGGCTTTTATTAAATCCATTCGTGGTTCTGATCCGGACGCAGCTCTTTACTGGTTGGCGAGAATGATTGATGCCGGAGAAGATCCGCGGTTCATTTCTCGACGCTTGGTTATTTCGGCTTCAGAGGACATCGGAAATGCTGACCCGCAAGCGATCACAGTTGCGATGTCCTGCTTTCAGGCGGTAGAATTGGTGGGGATGCCTGAAGGGCGTATCCCTTTAGCACAAGCGACGACGTACCTAGCGACCGCCCCCAAAAGCAATGCTGCTTACAACGGAATTAATTCTGCGTTGGATCGTATCCGAACAGATGGTCACAAGCAAGTGCCGATTCATCTGCGAGATTCTGCTTACAAGGGAGCTGCGAAGCTGGGACACGGTCAGGGATATCTGTATCCGCATAACTATCCATATGGGTATGTACCTCAACAGTATCTGCCTGACGGTGTAAACTACTCGTTCTACCAGCCAAAGGATCACGGCTATGAGCGTCACATTCGCCGCTTTCAGGAAGAAAGACAGAAGATGGATGAACGTGGATTGCCAAGGAAAAACTCCCCCGAATAATGGGGGAGCTAACATGTTAAGTGCGGACATTTCCGCCTGGTTTATTGGGCAAATCACCGTTTTCATTCGGCTGTTTGCTCTGCTCACTCGCACCGTAACGGGCTTTGTGAGCAATCGTGCCTGCGGGTTGGTCGTACAAGGTTTCGGACGGGTGGTTGGGACCTCGTTCCGAGCGTTTGTTCGTTGTCATCTGCATATCACCCCCTAAGATGTTAGTGTGTCCCTCGATACAGAAGACATGTAGGGGGCGGGCGCGTATTACCGATACAAAGAGGAGAGTTGTTAACGTGAAGATTTCAACGAAAGGACGTTACGGGCTGACGATCATGATGGAATTGGCCAACCGTTGCGGAGAAGGGCCGACTTCCCTGCGGAGCATCGCCCAAAAACATGATTTGTCCGAGCATTATTTGGAGCAATTGATTGCACCTCTGCGTAACGCGGGTTTGGTAAAGAGTATCCGTGGCGCATATGGCGGTTATGTTCTGGCGAAGCAGCCGGATGAGATTTCTGCTGGCGATGTGATTCGCGTGCTGGAAGGACCGATCAGCCCTGTGGAATTTGCAGAGGAAGAAGACCCGGCTAAGCGTTTTTTATGGCTGCGTATTCGGGATAGTATTTCTTCTGTTTTGGATTCGACATCCCTTCAAGACTTGATCAGTTTTGAGGACGATGGTCCTGCCGATAATTATATGTTTTATATCTAGAATGTAAGAGGTTGTTCAAAAAGTCGTCTTTTGATCACGAAGTAGCTCAGAAAGCTAATTCGACATCGAATCTGGCGTTCACCTCCGAAGTCCGGTGCTCATGTAGATTACCTACACTCCGCTCCTCCTTCGTTCGGTTCTCGCCATCTTCTCGGTGCTAAAAAGCGGACTTTTTGAACACGTACTATAAGTTGGTAGAAGGTGACGGCATTGTCAGAGCGAATGTATTTTGACCATGCAGCTACTACGCCGGTGCATCCGCGTGTAGTTGCTGCTATGACTCCCTATTTGACTCAAGTATACGGGAATCCATCCAGTGTCCATGGTGCAGGTCGCGAAGCACGAAAAGCGTTGGAGCATGCGAGAGACACGATTGCCGACTTTATGGATGCTGATCCGCAATCGCTCATCTTTACGAGTGGCGGGACAGAGGCGGACAATATGGCAATCATCGGTGCCGCAATGGCACAGCGCGAACGTGGTCGTCACGTCATTACTTCGCAAATCGAGCACCATGCAGTCTTGCATGCTTGTGAATTTTTGGAGCAGGCAGGATTTGAAGTGACGTACTTGCCTGTTGACCAGACAGGCATGGTCCGTTTGGAAGACCTGAAACAATCGGTTCGTCCGGATACGGTACTGGTGTCTATTATGTACGGCAACAACGAAGTAGGAACGATCCAGCCCATCGAGGAAATGGGTACCTTTCTGCGTGAAAAAGGGATTGTTTTTCATACAGATGCTGTACAGGCTTTTGGTGTACTGCCTGTCCATGTACGAAAGCTGCCTGTTGATATGCTCTCGGTATCCGCCCATAAAATTAATGGGCCAAAAGGAGTCGGCGCTTTGTATTTAGCGCGTAAGGTTCCGTTTTCCCCGATTTTGCACGGCGGTTCGCAAGAGCGCAAGCGCAGAGCAGGAACGGAAAACCTGGCCGGGATTGTTGGGTTTGCCGAAGCGACGAGGGTCGCTGGCGAGGAAATGGCGGAGCGAGTTGAAAAGTATAAGCAGATGAAAGCAGCGATGATCGCAGTCTGGCAGGAAGCAGGAATTACGTTCTGCCTGAATGGACATCGCGAGCAGGCATTGCCACATATTTTAAATGTGTCCTTCCCTGGCGCCCATACAGAAACCATGCTGATGAATCTGGATATCGCCAAAATTGCAGCAGCGAGCGGCTCAGCTTGTACATCTGGATCACTAGAGCTGTCACACGTTCTAAAAGCAATGCACTTGGACGAGAAGATTGCTCTTTCAGCCATTCGTTTCAGCTTTGGGATTACGAATACGGTGGAAGAGGCGAAGGAAGCTGCTACAGCGGTTGCTGCGATTGTGAAGCGCTTGGTACGCGAATAACGAAGGATGAAAGCCGTTTGGGTAAAGCCAAGCGGTTTTTTCATTGGAGCAAAAATGGGTTTCTTATTGGAGTTTGTGGTGAATTGTGGAAGAGGATGGTAAAATGATGCTGTAGTACTGATTCCGAAGAACTACTATACAATTCGGATCATCCGATAAGGAGAGGACTTTCATGTTGGCCAGACGCTACTCTATTCGCTACAAACTGGTGTTTACAATACTCATCCTAACCATGCTTCCATTAATGGTCGTCGGTTATATCCAATTTGAAAATGCGCGCAGCGCGCTATACAAGCTCGCTGTATCTGACTTGCAATACATAACGGAAATAAAGGCACGCGAGCTGGCTGATTACACGCAAGAGGCAACGAGTAGTGAGCGGAACAGACAGAAAATTAACGAAATAACACGCGAGGTGGCCGAAAAATATTACAAGCCAAATGGCATGGTTGGCTACGCCTATATCTTGGATGCGAGTGGAATCGCCATCTTTCATCCAGACCCGAAAGTTGAGAATACCTCTTTGGCGAATGAACCATTCACGCAAGTCATGCTCGCTCAAAAAAACGGCTGGATCGAATATGAATTCGGAGGCTCAACCAAAGTGGCGGCGTATAAGCAGCTGCCGAACGGGTGGATTCTTGTTATTGGCAGCTACGAGAATGATTTGCTGACGACGATTGAGAGCAGTCGTCCGATGATGTTTCTCCTCAGCCTGATAAGTGCTAGCTTAGCGCTGGTTACAGGTATTTTTATTGTCAACAAGCTGGTACGACCGCTAAATGAGCTGGTAACGGCAATGAAACGTGCAGAGACAGGAGATTTGACCTCGCAAGTGACTGTTCGTTCCCGGGACGAGCTTGGGGAATTATCGTCGATGTACAATGAGATGATGGGAGTATTTCGCAGCATGGTCAACGAGGTGCAGCGAGTAGCCCAGCAAGTCGCGGCAGCGTCGGAAGAATTAACAGCGAGTGCGACAGAAAGTGCGCGTGCTTCCGAACAGATTTCCATCGCTTCCTCGGAAATCGCTACGGGTTCCGAACAACAAAAACAAACGGTGACGGATACGGTACGCTTTTTGTCTCGCATCGGTGGAGATATCCAACTCATTGCGGCCTCGACTTCTCAAGTCAATGCTGATGCGACAGACGCGAATCGATTGGCGCAAGTTGGGGAAGGCAAGCTGCACGAGCTCGTACAAGAAATGGATCAAATCACGGATCACGCCCGTCGTACAGAGCAGGTTATCCGCGAGCTTGGCTCTCAATCCGAGCAAATCATCGGTATCATAACGATCATTCGTCAAATATCTAACCAGACGAATCTATTGGCTTTGAATGCCGCCATCGAGGCTGCACGGGCGGGGGAACAGGGACGTGGCTTTGCGGTTGTGGCTCAAGAGGTGCGTAAGCTGGCTGAGCAATCGGGTGCAGCTGCAGAAGAGATCGCAGGCTTGATTCATACGATCCATACAGATATTCTCGCGGCTGTAACGGAAATGGGAACGACTGCTGTCGCTATCCAGGATGGACGCGAAGGAGTGGCGCAGGCAGGAGACAGCTTCCAACAAATCTTGGTGGCTGTTCAAGACGTCAGCCAGCAAGTACATCGTATGAATGATGCAGCTCAAGCGATTCATCGCGATACAGTTCAATTGGTGAGTCACTCCGAAAAAATTGATGGACTTGCGGAGATAGCGGCCAGAGATACACAGGAAGTGGCAGCAGCGTCCGAAGAACAGTCAGCAACGTCTGAGGAAATGACGGCAGCATCCGAAACGCTTGCGAAAATGGCGGAGCAGTTGTCAGAACAAGTAAAACGATTTACAATTTAAGACGAGCCTATGAGAAATCCACTTTCCAAAAGAAGTGGATTTTTCCTTTCTGGAACGGTTTTTTATGTAAGGAGGCGTTTAGATGGATGAGCAGCAGTCAATCTCGCTGTTTGCGGAAACCTACATTCGAGGATTTGTTTCTCAAGAAATTTTTTACAATGAAGAAACCTGGTACGGAGTTATCCGTCTTAAGATAGAAGAGACTACCGAATCGATTAAAGAATCGGAGGTCATTATTGTCGGTAATTTTCCTCGCCCGCATCCAGATGAGCTGTACACCTTTTACGGTGAATGGAAAACACATGCTCGTTTTGGACAGCAGTACGTAGCAAAACGCTATGAACGTGAAACGCCGAAAACATTGGCAGGGGTAGAGCGCTACTTAGCCAGTGGCTTGTTTCAAGGGATCGGAAAGAAGATGGCCAAACGAATTGTCGAGCAGCTCGGGGTAGATGCACTGTCGATTATCGCAGACTTCCCAGAGCGATTGGCTGAGGTACCAGGCATTTCTGAACAACGTGCCAAAACGATCTATGATTCCGTGGTCGAGCATCGCTCCTTGGAAAGTGCCATGGTTTTCTTGTACGACTTCGGCATTGGTGTGAACATGGCACTGCGTATTTATCAGACCTACAAGATAGAAACGATGACAGTGCTGAAGGAAGAGCCTTACCGTTTGATTGAGGATGTCGTAGGAATCGGCTTTAAGCGAGCAGATGACATTGCACGAGCAACTGGGATTGCTGCTTCCTCAGAAGAACGTGTGAAGGCGGCGGCTCTCTTTATGTTGCAGGAGGCATCGTATTCGGAAGGGCATGTTTATTTGCCTGTGGAGGAGCTTTGTGAAAAAACACTGCGCCTTCTCGAAGAGTGCGGGGGGCACGTCTTTTCCGGAGACGATATTCAACTGGCAGTGGAAGCCCTGTTCGTGTCGAGCAAAATTGCCTGGGAAGATGAGCGGGTTTATTTGCCCTCGCTGTTTTTTGCCGAGCTTGGTCTAGCCAAAAGACTGCGTCACTTCGCATCACGGGATGAATTCGGTACGTTTCCGACATCGGAATTTTACCGTGCGTTAGGGGCGGTCGAGGATGAGCTGGGGATTACGTATGCCCAGACGCAGCGTGATGCCATTGAACAGGCGATCAAAGCAGGTTTGATGCTGTTGACAGGGGGACCTGGTACGGGGAAAACGACAGTCATTCGTGGGATATGTCGTGTCTTTTCTCAGCTTCATGGATTGTCGCTGGACTTGAAAAAATACAACGAAGAAAATCCATTCCCGATCGTTCTTGTGGCTCCTACCGGACGTGCAGCAAAACGTATGACAGAGACTACGGGTTTACCTGCAATGACCATCCATCGCTTGCTCGGTTACAAAGGGGAGAGCTTTGAGCATGACGCGGAGCACCCAATCCGTGGACGGCTATTAATTGTGGATGAAATGTCCATGGTCGATATCTGGCTTGCCAATCAATTGTTTCGTGCGGTTCCAGACGACATGCAGATCATCATGGTAGGTGACCCTGACCAGTTGCCTTCTGTAGGACCGGGCAACGTTCTGCTGGATATGATCCGATCTGGATTGCTTCCGTTGGTACAGCTGACAGAAATTTATCGGCAAGCTGAAGAGTCTACCATTATTCGGTTGGCCCATGATGTACGCAAGGGGAATGTACCGGCAGATTTGCTTCACACCACCCCGGATCGGCGATTCTTCACAAGTTTGCCACAAGAAGTTCCGGAAGCAGTGAAACAAATTTGCTTCGGAGCCGTAAAAAAAGGATATACGGCAAAAGATGTTCAGGTATTAGCCCCTATCTATAAAGGTAATGCCGGTGTGAACCGGTTGAATGAAGAATTGCAGGAGCTGTTTAATCCGAAAACGCCGCAAAAGCGTGAAGTTACTTTTGGAGAGACGACGTTCCGTACAGGAGACAAGGTTCTGCAATTGGTGAACAATGCTGAAGAACAGGTGTTTAACGGTGACATGGGTGAGATCGTCGCCATCTTTTTCCCGAATGAAAATGCGGAGAACCAGGAGATGCTGGTCGCTGCCTTTGATAACAGGGAAGTGGTGTACAAGCGTTCGGATTACCATCAGCTGACGCTTGCCTACTGCTGCTCGGTTCATAAGTCTCAAGGTAGTGAATTTCCGATTGTGATCATGCCGTTTGTCAAAAGTTACTACCGTATGCTCAGACGTAAGTTGGTCTATACCGGGATCACCCGGAGCAAATCATTCCTCATCATGTGTGGAGAGCCGGATGCGTTCCGTGCTGCTGTAGAGTCTGATGAGGAAGGGGTACGGTACAGTTATTTGGAGGAACGGCTAAAGCAAGAGTGAAGTTGGAACCATTTGCGCCGAATGGGCGCGTCCATTTCGCCTGATACTAACAAGGCGGAAGGGGGATGTCCCACATGCGCAAGGCAATGGATGCAGTCGGATTGCCAGTTGTTTGCCTTCAAACAGGCGAGACGATTGGAACCGTGCGTGACATTCTTTGCGACTCCACTTGGCATGTACGAGGAGTCTTGCTGAGCGAACAGGGCTGGTTCCAATCAGGTACCTATATTCCTGCCGAACATATTCATGCGGTCGGGGAGTCCTGCCTTACCGTATCGGGAAAAGACGCGATCACGCCCTTACCTCATCTCGCCGGACTAGAGCCTGTCGGCATTGTGACGGGAAAGACAAAGTTAAAAGGAAAAGCGGTGATTACCGCTTCTGGAGAATGTTTGGGGAGGCTGGAAGATGTTTACTTTTCAGCCAACTGGGAGAAACTTGTAGGGTACGAACTATCAAATGGCTGGTTTGCAGATATTACGGAAGGGCGAAAGCGCCTCCCTGCACCAGCATCCGTTATCATCGGGGAAGAAAACCTGATCGTGCCGGACTAGTTCGTGGCCAGGCGTGAAAGGGAGGAAAAGCGTGATGCGTGTCATATGCCCGAATTGCAGTTCCAAAGACGTAGGCAAGATTGGAACCAATCAATACTATTGCTGGAACTGCTTTATAGAAATGAGCGTTTCCAATGAGCAGATCGCTTCTGTCTACCAAGTTGAGGAAGATGGATCTTTGCATTCGCTCAACGATCTGTTTATTGAGGAACAGACAGTAACCGCTCACTTGAATATGTAGTGGATTTGAGCGGCAAATCCAATGGAGGTGGCACGCTTGTTCACTCGAAGCCTGTTGCGGGTTCTGGCCACAAGCGGAATTGTGGCGATCATTGGCTATTGGTTGGCTCCGCGACGTCGCAGTCGGTTTTCATTGAATTGGAATCAGTTGCCCTTCTCCATGCGTGATGTAACGCGTATGTGGAAATCAGGTCGCAAGCTGATGCGTGCCGTTACTCGTTAACACAAAATGTGAATTGGAACGTAAACAAACACCCGAACATACACTGTGTTCGGGTGCTTTTTTCGCCATACATGAAAAAGCTCCGTCGTGGAAATGACGGAGCTTGCGTTGTATTAAGATTGTTCTGCCAAGCGTTTTTGCTGTTGGCTTTTCGTGCGCCCGATCAACAGGACACCAACCACAACAGCCACGATGAATACCCATTTTACCCAAGGGTAAGCGGCAAAGAATGGTGTGAGGAACTTCTCACCTGTTACCATGTTCGCAGCGGTATACGCCAATACTCCAGAACCGATATAGATAACGATCGGATATTTCTCGATCAGCTTCAAGATCAATGTGCTACCCCATACCATGATGGGAACACTGATGATCAAACCGATAACTACCAGAAGGAAATCACCATGTGCTGCACCAGCAACGGCGATAACGTTATCCAAGCCCATCACGGTGTCGGCTACGATAATCGTCCAAATCGCTGCTCCCAGTGTTCCGCTTGCCTTCATATTCTCATGACCATTATCCTGAATCAGCAACTTGAGAGCGATCCAAATGAGAATCAAACCACCCACTAGTAACAGGCCAGGAATTTTTAGCAACCAAACCACAGCGAGTGTCGCCAATGCACGAATGACAATGGCACCAACCGTTCCCCAGATGATGGCTTGCTTTTGCTGATGAGCGGGCAGGTTACGAGCCGCCATCCCAATGACGAGGGCATTGTCCCCGGCCAGCACGAGGTCGATGATAACGATAGAAAGTAATGCGGTCCAAAACTCAGGGCTTAACAATAAATCCATTTCTCTTCCTCCTCCTAATCCATTTTAGAAGCGAATAATCCGCTGGCCGTTTTCTTGTTACCTCCCATAGTGTATGTAAAGGGGCGAAAAAGAAAACGACCTTTCCCGATTCAGGAAAAGGTCGTTTGAAAACCAAAAATAGACCTTTTACCTGATCGGCAAAGGTCTTGCTTACAACATCGCGAAAATGTTGCCAACATAGCCGGGGAAAAATCCCGTAATGACGACTATGTTGCGAAAAAGCTACTCCCCTTTGGAGATATCCTCTTGTAATTACATAGTACTGAACACGAAATTGTGTGTCAATAGGTTACATGAAATTAATGTGAATGAGACAAGCTAAAAAAGATGTAGGCAAATAGGGAGGAGTTGGGGAACGTGGATGAACTTCGGCGAAGTCGTCTATTTGCTGCTGCTGTTTGGGTCATCACACTTTTGGTCATCGGCAATCTGCTTTGGCTGCTCCGACCAGTCCTGTCACAGTTGTTTTCGCTCATAAAGGAAGTGCTCGTTCCCGTCATATTGGGACTAGTCATTGCGTACTTGCTCCATCCGATCGTGCAATTGCTGGAAAAAAGAAGGGTTCCGCGCTTGATGGCAGTCCTGCTCATCTATGGATCATTTGTATTGGTGATTACGATTGCGATTATTAATGCCATCCCAGTTTTCACGAAACAATTGGTGGAGCTGTCAGACGATATTCCCCGCCTGATGGATTGGTACTATACATGGATGAGTGAGTGGGAAGCGCGAAAATATTTTTTGCCGGATAGCATCTCGAAGGGTGTGGACCGGGTGATCATCCAGTCGAATGAGGGAATGTCTCATTCCGTATCGAAAATCGTGGATAATGCCAAGCATTCGATGGGCAAGTTGTTTGCCTTTGCTATTGTGCCGTTTATCGCTTTCTACTTTTTGAAGGATATGAAGCAATTGCATGAGACGGGGATGTCGATTGTTCCAAAGGCTTATCGGAAGCAAGTGCTGATTGTCCTGCGGGATATTAATGAATCCTTGGGTAAATACATACATGGACAAATGATGGTCGCCCTGATCGTAGGCGTCTTCGCATACTTGGGCTATTGGTGGATCGGCATGCCGTATCCTTTTGTATTGGCTGCATTCGTATGTCTTACCAACATCATTCCGTACATCGGACCATTGATTGGGGCGGCACCAGCAGTTGTGATCGCGATTACGATTTCCACCAAGACACTGCTACTCGTTGTCGTTGTCAATCTCATCATTCAAATCGTGGAAGGGAACATTTTATCTCCCAACATCGTTGGTCGTTCCTTGCATTTACACCCGCTACTGATTATCTTGGCACTGCTGGTAGGGGAGACGGTAGGGGGGATCATCGGGTTAATCGTTGCTGTCCCGATTCTGGCCGTTTGCAAAGTGATCGTCAGCCGAATCGCTGTCATGATGCATGAAAGTTGACAGTGATCAGGTAAAATATTTATAATATGGACAAAGTGATTTATGTGAAATCAATGAGGGAACGAGTATGTTGCAGACCTTTTACAGAGAGGACGCTCCATGGTTGAGAGGGCGACCAAAAGAAGAGCAGCAGAAGGCTACTCCTAAGACCGGGCAAAACCCGGCGGCTTGGCACCGTTAGACGCCACTTAAGCGACAGGCCTTGGCTCAGTTAAGTGTAGCGAGCCTGTAAGCAGGGTGGTACCGCGAGAAATCAGTTCTCGTCCCTGAGGGGATGGGGGCTTTTTTTATTTTTAGATGAGGAGAATGTAGATGAAGAAGCTGACAGGCAATCAAATCCGCCAGATGTTCCTCGACTTTTTTGTAGAAAAAGGACATCGCATTGAGCCTAGCGCTCCATTGGTTCCAATCGACGATCCTTCCCTTCTGTGGATCAACAGCGGTGTGGCGACTCTCAAGAAATACTTTGACGGCCGCATCATCCCGGACAACCCGCGTATCACAAACTCGCAAAAGTCTATTCGTACAAACGATATTGAAAATGTGGGACGTACGGCTCGCCACCACACTTTTTTTGAAATGCTGGGTAACTTCTCAATTGGTGAGTACTTCAAGGAAGAAGCGATTGAATGGGCATGGGAGTTTTTGACAAGCCCAAAATGGATCGGCTTTGATCCTGAGTTGCTCTCCGTTACCATTCACCCAGAGGACGAAGAAGCATTTGAGCTGTGGAACAAGAAAATCGGTGTTCCAGAAGAGCGAATCATCCGACTGGAGGGCAACTTCTGGGATATCGGAGAAGGCCCGAGCGGACCGAACACGGAGATTTTCTATGACCGTGGAGAAGCGTTCGGAAACGACCCGAGCGATCCTGAGCTGTACCCGGGTGGGGAGAACGAGCGCTACCTGGAAATATGGAACCTGGTATTCTCCCAGTTCAACCACAATCCAGACGGTACCTACACGCCGCTGCCTAAGAAAAACATTGATACGGGGATGGGTCTTGAGCGCATGACGTCTGTCATCCAAGGCGTAGACAACAACTTTGAGACAGATCTGCTGTTCCCGCTGATCGAAAAGACCACGGAAATCTCCGGTGTGAAGTATAAAACAAGCCCGGAGATGGATGTAGCCCTGAAGGTTATCGCTGACCATGCACGTACGGTTGTGTTTGCGATCGGTGACGGTGCGCTTCCATCCAATGAAGGCCGTGGCTATGTCATTCGCCGCCTGCTTCGCCGTGCCGTACGTATGGGGAAAAAGCTGGGCGTAGAAAAGCCATTCCTGTACAGCTTGACTGAGACAGTAGGTACAATGATGGGTGAATTTTACCCAGAGGTTGTTCAAAAGCGTGCGTTTATCGAAAAAGTCATTCGTGCCGAGGAAGAGCGTTTCCACGAGACACTGAACGATGGTCTGGCGATCCTGTCTGACATGGTAAAAGCAGCAAAAGATAGCGGAAAGACACAACTGTCTGGTCAAGATGTGTTCAAAATGTACGATACGTATGGATTCCCTGTTGATTTGACAGAAGACTTCGCAGACGAGCAAGGGCTGACTGTCGATCGCGATGGCTTTGATAAAGCAATGGAAGAACAGCGTGAGCGTGCACGTGCAGCACGTCAAGACGTAGACAGCATGCAAATCCAAGGTGGTCCATTGTCTGATTTGACGGTTACGAGCCAATTTGTTGGTTATACTGAATTGGTAGCAACAGGTAAAGTGGAAGCGATTATTTTGGACAACCAGCTGGTAGAAGAAGCAGAAGAAGGTCAAACCGTACAAGTCGTTCTGAGCCAAACTCCTTTCTATGCAGAAAGCGGCGGTCAGATCAATGACGAAGGTTTCCTGATTTCTGATATCGTGAAAGCACGTGTGACAGATGTACAAAAAGGACCAATGGGTCAAAATGTACATTCCGTCATCGTCGAAGCAGGTACCCTGCGTAAAGGCGATGATGTTCGCGCGGAAGTGAACCGTGAAGCACGTCTGGCTATCACGCAAAACCATACAGCGACTCACTTGCTGCATCAAGCACTCAAGGATGTCCTGGGAACGCATGTCAACCAGGCAGGTTCTTTGGTAGCACCAGAGCGTCTCCGTTTTGACTTCACTCACATTAGCTCCATTACTCCAGAAGAGCTGGAGCGTATTGAAGCAATCGTGAATGAAAAAGTGTGGGCAAACCTGGGTGTTGAGATCTCCAACAAACCATTGGCTGAGGCAAAAGCGATGGGCGCGATGGCGTTGTTCGGTGAAAAATACGGCGACGTTGTACGCGTTGTAAAAGTGGGCGAATACAGCCTTGAGCTGTGTGGTGGATGCCATGTGAACAACACCGCAGAAATCGGTCTGTTCAAACTGGTTAGCGAGAGCGGTATCGGTGCAGGTACACGCCGAATCGAAGCAGTAACAGGACGCGGCGCTTACCAGTTCCTGAACCAGCAGTTCACTACACTCAAAGAAGTGGCGCAAGCACTCAAAGCACCTGTACTGGCTGAAGCACCTGCACGTGTAGAAGGTCTGCAACAACAATTGAAAGAAGTACAGCGCGAAAACGAGTCCCTGCGTGCAAAACTGGGGAACATCGAGGCAGCGTCGTTGACGGATAAACTCCAACAAGTAGACGGTATGAATGTACTCGCTGCACGTGTTTCCGCTGTCGATATGGACAACCTGCGCGGCATGGTGGATGAGCTGAAAAACAAACTCGGCTCCGCTGTCATTGTGTTGGGTGCGGTCGATGGCGACAAGGTGAACCTCGTTGCAGGTGTAACCAAAGATCTCATGGATCAAGGCATTCACGCTGGCAAGATCATCAAGGAAGTCGCAACTCGTTGCGGTGGCGGTGGTGGTGGACGTCCTGATATGGCACAAGCCGGTGGTAAGGACCCATCCAAGCTGCAAGAAGCACTGGATGCAGTGGTTGACTTCGTGAAGAGTCAATCAGTAGCGAAATAATGCGATTGTAAGAGAAATTTGTATAATCGACAGGAGTAAACGAAATCCGAGTCGAATACAAAAAAGAGTAGGAAACCAAAAGAGTCTCAAAGGAAATCGAGGTGTTGATTGTGAGTTCGTTGGATAATACCATGAAATTCACGGTGCCCAAGGAAGCGAATACGGCGGATGTCCAAGAAACATTGACAGAGGTGTACAAAGCCCTGCAGGAAAAAGGATACAACCCGATCACCCAGATCGTCGGTTACTTGCTTTCTGGCGACCCGGCGTTTATCCCACGCCACAACAACGCGCGGAGCCTGATTGGCAAATTGGAACGGGACAAAATCATAGAAGAGTTGGTGACCGTTTACTTGTCAGAGCGCAAGTAGACCTTAACGATGACACGATTGATGGGGTTGGATGTAGGCGACAAGACGATTGGAGTGGCTGTCAGCGATGAGCTGGGATGGACTGCGCAAGGAGTAGAGACCATCAAGCGACAATCCAAGGAAAAGGATTTTGCCCGCCTGAGCGAATTAGTTTCGCAGTATCAAATTGGGGCTTTCGTCGTTGGTTTGCCCAAAAACATGAACGGAACCATAGGCCCGCGTGCTGAAATGTGTCAAGCATTTGGCAAGCTTTTGGAGGAACGCACGTCTCTTCCTGTCCACATGTGGGACGAACGCTTGACGACGATGGCGGCAGAGCGTATGCTGATTTCTGCTGATGTTAGCCGTCAAAAGCGAAAGACAGTGATAGATAAAATGGCGGCCACTTTAATCCTCCAAGGATATTTGGACGCGAAATCGAGGTGACCACAATGAGTGAAGAGATGATGGAAGAGTTCGAAGTGGGCGATGTGATCGCGCTGACGGAAGAAGGTACCGAGGAACCGCGAGATTTTCGTATCATGTACATTTTTGACATTGAAGACCGCAGCTATTTGGTACTCGTACCAGTAGATCAGGAAGAGGAAGAAGAGTACGAGGTTCACTTCCTGCGTTATGACGGTACAGACATGCTTCAGCCAATCGAGGATGATGAAGAGTGGGAGCAAGTAGAAGCTACCTTCGAAACGTTGATTGCTGATTTGGAGAAAGACGGAATTTAATAGATTCGTGGAAAGAGAGTCCGCAACTGGCGGGCTCTTTTTTTATGACTTTTTTCGCCAAAATCACCCATGAAGTGACAGTTGGATAAGCCTCTTGTATAATGAATGGGATGGAGATAAAGAGACCCTAAAGGGAGGATTTCTAGCTTGAAACCAATGTCAGCGAAGCCTGATTTTAACCCCGAACGCCCTGCGACGCGTCGACGCAGACGCGGCGGACGAATTGTGATGTGGCTGGTTGCCTTGTTGTTGTTGATCATTTTGGCTGCGGGGGGAGCAGCGTGGTACGTGTACCAGCAATTACAGCCTGTTGCAGGTGAACAGACGGTAAAGAACGTGGCAATTCCGTCAGGTTCCTCCGTACAAAAAATTGGTCGGCTACTGGAAGAACAAGGTCTGATCCGAGATGCCGATGTATTTAATTATTACGTGAAGTATAAAGGCGTGGCTCCTGATCTTAAGGCGGGAGAGTACCAATTCACGACTGGCCAAGCCATTGACGAGATACTAACAGCCATGGTGGAAGGAAACACGGTGATCAATGCGAACCGATTTACGATCCCAGAAGGCTGGAATGTCGACCAGATCGCAGATCATCTCGATAAAGAAGGTATTGTAGAGAAAGCGGCATTCTTAAAAGAAGTAAATGAAGGTGCATTCCCCGAATATCCTTTTGTCGCCGCCATACCGAAGCAAGCAGACCGAAAAAACCGTCTGGAAGGGTATCTGTTCCCGGAAACGTATGAGGTGGACAAAGACACTACGGCACATGAAGTCGTCTCGCGTATGCTGGCTCAATTCCAAAAGGAATGGAAGCCAGAGTGGACAGAGCAGCTGAAGCAGCGACATTTAACACTGGATGAAGCAGTGAATCTCGCATCGATCGTTGAGCGTGAAGTAACCGTTGACAAGGAGCGTCCGCTTGTAGCAGGCGTGTACTACAATCGGATTCGCGATAAGTGGCCGCTGCAGGCTGATGCTACCGTCCAATTTATTCTCGGTAAACAACGTGACCGTCTGACCTTTGAGGACCTAAAAGTAAAAAGCCCGTACAACACGTACACAAATCCTGGATTGCCACCAGGGCCGATTGCTAACCCAGGCAGAGCTTCGCTTGAAGCAGTTGTCAATCCGGCCAAACACGATTACTTTTTCTACGTGACGAAAAAAGACGGAACGTCCGAGCATTACTTTTCCAAAACACTGCAAGAGCATGAAGCAAATGATAAGAAAAGCAGGGGAAACTAACCAGGTTTCCTCTTTTTTTTGCCTGCGGTCAACAGTGCTTGACGTAGCCAAGTTTTCCTTTGGTGTGCTATAATAATTCGGTTGTAACGAAAGAGGAGTGAAATCATGATTACCAATCCGGCAATTGACGACTACGTGTCAAGCCTGGTTCCCGAGCGTTCTTTGCTGCTCAAGCGACTAGAGCAGGAAGCGGCAGAGGAAAACATCCCTATTGTGCAGCTCCCGTCCGCTCAAGTCATGCGGATGTTGTTATTGCTGCATCGTCCCAAAGCGATTCTTGAAGTGGGTACAGCAATTGGCTATTCCACGATTTGGCTTGCAGAAGCTGCACCGGAAGCGCGAATTGTCACGATGGACATAGATGAAGATCGATTGGTGAGAGCACGGGAAAATATAAAAGAAGCAGGATGTGCAGATCGTGTGGAAATACTCTCACGTGACGCTACTTTAGGGCTGCCGGAGTCGTATCAATTTGACTGCTTGTTTATCGATGCGGCCAAAGGTCAATATCGTACGTTCCTCGATTTGTATCTACCGCTTCTTCGCGAAGGCGGTTTGGTAATCAGCGACAATGTCCTGTTCCGAGGACTGGTAGCGACCCCAGAAGAAGCGGGCAAGCGCCAGCGTCCGATGGTGGACAAGCTGCTTTCTTATAATTCACATCTAATGGAGCGTCCTGATTTAGAAACGACATTTATTCCAGTCGGAGACGGGTTGGCCATCAGTATGAAAAAGAAGTAAAAACATAGGGTCGTATATGCGTAAAGCATCATGAGGAAGGGGACATGAAGCATGGGTAACCCCGTATTGATTGGGGTAGCGGGAGGCAGTGGTTCTGGAAAAACTACTGTAGCAAAGGAGCTGTACCGCCAGTTCCAAAATGATAGTGTAACGATGATTGAGCAGGATTCCTATTACAAGGATCAAAGCCATTTGAGCCCAGAAGAGCGGGCGTTGACTAACTACGACCATCCCTTTGCTTTTGACAACGATTTGTTGCTTGCGCATTTGCAGGAGCTCATGCAAGGAAAGGCGATCCAAAAACCGATCTACGATTTCAAGGTGCATAACCGCAAGCCGGAACAAATCCAAGTCGACCCAAAGGATGTCATCATTCTGGAAGGAATGCTGATTCTGGAGGATGAGCGGATTCGTAATTTAATGGATATCAAGGTGTACGTCGATACCGATGCGGATGTGCGTATTGCACGTCGAATCGTACGTGACATCGAAGAGCGCGGTCGTTCCCTTGATTCAGTAGTGACACAGTACTTAAACGTCGTTCGACCGATGCACTTGCAGTTTATTGAGCCGACCAAGCGATATGCAGACGTCATCATCCCAGAGGGCGGCTACAACCGAGTAGCATTGGATCTGTTATCCACGAAGATCGGAAATATCTTATTGGAGAAGCAACAATTCACCAATCAATCATAGACACCTAAAAGTGCACCGTGACGTACGGTGTGCTTTTTTCTTTGTTCGCTGTTTCTGTCGCGTACATTCCGGCAATACTGGTGAAAAAAGCCAGGGAGGGGAATTCGATGCAGCTGGATCGACGAATCAAAAGACGTCACTTTCTTGTATTGCTATCCATGTCGTTGTTATGGCTCGGTTTGATCGTGCGCTTGTGGTGGATTCAGCTCGGATCACCCCATCGGTTTTCTCGGCATGGCGTTGACTTGGTAAAAGCAGCAGTAAAGCAAAGACAGCAAAGCATCGTACTGCATAGCGGGCGTGGCGATATCGTAGATCGAAATGGTTACGCCTTTACCGGAGAAGAGCATCTCGCCTTGATTTTGTTCCCGTTGGCGCGTGGGAGCCTGCAAGGAACAGATGGCTTGCAGCGGTTGGCTCAAATAACCGGAGAATCTAAGGAACGCCTGTCAGAGACCATGGAAAAGGCGAAAGTACCGCTGCTCATGCGAGAGGCGTCCGGAAAGCTGGTGATGCTCACCGAGCGGCAGGCCGAGGAAATCAATGCCCTTGCCATCCCAGGAGTTGTGGCATTGGCGGTGACAGAGCGATACCGTGCTGATGAAGTAGCCAAGCATTTGATTGGTTTTATCCATAAAAATCCCAACATGGTGCAGAAGCTGTATCCAGATGAATGGACAAGTGGCAAAATGAATGCCGAGAGCACGCTAGGGGCGTCGGGCCTTGAGCGAAGCTTTGACCGTTTTTTACAGGGGGTCGAGCCATCTGTCTTGTCCTATTATGTAGATGGGCACGGTCAACCGCTCCGAGGGCTGGATATCCGTTATACAAAGCAATCGAATCAATACTATCCGTTGTCCCTGACGACTACCTTGAATGCGGCGATCCAGAGACGCATGGAGGCAGCAGCCGATCAAGTAGGTCTCAAAGAAGGCAGTATCGTCGTTTTGGACGTACAGACAGCCGATGTTCTTGCAGCTGTGAGCCGCCCTACCTATGATCAAACGAATGTTACAGGAAACACGAGCGATTGGAAGAATCGCGCGTTCAAACAACTCCCGCCTGGTTCGGTCTATAAAACAGTGGTAGCAGCAGCCGCCCTTGCGGAAGGAATCGTTTCACCAACTGACCGTTTTTCATGTACAGGGGAATACGGGAAGTACCAATTCTCCTGCTGGAAAAAAGAAGGCCACGGCAGTGTGACACTGGAAGAAGCGTATGCCCATTCCTGCAACATTGCGATTGCTCATATCGCCAAGATGGTGGGCGGGGAAAAGTTGGAGGAATATGCAAAAAAGCTGGGCTTGACCACTCAAGTGGGACATCTTACCCCTCATCTGTATAAAATCCAAAACTTCAAGCAGCTGGATGGCGAAGAGCCAGGTAGAGTCTTTGCTGAGGGGATATCCCGCGACGATGAAGGCGTCCTGATTCAAAGCGCCATCGGTCAGCGGGATGTACGCATTACCCCCTTGCAAGCAGCCAATATGATGGTAACGATTTTGCGTGGCGGTCAAAGCTCTCAAGTACGGCTGGTAAAAGAGATCGCATACCGAAATGGTCAGTCGTTCCATACATTCCCCGAGCAGGAACTCTCTTTGGACGGTATTGACTACGTCACAGCCAACAAATTGCGAAAAATGATGCGAAAAGTCGTCACAGAGGGAACAGGAAAGGTGCTCATGAATTCCGCTTGGCAGGTGGCAGGCAAAAGCGGGACTGCGCAAATCGGGGATGCGAATGGAAACAACCATCTGTGGTTTCTCGGGTACGCTCCGTTAGAGGAGCCACGTTACGCCATTTGTGTCGTGGCAGAAAACCAGCCGAGCTGGGGAAAAAACCAGGCTATGGAGCTTTTTCACCAAGCTGTTGCTGGGCTTGCCGATCATACAGCTCAATCTTCCCAACCTCGCGAAGAGTATTTCCGAGGATGAATCCTCTTGCGTTAATTTGATTGTTTTTACTTAGCCCGACGATCAGCATGAGGGGAGAGGAAGACATGTACATGGATTGCGACGCTTTTGCCCAAATGGTTCTCTTATCACCTTTGCTGGGTGACAGGCGTTTCACCGTATGACTATGCCAATCACCAATGTATTTCCATTGTCGATTTCTGCTTAATTTGCGGACGAGCTTGTTGAGATGCGTGTCATCGAAAAAAATAGAATGTGGCTGGTGAATCGCATTTGGGCCTGGTTCACTTGCATACGTAACGACCCATCTATCCTCACCAAGTGGGTATCCCATCATCACCCCTCCTGTTTCCAGTGAGGGTTTTTTTCGTACGGCCTGCTCAATCTGTTTCCACGCTTTTGGTGTGATGTACAGCGTCGTCATGAGACGTTCGTCCCTCCTTGATAAAACCACTGACATTTGCTTGATATCATATGTATGCGAATGGTGAAATGACCCGTGTCCAGCAAAGTTAGGAATTGTCGAAAAAAAGATTGTAACTAACCTTCTTCCTTTCTATAATTTGAATAAAAGTGTGAGTTCAAAAAGTCGGCTTTTTGAACAACCTCTACTAAGACAGAGACTGGAAAGGTTGATTGTATGCCTTTGGCACCTGTTGATCTCTCACTGATTGGACAAGTATTAGCGGCAGATTTGTACACCGAACAAGGAATATTGCTGCTGGGACAAAATACGACGATCACACCTGCCCATGTGATCCTATTGCAAAAGCAACGAGTGCGTGAGGTTGAAATCATACAGAGTCTTACAGAGGGAACTGGTGAGGAAGTTACTTCTCAACTATTCCAACTGGATGCAGATTCTGAGACCGTTGCTGCTTATGTACAAGCTCTCGACAAAACGAGACTACTCTTCGACGAACTGACAGTTGGCGGGGCAGAAACACTTGATCATTTTTCCAACATCTTTTTTGATGTAGCAGAAAAATCGACGAAGCATTTGGGGTTGTTCCGGAACTTGTACGTGCTGGAAGGGGCAGACAGCTATACATACCGACATTCATTAAATGTAGGCATTCTCTGTTCGCTCATAGCTCGCTTAATGAAGTGGGATGAAGAGCGAGTAGCATTCATGGGGATAGCCGGATTTATGCATGACATTGGGAAAATGAGAGTACCGAAGGAAATATTGCTGAAGCCAGGTAAGCTAAGTGAAGAGGAATTTGCGATCATGAAGAAGCACACCGTCTTCGGCTATGAAATGATCCGTGAAATGAAGGGTGGGTCTGAGCTGTTGGCATTGTGTGCCTTGTTGCATCACGAGCGACTCGACGGGTCTGGCTATCCGGAGCAAAGAAAAGGCGATAGCATTCCAATCGAATGTCAGGTGCTCGCTGTTGCCGACATGTTTGATGCGATCTGTTCTGATCGGGTGTACAAAGGGAGGACGTCCCCATTCGAGGCGGCACAGCTCCTATGGAAGGAAGCCTGTAACGGAATATTGAACGTCGAGATCGTTGCACAGTTTGTTCGCTACATTGCCTTGCTGTACGTAGGCGCGAAGGCGAGGTTGAGCAGCGGGGAAGAAGTCGAAGTCATTCTTATTCATCAAGATGAACCGATGCGTCCGTTGGTAAGAAGAATGGGTGAATTCCTCGATTTGCGGCATGATCGCAAGCTGACGATTGAAAAAATGATTGGATAAGAAACCCCGATGCGAAAAAGGAAAAACCGCTCTTGGAAAAAATGAGAGCGGTTTCATTGTTGCTGATCTGTGAACGATCGTCGGGAAAGCTCGATCAGCTTGGAAGATTGTGACACAATGAAAGTGTGTATGATAGACAAAGAAACGAAAAGATTCGTGTCGTGCGAATGCTCGAAACGATAGGAGGAAACACATGATACGCAAAGCGGAACCCACAGATGCAGCTTTTGCTGCGCCATTAATTTACGATGCCATTGGCGATATCGCGCATACGTTGACAGGTGCAACGGAGGCGGCGGAAGCGATTCGCATGATGGAGGAGTTTTTTGCGAAGGAAAATAACCGGCTCAGCTACGAAAATGCAGTGATTGCCATGGATGGAGATGTACCAGTAGGACTGGCGCTCTTTTATCATGGAAGCCAAACAGAGGTGCTCGATCGCCCCTTCGTTGAGCATGTCCAACGTTTGACTGGCGAGACGATTACGCTCGTAAAAGAAGCAAAGGACGACGAATTCTATTTGGATTCTGTCGCGGTTGATTCCTCATGCAGAGGGAAGGGGATCGGATCACTTCTGCTGGATGCTTTTGAAAAAGAAGCGATTCAGCGTGGACATGACCGAATTGCTTTGCTCGTTGACGAGGAAAAACCACGTGCGCGCAAGCTGTATGAATCGATCGGCTATCGCGAGGATGGGACAGTGATTGTAAGCGGGCATAAATTGAGCCATATGGTGAAGGATATACCGAAAAAGGCGTAAGAAGACCTCTGTTGGGCTTGATACAAGAATAAAAAACGTTTCCCGTTGGACAAAGCGCAAGAAGTCCGAGGGAAACGTTTTTTTGTAAGCTTAGCTGCTAAAAGCAGGGAGGCATTCTGCATGGGGGGAGGGCAGGTAAGGTGTGAGATCAAACTTCCAGTCAAATTCACGGATCGGACTGTACTTACCCGTCAAGAGTTTCAAAATATGAGCTTCAGTTGCTTTCCTCGTATTTTTAGATGCGGCTGCTTCGTCGTAAAGATTGCCGCATGCATAGGCAAATAAATACTCTTCCCAGCTCGAATAAGCGAGTTGGATTCGCTTGGCTACGTCCAGCATGCCTTCTACGGCCTCTGCCTTGGGAAGATAGGACTGCTGGGCGCCTGCTTTGCAAATAATGAGATACCAGGCGTAATCAAAGGCGGCGATACCGGCATGTGGGAGCCTGTTCATGTACGCGTACACGACCAACTGTCGGGCTGACTCCAGATCGCCTTTTTTTAAGGACGCGATGTAGTTGGAACGATTGGCATCGCTGAGTGTAGATAATACGTGGCGATGCTGATTAAATTCAGTTCTTCGCCCATGCTCCAAAAACCAAGTCAAGCGCTCTTTCGTTTTCGTGGCATCCCCGGTATCCCATCTGTTATCAATACGAAGCCGCAAAAACGTATCGCGCAGGCGGTTGTATTCGTGTATGGCCAAATAATACGCGAGCCGCTTCTGATTTAGGCAAACAGAGGAGAGCGCATGCAAGTAGCGGCTTAACTTTGGGTCGATCTCTTTTTCGTTTTCTGCTTCTTTTGTCATGGTAGTCCTCCCTGCCTCCTTTAGTGGAATGTCAATGCTTTGCGAGTTTTGGGAAACTCACGAATGATGCGGATGTAATACAACATGGCAATCATCGCGAGAATGCCCAGAAGCCATGATCCCGTCCATCCTTTTTCTTCTAAGTCAGGCTTGGCATTGATATACGTATCGGTCACGAGAATCGACTGATAGGGATGCTTTCGTTTTTCCAAAGCATTCACAATGGCAGGCAACATCTCCCCATCCGGTACAGCCTTCAGCGTTCCTCGCATCGTTATGGATTGCTTGTCATGAATTTCCTTGGCATGTTCGTAGTTCGTAATGACAATGATTAATTGTTGACCCAGATAACCCACATTTACATAGCCTGTGTCCGAGTTTAATAGATCTCGCTCTTTGGCTTTGGCAGCAGGAATGAACTCGGCTTTTGGCTCAGGATACTTCTCTTTGTCATAGACACGGAGCATATTGATATAAGACGCTTTGGTCAATGTAAATTCCACCTGGTAGCCAAGAGGAGTTTGTTTCATCTCTTCCACCGTCTTGATTTGGACAGGCTTATATTTATTGACCAAGGAGTCAAACATTTGCTCCGAAGTCATATCCAGCTTCATGGATACGACAGCAAACATTGCGTAATGGAGCAGAAGGAGAAAAATAATCGTCCAAATGTTACGTCTCGTGTAGAGAGCAAAAAATTGCTTGAACCTTGCTAGCCTGCCAGGAAGTCCAAGCGTTTGCAAGTTTTTTCTCCTAACAGCTTTGGCCTGCTTGCTCGCAGGTGGTTCCGTTATCCTGTTAAACGGTGAGTGTATTTGTGTCAGGCATATCTTCGCGTCGATATCGGATGGATTATGCGAGAGTATCTCCTGAAAAACTTTTTGAGCCTTCTCCCATTCCCCTAGCTGAAGATAGCCTTTCCCCAGCAAGCTGCGAGCGTCCCATAGTTCTGGCATGCGAGTGAGGATTTCCTCGCAATCTTTGATCGCATCTGTGGCATCTCCCTTCTCGAGGAAAAGTCGGGCACGATACAAATACGCATCGATGTTATCTGGATCAAGACGTATCAATTGATCAAAGGTATGAAAGGCACGATTCTTATTTCCGGTTCGCAAAAAATATTCGCCCTGCAAACGGATCAAATCGGGGTCAAGAGCATACAGAGCATGAGCTTTTGCCAAATAGCTTTGAGCCGTTTCCCAATCATTTTCCATGAGGGCAAATAACGCATCGCTGCGCCATTCTAGAAACGCTTCAATATCGAGGTCATCGCGCTTCTCAAAAGAGTGGTAACGCAGCGTGAAAATCTGATTAAGCTGGCCGTTCAGGTAAGCGACAAAACGTCCTGAGAGCTGGCTTGCGAGCTTTTCTGATTTCTCCCGCCATTGAAAATGGGAATCGAGCAGCATCCACACTTCATGAGGCAAGTGATAGTGTTCTTCTAAAAAGTGGAGAAATTGCGTATCGATGAGTTGATGGCAGCCGACATTCCACATGGCCTCGTCATTCAGCAACTCACGCCAGTTTTCAAGCTGGATACGTTCGTGATAGTTGTCGTACAACTCTTGTGTACGGCGGAAAAAACGCTCCACCATGTCATCGGGGTTCATGGAGCGTTCGGAATGATCGACGTTCTCCGTGAAATCGTACCGCTTGGGAATCGGGATTTCTTCTTGCGAGACTACTTCTGGCGTTGGTTCCTCTAAAAACCTGTCAAACAGGGTGAGCCGCTGCGGCGGATCGTAGCTGGGCTGTTCTTCTTCTGCTGGTTCAGAATGCCACTGCTCATATAGTCGTCTCGGCGGCTGGAGGTGAATCGTCTCCTCTTGCGTTTCGTGTTTCTCCTCGCCGTCCTGCGGTCTTTTTTCAGGATTCCGCTTGTCATTGCGTGTGAACTTCAGGGCGAGGTCATACGCCTCTCGCAATCGCTGAAAGCCTTCAGGATCAACTTCCGGATTATGCACCTTCAACTTTTTGGCATAAGCCTTTTTTATCTGGGCAGGATTGTCCGTCGGTTCAATCCCGAGAATCTCCCAAATCCCCATTAATACTCATTCCACCCTTCAAACATGTCCAGCTGCTGCTTCAATTCTTCTGCTGCTTTGGCAATGTCCCTTTCATTTTGGGTGGACAGGACACTTTCGAAGCGGCGTAAGTAATTCGCAATGATCATCCTGTTTTCGCCCAACGCTTCCTCATACATACGCTCGCCTTTTGCCAGAAGCAATCGATTTTCGGTTCGTTCTCTAGGGTGGATCTTTATGTTTTGAAGGGCTTGAAAACGCTCCTCAATTTCTTCTTTTGAAAGGCTACCCGGATTTTTTTCGATGACGGCCTTGGTTTTGACTCCTGTAGATACGACAGTCACTTCGACTTCGAGAATCCCGTTGATGTCATATGTATAACGAACATCGATAGACTCCTCGCCCTTTTTGGCAGGGGGAACTTTTATATTCAGTTCGCCAAGCTTGAGGTTATGTTCGACGCGTCGGCTTTCGCCTTGATACACGTCAACGAGAATGGAGCGTTGATTATCGAGAACGGTGTACAGTCGTTCTACCCGGCTGACCGGGATTGGCGTATTGCGCTCGATGATCGGAAAAAAGTAGCCATCCTCGTGTTTGCCGTTGGCCATGGTTTGAACAATACCCGTACCGAGTGTGTATGGGCAAACATCTGTTAATACAAGCTCGTTTAACGCCTCGTTGCGTTCCTTGAGTGCTGCTTGTATCGCTGTTCCCAATGCAACGGCCTCATCGGGATTAATATGGGAATAGGGCAGTCGCCCAAATATTTTGCTTACGATGGATTTGATAAGCGGCATCCGCGTCGCACCGCCAATAAGCACGATGGCGTCTAGGTCCCGAGGTGAGATGGATGCGTCTCGCAAAGCACGCTCGATCGGCTGTCGCAGTCGTTGCAGCAGAGGAAACGCGAGTTCTTCCAGCTGATTTCGACTAAGGGTCGTTTCAACCAGCTCACCCTGGATATTGACACTCATTTTCCCTTCTTGCTCGGAAAACAAGGCGCGCTTGCACAACTCAGCTTGCTTGTGGATGGACGAACGCGTTTTGCTGTCCAGCGTGTTGATATCGAGTCGATGGGCTTCAATGAAATAAGAGGCGATCAGATCGGTAAAGTCTTCGCCGCCCAGAAAGTTGTCTCCAGCGATTGATTTTACTTCCATCACACCTTCGAACATTTCCAAAATAGAAACGTCAAACGTTCCACCACCTAAATCGAATACGAGGAATTGTGTCTCGGATTCCTCTTGATGGAGCCCATATGAGATCGCGGCGGCAGTCGGTTCGCTGATTAAGCGCTCTACTTTCAGTCCTGCAAGCTCCGCTGCCCGCTTGGTCGCTTTGCGTTGTGTGTCGTTGAAATAGGCAGGCACACTAATAACCGCTTCGTGAACGGGGTGCCCTAAATGAGCTTCTGCATCCGCCTTCAAAGATTTAATCACAAAGGAGGAAAGGTCATCGGCAGAAAAGGAATATCTCCCGAGTTGGTATCTTTTTTCTGTCCCCATAAACCGTTTAAAAGTAGAAGCGGTACGATCTGGGTGAGTTAAGAGGCGCTCTCTGGCGATTTTTCCAATCAAGATCTCGCCGTTCTCATCGACGCTGACAACAGAAGGAGTTAGTGTTTCTCCGAGCGCGTTTGGAATGAGCGCGGGTCCATTTTCAGTCCAGTAGGCAACCAGACTGTTCGTCGTGCCCAAATCAATTCCAATGGTGGTCATTAGCTAGGTCCTCATTTCCGTGTTTTTTCTACTAATATCGGCAAAAAAAAGCGACTTTGTAGATAATTTTACCATGAAAAATATGGATATAATTGGTGCTTTAGTAGGATATGAAATCGAATTTTAGAAAAAGAAAATAGATATAGAATTCGTAAGATAGAAAACGACAGACGAGAGAGGTCGTTATGCCAATGCAGCAACGAATGGAAAAGTGGTTTGAAGCGTGGAAGTTACTTATGCATGATATGGAGCGACAAGGCGCTCAGGTTTGGCCGCTCACCATAGAACCTCCAGCCACGCTGGAAGAAATCGAAAGAAGAGAGGAAAGTCTCGGGATCAGCTTTCCCGCGACGATCCGGACTATTTTACTATTGGGCAGCAGTCAGGTTCAAATAAATTGGTCGTTGCCATCTCGAACGTTAGATCCTTTTTCGCTCAGTGGGGATTTGGGATGGTCATTGGATGCGTTTGAGTGGCCGTACTTTGGTGGGGACGAAGAGAGTGAGGACGAGAAAAGGTATCTCTGTTTTCACGTCGGTGGGAATGGCGATATGCTGCTCATCGATTTGGCGACAGGCGTGGATGACCCACCCGTTTATTCTTGGGGGCATGAGACAGACGAATTCCTATTGCTCGGCAAAAGCTTCACAGAGTTCGTAGAGCGAGTCACAGAGCTGGGCTGTATTGGGGCAGAGTGCTGGAATTATGAAGCTCTCGCCGGTGCAGATGGGCTCGATGTGGAGGGGCAAGTCGCACAAGAGTGGAAAGAATGGCTGCAAATCTATCGGACGCTAACCTTTGAAGAGGCAGCGCAAGATTTCGAGAAGCTAGTCTTGTTTGCAAAAATGCATGGTGCAGGAAATTCACGTATCCAAGAGGCATTTACCCAGTACGATTGGGAGCCAATTTTGCAAAAATGGGTAACACAAATTGAGCAGGAAACCTCATCGAGTAATCTGCTACTTTGGTGCCAGCTCATTGTTGAGACAGTAGGCAAGAAGGCAGAGAGCTGGGTGCGCTCGCTATGGGAGTCCGGGCCACATTATCAACGGCTAGGATCAAGCCAACGTGCATATCTAACGGCAGCTTGTTTGCCGGAAGAAGAGGGCTTACAGCGAGTTTTGGCTGAAATGGATGAAGTCGTTGCCAGAAAAGAATGTTTGGTAGGATATGCTGCCAACAGTCATTTGCATCACTTTCACTCCCGAGAAGTCATTTGGTGGATGGAGCCGCATGTGGCGTACCCGATTGAAGGCTGGGATGAGCTTTTCGCGGTGTCACGTCCACAATGGGAGGATCTGATACGCTGGCTGGATGGAAATGAAGCACAGCGGCAGATTGCATTAAGTGCTTGGGGAAAAATGCTGACAAGTGGTGAATCGCCTTCCGGTGAAGCGAATTGGCAAGAAATCAATCGGTTGCTGGATGTAGCATACGAGAAAGCCATTCTGCGCAAGGAAAAGGAGCGTGTAGATCGTATTCGCTCTTCCTTGGAAACCGTAAAGCATTAGACGAGGGGGAGAGACAATGAGAAATGTGGTAACCGTATGGGGAACAACCTTGCAATCGGCTGATGAACTAGCGGATTTTCTGACTCCGGTTTACGATGAGGACGGGGAAGTGATACCGTCTGGCTTTTTAACAGCGTCGGGTCTTGAATGGGTAGACGAGGACTTTTTTGAAGTACATGAGGTACAGGATGCAGAGGCAAGAGCGGACTTTTTCATGTATTTGGAAAACGAATATGCGATGAATGCAACACTCGATCGAAAAGAATGGCCGGAAAAGCTAACAGAGGAAATTGGCAAGTACCCACATGTCATTTTGCTGTATGGCAATGAATCGCGGTACGGACCGATTAACGAAAAATTGTTCGATCTCACTGAGGGCGGGCAAGAAAAAGATTCACCGCTAGTCCTGCTCGCCAAACTTGTATTTGAAACAGAAGAGCGGTAAGGAGCAGGGAGAAATACATATGATAGGAGAGAAAGATATGGCTTATCATTTCGCAGATTTGTATGATGCGGCTGAACTGGGAGACATCGAGCTTGTAAAAAAGATTGTCACGAAACAGCCGGAATTGCTGCATGAAAAGGATGAGTATGAGTTTTCTGTACTGCATGGCGCAGTGATGACGGACGATGTTGACCTCATTGCGTATTTGGTCGCACAAGGTGCGGACGTTCATGCGAAAAACGATGAGGGTATTACCCCGTTGCATATCGCGCTCTATCCAGAGGTTGCAGAGGCGCTCATTGCGCACGGTGCAGACATACATGCCAGTGCTCATGATGGAAGTACCCCGTTGCACACACAGGTAGCGGATGGAGAGGAACGTTTGGATGTGGTAGAGTTATTGCTGGCCAAAGGTGCGAATCCAAACAAAAAGGACATGGATGGGCAAACACCATACGATATAGCGCGAGAGAGAGAAGACGAAGAGATGATGGCTCTATTTGAATAGGGGAAAAAGGAAAGCGTCCGTTATGATTCCGGACGCTTTCTTTCTTGCTCGAGTGCTGCGACGCGTTTTTCCAGCTCGTCGAAGGCTTTTTGCTTGGTTGTGGTGCGCTTTACAATGAACAAGCAGCAAGTAATGACAAGTGCGAAAGGCAAGAGGAAGACAAAGAGCTGAAAGAGTAAAGTACCCCATTCGATCGACACAGCGCCAAAATCTAGCATGGGTGATCACTCCAATCATAGGTGGAAATGTGAATCCTTTACCATACAAGCAACCGTGAATTAATCGACAACAACTCCCTGCGTACAGGCACGCATAGGCGACCGCCCACATAAGGATAGAAGTAAGCTATTCCAGACGTGGAGGTGGCAGCCATGTCCAGCATTATCGCGGCGCTTTCCCTTGTTTTTAAAGAACTACTCGTTTTTGTGGCTTATGTCAAGAACAATGCCTTCCCGCAACCGCTTCAGGACACCGAAGAAGAAAAGTACCTCCGACTCATGGCCAAAGGCGACCCTTACGCCCGCAACAAGCTGATTGAGCACAATTTGCGTTTGGTGGCGCATATTGTGAAGAAATTCGAGAACACGGGTGAGGACAGTGAAGATCTGATTTCGATCGGTACCATCGGCCTGATCAAAGCAATCGAGAGTTATCAGGTGGATAAGGGCACCAAGCTGGCTACGTATGCTGCGCGTTGTATTGAGAATGAGATAGTAATGTCAAAAGGGTAGCTCATGGGATGTAGTCATATGAGGAAGGGGACCTACATATTGATTGAGTTCACTTTTAGTAATCAGTTTTACTTTTTTTGAAACAGTTAAATCCGGCTTTTCGGCAAGTAACAGTTGATCTTTATTAAGTGGATGGATTAAGTACCATTTCTTCATTTGAACTGTTGGCGACGAATTAGCAGCAATAATTAAAGGTGGAATTGAAGCGGTTAGTTCTATGTAATAAAGCATTTTGGCGACCATCAGCCTGTTTATTATTATGAAATAGATTAAATATAGTGGTGTGAAAATATTTGCAGCTAAGTACATAGTTAAAATGATATTAATAAAATTTTTTTTATCGGTAAAGTGTATACTGATGCTATAATGTTAAAATTTATTAACGGAAGTTAGCGGAGGTAAAACTTTGGCACAAGTAGAACGGAGAGTGTCCGAGAGTGTGAGGGTTGTTCTGGAAAAAGGCAGTTTTGCTAGGAGAAAGATCGCAAGTATGTTGACAATCAGTCGAAGAAAAAAACTCGAGTTAAACTGCAAATTGGCGGGAAATGGCATGTTGCGCTCTCGATTATTCGTTGAATATATCATGTCAACTAAATGATGGCGTAATGTAATCAAAAAAATTCGGAGAGTCCAAGAATAACCAATTTAATGAAAAAAATAAACCCAATTGTAATTACATACTCAACAATTAAATGTAAAACCTTTGGTGGTTTTTCTTGTTTAGTGAAAGTATATTTAAATACCATAAAAAGTGCTATACCCATAAAAATAGCTAAAGGTTCCTTCATCATGTGTGCTCCTTTCAAAAAATAGAAGAGATGCAATAATTGCATCTCTTCTATTTTCCACATATTGCAGAAAATTCCTTTAAATAATATATTCCGAAACAAAGTATTCGTCAATCATACAGTCCATTGTGTAATCGATACAGTTCCAGATGGATCAATAACAAATCTCCAACGATATTTCCATGTGTTATCTTTCCCGCTGGTACTAATATAGACAATAGATTCGTTAGTTCCACTTGAAGGAACTGGAGTAGTGAAAATCGCGCTGTAAAGTGGGACTTGTTTTGATGTCATATAAGTGGATGAGGCGATAGCAAAATCACCGAAACCAAAAGGTTGTTCCTTGTTTAACTTGTTCAAAAGCCTAGCCATGTACGGGATTTTTTTTACGATTTGGTACGAAGCAAAAGTTCCAAATGCATTGTTCCAGTTTGAGGTAAATACGCCAGTAACCTCATTCATCCATGTTTGTGTCCAATTCTGGGTATAGTAATACATGTCTGGTCTTTGAAAAATAACTAGCTTTCCATTCTTAACGGTATACTCCAAGGGCATTCCTGCATTGTTAGTCATGCTAGTTGTTATTTTGAGTGGACTATCATAAGAACAACCATGGCAATCGGGATCTTCTTTAAGAGGACCTATCGAAGCACGTATATCTATACTATTTTTCCAAGTTGTATCCACAAAAGTCTTTTCATTGAACTTTGGCAAGTCATCATCAGCTTTTATATTTTGGGGATTGTGACTGTTTACATATTTTGTTATCTCTTCCTTGTTACCTTGATGGATTCCTTCGGCTGATGCTGATGTCAAACTGGTTAGAGATACTATTATGCTAAGCAATACAGGAACTAGTTTTTTCAATTTAATCACTCCTAAGTAAATAATTGGTAAATATAGCGATTAGTATAACTGGTTTTTTCTGTATATTCAAGATTGCATTATTATTCCTGCCTATTAATATAATTCTGTTATTTTACTTTACATATCATAACTTTTGACAAGCTGTTGTTGCATACCCTCTGACAGGAGGGAGAAGCCGTATGATCGGAATATTTGCTAGGGTGAGTACAGAGGAACAAGCCAAGAGCGGGTTCAGGTTCAGGCTCGACGATCAGGTAAGGGAATGCAGGAAGAAAGCAGTGACGAGTGACGCCGCCGAGTACATAGATGATGTATCAGACGAGTTCCTGGATTCGTCCGGCTCTCTCCAGGCTAAGACAAGATGTGAAGGATGGAGTTATAACACAAATCGTTTGTCTTGACCCAGACCGATTATCTCCTAAGCTTATGAACCAGTTGCTTATTACAGATGAATTTGACAAACGCGGTATAGAGCTTGTGTTTGTAAATGGTAAATATGCCAAAACTCCAGAAGGACAGCTTTTTTATAGAATGCGCGGTGCAATTACTCAATTTCAGAAGGTAAAAATTAATGAGCGTATGAGTCGAGGAAGAAGAGAAAAGGCAAGGCCGCGTTCTCCGAGACTTTCAGATATATGGATACAGTTATGATACTGAGAAAGAACAGATCGTAATAAATGAAGCTGAAGCAGCAGTAGTACGGCTTGTGTTTGATTTGTTTACTCAGCCTAACGAGCTAGTTCAAGGGATCAACGGTATAGCTCTTTATCTCACCAATAAAGGGGTCCCAACAAAACGCGGTGCAAGCGTATGGCATCGTCAGGTCGTGCGACAGATGCTGATGAACGAAGCATACGTGGGAAGATTTTATCAGAACAAGTGGAATACAGAAGGGATGCTTGGCAACCAGTTTCGCAACTGGATGAGAAAGTCCGTATGAAAATGCGCCCAAAAGAAGTTTGGATATTACTGCCCTGCCCATCGATTATCGACAAAGTAAAATTTGAACATGCCCAGCGACTACTTAAGGAATCCATCGAAAATTGAATAACGAAGGTAAGGCAGACGACCTCTACATTAAAGAACACTCTTTTTCTTGGAGCGTAACGTGGGAGGATGGGCAAAAAAGAACCCACCCTATAGCACATTCACTATGGGTGGGAGTGGGAAGCGTTACCCTGCCTAGGGCTCACTCTTTAGGGATTCAATCCAATCAGCATGACAGGTATCGCACACTAGTTCGTTGCGATCCTGCTTACCTTGGAAAAACGTGATTTGGCGACCGCTGTCCGTTTCACATTCACAGTAATAACAGCGATATTTTTCCAATACGGTCCCTCCCTGAAGAGTTTTTCAAGAGTCACGCTAATTATTCTCCCTATCTATGTTGTAATCTAGCACACTAGGAATTTTTTAAATCATCAACAGCTCAATTATGTGAAATCAATTCATTTACGACCTTCTATTGTTTTCTGTCTGAAGTAAAGAAACAGAGGAAAAGAAAATGATAGACCAACTGTTAAAGTTGCGGCGATGTAAATCCACCAATGCTTCATGTGATGCTTTCTAACTTCTTGAAAAAGAAATACCCAGAAAATGAAGCATGAGATAAGAAAATCGGTTGCAAAAAACGAAGAAATGTCGTTTGTAAAAAGTTCGGATGTAAAAAGGTTGATATCTAATCCATTTGCACGAAGGAACGGAATGAAATAACTGTAAGGCAAGACTGCCCCCAAAATTGCCAGTAATAAATATAGGTTTTTCATTCTCAACTTTCCCCTTTATTTTTGGAGATATTATACAGTAGGTAAAGAGTCCACTTCAATTAGTTTCGGAGTAAAATCTTTACAGTTTAGGGAATTTATACTTTGCTCAAAATACTAAATACCATGGTGAACAATACTGTAGTTTTCATGAAAGGCCTGTTCAGCAATAGCTGCCAATGCAGATAGGGTACATGGCTACTTCTTTTAGCGATATGGTTAAATCTTCGGTCTTAAAATCAACACCGAATACAGAATGGAATTCCTGGTGTCTTCACTTTGGTAATTTACCACAATACAATAGTTATTGAAAAAAGCCCTTTAATAAAAGAGCCCGTAAATAAGATGAGTATCTGTACCGAAAACAACATCAACCTGAATGCCAGCTTAGTAAGAGGTGAGTGGAAATTTTGCCGCCCTGGTAAACTGCGAATGCATGCTTACTGGAGATTGGTTGGGTGTGAATTTTGGTGCCAAGCGCTCCGTATGCGGTATCCGATTCTCAAGAATATCAATTAACCGCTGAATGTCTTCTTTCGTCGCAGGTTGCTTTTCCAATTTAAGTTCATAACCTAAGTCCCACTAACTTCAATTGTAGCCCATTGAAATTTGAGATTCCAGCTTGTCGTAGTCGCATTTCAAGCTTGTCAGCTGTTAGCCTGAGTTTGCGCATGTTACTTTCAACCAATTCTCCATTTTCAATTACAATTACTGCCTTGCCCGTAATAAAAGTTTCGAATCCATTAGATTTAATCTCTAGGAATTCCATCAATATCATGACCACGACCAAGACTGCTGCTAATAGAAAAGTAGGCCAGTAACCATTACCAGTAATAGGTTGGATGATCAAAGTACCAAGCCCGATCATCACAATTACTTGGGCCATAGTCATTTGAGAAATTGATTTTCTACCAGCAATTCGCAGTAGAAGAGTACCGAGTACAATTACACCTACAGATTGCCATATAAGAGTCCAACTCATGTGAATACCTCCGCATTCATGATGGTATAGGTTGCCCAATTGCAGGAAAAGTTTACAAGCCACACGATTTGTTAAATGGGGAGGAGAGACGATGCAAATATGTAGTAAGGAGACGACTAGGCAAGACAACAATCAATGTGTGAAACGATAGTGGTAGAAAATGAAAGAGGCGCTAAGGCATTTATACGCTTAGCGCCACGGGGATTGGTTATTTCAGTACATTCAAAGCACGACGTAGTTTCTTTGCAAACTCTATGGGTGGTTCAACAGATTCAATATGCAAATACATGAGACGTGGCTTATCAAAGAGCCAGTGATTGTGCAGGGCAGAAACGATAAACCCTTCTTTACGAACAGCGTCTATAAACTTTTGGACTTCGGTTTGCAGGAGTGTAAATTCACCTGTATTCAAGGTGTTGCCTTCTTTGTCGAGGGATTCAATGGTAATTTCATGCTCAGTATCATATGGCTTGCCCAAGATTGTTGCATTGAGGTTACGCTGAATCGTGATAGAACAAGTATCATTTGACATGCCTGTCCCACCCAGAATTTTGGCTATCCGATCGCATAAACTTTTCGGTATCTTCAAGTGTGATCCTCCTTTTCTTGTTTTCATACATTCTATGTAGAACAGAATAAGAGGTTCTGGACAGGGGGAAAAAAGGGTGCATGTACAAGTGAAAGGATAATAGCAAGGAGATTACTACAAATGATTACACGAGAGTTTGAAAGTGAAGGACCAGATAAACAAATTGCTACGGCACTCGGGACGACCTGAGTGTTTTTTTTATGCCAAAAAGACCGGCAAAAACTCTGGATAAAACGCGGACAAAATCATGGATAAAGGCAGGACATTCTGAGCATAAACGCACTAGAGTGGAGTAGGGGATATGCAATTATTCATTTTATTTTTAAGTTGTACAGCAGTTACTAAATTTCAGGAATCCCTCAGAACTTTGGAAATTTCGAATAATTCTGCTCGGATTTTAATGAACTGGGAACTACATGCGAGATTTACGGCTCCGGCCACTCGCCCCTTGTCTTTATTTTTAGGCGATCTGTAATTGGCGGAGCAGCCTGCCGAAAGAAATCCCAAAGTTTTTAAATAATACACTCGTACTAATTTGAGGCTGCGTGTTATGATGTTTTTGTAATAAATGGCAATAAATGGAAAAGTTATCTGTAACATTTAAATGTCGGCAACAAAGTCCACTCTCCCGTTAACTTGCTTCTCTTCTGAGGGCGGGTAAAAATAAGAGTAAGAAGGAGTGTTTTTTGATGAAAAAGTTTCTGACTAGTTTAGCAACACTGGCACTATTGACTTCAGCTGTACCTGCATTTGCACAGGAGGGACAGCAATCACCTGCAGCTACTGCAACGGCTCACTATTCATCATCCAAAATATCTTCTAACGAAGATGAAAAGTATGAAGATATGTTTCAAGATATTGGGGTGAAGTTTAATTATATTCCAGGTGCAGATAGATATAAGTGGGTTCGTTACAATGTAACAGATGGATATGAGGATGCGACTGGTACTTCGTACACTACTAGCTCAAAAATCTATAGTTTAAGAATTGGAAAACTATATCGAATACATGCTTATGCGGTAGACGAAAACAATAGAGTACTCGCCGTATCAGCCCCGGTTGAAATTAGAGGGGAAAAAGGTTGGGATACGGTTATTAATTTTTGGTTAAAATAATGCTGACTGAATAGTTAGACGAATAGGCACCCACGCGGTGCTTTTTCTTTTGAAAAACTACTTATTAGAAACGGGTCCAGAAATAGGTATAAGGATGCGGGAGAGAACTCTGCCCGAAGGATGGGTATCTACCGGGTAATTATGGGTGAGATGTAACTTTATTCAAGAGGAGTTCGTCAAACAAATGTATTTGCAAACCCCCGATAAACATGTGCCCCACTGAGGAGGTAACAAATCCATGAAAAAGGTTGTGCTCATCGCTGCAATGACAGCTGTTCTGTCTGTCGGGCAGATCGCCTATCCCATTCAAGAGGTAGGAGCGGCAACGGCGGCCTCTTATCGCATTTCCTACAAAATGCCCACGGTCAATACACTGGAAGAAAAAGAAGTTTTTCATTCTCTCCTAAAAGATGCGCTTAAGATCAAAAATCCGCATCCGGCCAGCACCCTGGACAAAAACAGAAAAAGCCTCACGGAAATCGTCGGCGATCTTAACGGTACAGACACGCCGCGCGGTTTCATGATCGATGAATTCGTCGTTTCTAAAAACGGGTATTTGTTTGCCCTGTACAATGAGATCGGGATACTAGATCCCGTCTATCCCCAAGGCTACGATCCGGCCGCCATCAGCAAGCAAATATTGGAGCAGGAAGCATCTGGTCAATGGGGAGGCGATCTACGGCGAAAGCGGGGAGAGATGGAACTAAAAGCGCGGGTAGACGCACTTGTCCAAGCGGGGTACGTACAGCCTGAGGAACTGAAAGACCAACTGCTTACGAAGCAATTTGTTGCGGAGACGTTGTACCGCATGTACAAAAAAGTTAGGCCTTTTAAAGGGAGTGTAGCTCCCAAAGACAGCCAAAGTGAAGCAGTCCGTTGGGCAGTAGAGGTGGGAGTGCCGGAATTCCAGGTCGATGCAAAAGGGTATGTGTATCCGCAAACGCAGCCGTACTACACAAATTCGCTCGACTTCATCCAGCTGTTTTTGCCGAGTAAAAAAACAGCGGCTGGATGGGAGTATTTTCAATACGAAGTCAATCAAGACATGCTGCTAGAGGCCGTGCACAACTATTCGGGCCAATTATTGTATGTAAACAATAAGCCGTTGTCCTCCCATCCCAACTATGTGATTCTGTCTAAACTTCCAGAGACGAAGAAGGCCGAAACGCAGCTCAGCGCCTCTCTTGAACCTAAAGTAATGGAGATGGTGGAGCAAGTCCGGCAAGAAGTCCAAAAACCGCGCGTGTGGGACTGGCGAACAGACGTAATCCGGCATCCTTCCTTTACCAAACTTGTGAGCGAGTACCGGAAAACGAAGAGCCAAAAAGCGCTGAATCAGGTCTATCAATCAGTCAAGGCGCGCTATAATTTATTCGATCGGCAGGACTCGCTTCAGGTCATAAAAAGCGTCCTGGATCATATTCGGTGAGTTTTCGATAGCACTACACCATCATCAAACAAAAGCACCCTTGTGGTGCTTTTTCCTGTTTCCTCACTACTTTTGACAAGCCGTTTGCGCATATCTTCTCGACAGGAGGGGATGAACGGTGCATGTAAAGATTATACCGGGTATTGCTACTGACAGTATTCGTTCCGCCTGTTATCAGTATTTATTAGGAAAATACAGGAGGGAGAAGCCGTATGATCGGAATATATGCCAGGGTGAGTACAGAGGAACAAGCCAAGAGCGGATTCAGCCTCGACGATCAGTTAAGGGAATGCAGGAAGAAAGCAGCGACGAGTGAAGCTGCTGAATATGTTGACGATGTATCAGGCGAGTTCTTAGACCGACCGGCTCTCTCAAGGCTTAGACGAGATGCAAAAGAAGGACTCATTACGAAGATCGTTTGTCTGGATCCTGACCGTTTATCACGCAAGCTTATGAACCAGCTGCTAATTACAGATGAATTTGATAAACGCGGGATAGAGCTCGTATTCGTGAATGGCGAATACGCCAAAACTCCAGAAGGACAGCTCTTTTATAGCATGCGTGGAGCAATTGCAGAATTCGAAAAAGCGAAAATCAATGAACGAATGAGTCGTGGAAGAAGAGAAAAGGCAAGACAGGGCCGTGTTCTCCGTGACTTTCAAATATATGGATACAGCTATGATTCCAAGAAGGAACAGATCGTAATAAATGAAGCAGAGGCAGCAGTAGTGCGACTCGTATTTGATCTGTTTACTCAGCCCAACGAGCTCGTTCAGGGAATGAATGGGATAGCTGTTTATTTAACCAATAAAGGGGTTCCTACCAAGCGTGGTGCTAGTGTATGGCATCGTCAGGTGGTGCGACAGATGCTGATGAACGAGGCATACGTGGGGAGATTTTATCAAAATAAGTGGAATACGGAAGGAATGCTGGGTAATCAGTTTCGCGAGCCAGATGAGAAAGTCCGTATGAAAATGCGCCCAAAAGATGAGTGGATATCCTTGCCCTGCCCATCTATCATTGACGAAGTTAAATTTGAACATGCCCAGCGACTGCTAAAGGAATCCAGAAGGAGATGGGCAGGCCGGAGCTTCAACGAGTACCTCTTAAGTGGCCTAGTACGATGTGGGTCCTGTGGTAATACGATGTCAGGAAGAAAAGTAAAAAACTGGAGCCAACATATATTTGAGTATACTGACGTTAAGAATACAGCAGGTGCAAAAAATAAGGGATGCGGTCGCCGTGTAAGATGTGAGCAATTGGACAATCAGGTTTGGGAAACGGTACGTTCATGGTTGAACAATCCAGATGAGATAGCGATAGCGGTTGAAGAAAAGGTGGAGACTCCATTTGAGCAAGTAGAGCTGGAACGTTTGCAAAAGGAACTCGAAAAAACGAAAGCAGGACGCAAAAGATTGCTCAAATTGTTTGCATCCGTTGAAGAAGACATAAGCGAAGAAGATATACGGCAAGGGTTAAAAGAGCTGAAGGAAAAGGAGGATAAACTGAATCAGCGCTCGAACGAGCTACATGAACAAGCGAAACTACAGATCGCTAACGAATATAACCGCAACTTGATCCAGGAAGCTGCTGACTATTATTTATCAAAAGCACAGGATGAACTATCGTTTGGGGATAAGAAAGAGCTGATCCGTCATGTAGTAAGGGAAGTTAGAGTTTATGAGGAGAGCGTGGAGATATACACGTTCTAAATCCGTTTATGCACTTCTTTTGACATTTAGATTGAAATCCTCATGCATCTGAGAAGTCTGAAAAAAACCAAAAAAGATGTTTCCTTGCACGACCCAATCGGGACGGATAAAGAGGGGAATGAAATCACCTTAATCGACGTCCTTGGTACAGAAACCGACGAAGTGGTCGACGCTGTGCAGCTCAAGCTGGAGTCCAATAAGATTTACCAGCACATACACATCCTCGATGAGCGTGAAAAAGAGGTAATCATTGGTAGGTTTGGGCTGGATCAGGACAAAGAAAAAACACAGCGTGAAATTGCGCGGGAGCTGGGCATCTCTCGTTCGTATGTATCCCGTATCGAAAAGCGAGCGTTAATGAAGTTGTTTAATGAGTTTTATCGGACGAAACAGCCGCAGGGTAGATAAAAGGTAAAGGAATAAAGGAAAATCATTTGGGAAAAGATCACCCGTAAGCGAGGCATTGTTTAAGTCAGCCGTCTTACGGGTGATTGCTGTGCGAATAGCATCGGCAAAAAGTCCCAGTATCAAACTGGAACTTTTACGAAACATGCTTAAAGTTTTCTGAAATCATCAGTGAGAATGCCCGCATACCCCCAGTTTTCATCGTCAATCTCTTCAATAACGATGTGAGTATGTTCAGGCTTTTTGCCAAGAACATTAACAAGAGTTTCCGTGAACTCTTTCACAATCTGAGCTTTTTGATCACGGGTTGCACCTTTTGTAATTTGAAGGTTGATATATGGCATTTGTCCACATCTCCAATCAGGTTCTTTTATAACGTAGACGGACAAGGTAGCAAATAGTTTCAATCATATTACAGTTTGAGTGACAGGGATTTTTAACTTAATAGTTAGGGAGGAAAGAGCGATGAATAGACAAGCAATTTTGGATGTTTTGAACAACCTGGAGGTAGTTGAAATAAATGGCGGAGATAGCCCATACATCCTCGTTGAAAACAATGAGATTGTACGCCAGAAACTCAATGCAGTTGGAAAGAGTCTTGCCCTCATTGTGAAATGACACTCTACGGTGAAGGTATTTCATGGGATGAACAGGTACTTGTTCGCATCTATGTAGACCATAAAACTGGTGAATTAAAGGTTTGGGGTTTAGATTCAGATGATTAACAAAACGGTAATTGAGAAGAACGGAGGTGAGACGGTGTACAAAACATTTCGTGCTTCGGTAATGTTCTCAATAAGTAAAAAAGAGCCGCGCTTACACGGCTCCAACTATTATATTCTTATTGACCACCTGTATTTGAAGCCCAGACAGGATACCAGCCTTGATTCAAGTCCGTAGTGTTATAAAGAACTAAATTTCCATCATCTTGCATAATCATAAGGTCGCCTCTAAGGTTTACGGGTGGTTTACCTTGATAATGGATATTACTCCATGCAGCGTTATCTGAATACCAAAGCGGATCACCATTCCCACGGAGTAAAACGAGTTTTCCGCTATAAAAGTCAAGCTTGAGAGAATGTCCAGCGCGGTTGGTATTCACGCTCCATAAAACGGTATTTGATCTGTTCTTTAATTGAAGATCGTTATAAACATTAAAACCTAATTGGTATTTACCGTTAATTGACATAAGCGAACCAGTCATTTCTTGATTTGGCTTAAGACGGTCATTCCAAAATGCAAATGTTGCAGAAGTGAAATGGAGTTGGATCATGAAAACTGCAAATAACAGCAAAGCAATCTTTTTCATAATAACCTCCTATTGGATGTATTTTCCATATACTACTAAATTTTACCATGCATTCTATAAAAAATGTGCAATTTTCAAAAAGTAATCAAATCACACGATTTGTTAAATGGGGGAGGCTACTCGAATGGGCTGTCAGCATTGTGGTGGCTTGGGTTATACGGTGGAAAAGACAGGAGAGGTCTCTCCACATATTCCTTATACCGAGGAAACATATAAAGAACCGTGTGAATGCTGGCTTGAAGAGGATCAGAAGAAACAGTCGTCTTTTTAACAAAACATTACGTTTGATTATGACAAAAGAGAAAGAGGGTAAAAAACCCTCAATCTCAATCGTTTTTAATACCCATTAATTTGTCTGTGAATTTTTCCAAATCCTCATTGTCTACTTTCAATATGCAATCTGAACAACAAGGATGTTCAAAGATGACTGAAGTGATGATGTAAGGAATTTGTTTATTACAATTGAAACATTTTGGTAACATTAAAATTTTACCTCCTTTTAATTTATAAAATTATTATCAAAATGAATGGGATTATTAACATTTTTTTCACTACGTTTTTCTCAAGGAGGGATAACCGTTGAAAGCCATCACTATTCACCAGCCGTGGGCGACACTGATTACCCTCGAGGAGAAGCAATTCGAAACACGAAGCTGGGCGACGAAATACAGCGGGCCAATTGCGATCCATGCCGGCAAGAAGGTAGACAAGGAAATTTGCCTGGAAGAGCCTTTTCGCAGCGTGTTAGCTGAACATGGATTCACGGCAGATAACCTGCCAACAGGAGCAGTTGTAGCGATTTGCCAACTTGGAGAGTGTCACGAGGTTATGGCGGACTTTGGAAACTATGCGCTGATTGCAGAAGACCGATTCTACATAGGCGCACAAGAATACCATTTCGGAAATTATGAGAGTGGTAGGTATGCTTGGGAGCTTCTAAGTGTCAAGCCAATTGATCCGGTGCCAGCAAAAGGGCAGCAAGGGCTGTGGAATTGGGGAGGGGAACGGGATGCAAGCAGGACGTGAAGTGAAGTACCAGGTATGGATAGTGCCTACAAGGGAAATGAAAAAGGTCACCGCTCTATTGTTTGATGATGATGGACAGTTGTTCGGGGTAAAGACCCCAGATTCCGAAATTAACTCCTGCTTGAGTATTCATACAGTCCGCATAAGAGAATTTACGAGTCTCCATGACAAGAACGGCAAGGAGATTTATGAAGGAGACATTGCCCAAAACAAACATGGTGCCATCGGCGTTATAAGATTCCACAAAACATGGGGAACATTTTATTTTGATACAATTCTTGGTTTAAATGAGGAAAACGAACTGGTGAGGATGAGAAGTGAACTACTCCCCTAGTAATAGACAGTATTTAAAAAGAGCCTGTTGCAAATTAAGCAGCAATGAGATGATTCCTGGTTTCATCAGGAGTCATCTTTTTTAATGTCCACTGATAACGCTCTGAATTGTAATAGGTTACATATTCGTTGACGCGTTGACGCAACTCTTGAAGTGAAACACAGTCCTTATATTCGAGTTCGTCTTTCATATGACCGAAGAACGATTCCATTGAAGCATTGTCCCAGCAGTTACCTTTGCGAGACATCGACTGCTTAAAACCAGCCTCAGCAATAAGGCGCCTCGTTGTAAGATGAGTGTAGTGCATTCCTTGATCCGAATGAAAAATAGCATCCGGATGGACGTTACCGTCCAATCGTTTGATTAATAAGTCTAGTGTCCGTTTCACTAGTGATAACTCCAATGTCGAAGACAGATAGTGTGCCAAAATCTGTTTGGTCGCCCCATCTTTTACGCAAGACAAATATGCCCATTGACCAGTACCATAGCGCAAATAAGTAATGTCAGTAAGTAGAACCTTCTCGGGTATACCTTGATCAAACTGACGTTTAAGTAGGTTTGGGCATGTGCGGTGTTCCTGAGTAGCCTTGGCCATTTTTCGATACGGATTCGCTTTCCGAATAAGAGTGACTAACTTAAACTTTTGCATAAGACGACGAATCTTTTTATGATTCATCACGGCACCGTTCATCCGCTCCAATCTCATTTTAATGACCAGCACTCCTGCTCTCCCTTTTCGAGTTTCGAAATGCTCCTTGATGAGCAGGAAGTCTCGTTCGTCGGCTTCTTCTCGAATTTGTCGCTGTTCCTCAGCACTACACCAGCGATAATAGCCACTTGAGCTCACTTCAGCAATCTGGCATAGATAACGGGTTACACGCTTCAAGCCATGTTTACGAAGAACTAGGCTAATAAGCTGAAAGCGCTCGGGAGACGATAACGTCTTATTGGTTTGTCTTTCGAGCGCTTCTAGCTTTTTTAAAAGTTCGTTCTCTGCCTCCAGAAGCCTAATTCGTGCTTCAGCACGTCTCAGTTTTTCTTCTGCTGATAATTCTCCCTCTGACTTTCTACCGGTGCTCCCCTTGCCTCTGCGCTCCTCAATTAATCCAGCTTCCCCAAAAGTCGTATATACTTTTCTCCATCGATGTAAGCATTTTTTTGGTGTATGACGACCAATTATTTCTAAGGGGAAACCTGCCTGAAGAAATATCTCAATCGGCGTTTGTCCCTCTCGATATGCCTGTACAGCGGTAAATTTGAACATAGAAGAATACGTGATGTTTTTCCCTGTTACTCGAAGTACATTTTGATTTTTTTCTAACATATGTATCTCATGTTCCGTAAAACTTATTCTATTTTTACTCATCTAACATATCCCCACTCATTTCTCGTTAATGATGATTAAAACATAAAAACCCGTTAGACGGTCACTTTTTTCAAAGTGTCCATCTAATGGGTAGTAGTTCAAAGCGCAGTACCAATGTGGAACGATTGGAGTACGTTGACTATCATTGGCAACATCTATGAGAACCCTGAGCTGCTGCAAGCTGCTTAACAAAGAAAAAAGTGATTCCATTCAGAATCACTCAGCAAAAACTAACGGTACATTCTTCTGATTAGCAAGCTGCATGAACTTCCCCAATTCAACAGGGTTACGGGAGATTCGCTCAGCACTATGACAGATTACCTTGTTTACCAATCCTGCCTCTATGTCAGCAATCAATTGAGACAAGCCAGGACGATCCGAGTCAATAGTTTTAACGTCGATTTCTATGTACACCTTATGGGCTACATTTTTGACATGTGGCATGTAGGACTCCATTTGTCTTTCGGTCTTTCTAAAATCATCTGATGCAGTTCTGATGAAAACAGCAACCACTATGATCACCTCAAATTGAACTCTTGCGTCAAGTTTACAGCGCAAACAGACAAAAAAATAGCCCCCAGCAGGGAGCCCGTCTATATGTTCGCCTAAACTAAATTATATCATGGGCTCCGCGAGGGGGAATTGGAAAGATGAGCGCACAGGTACAAGAACAACTGTCATTTCTACAGCCGGTCAATGAAAGAGAAGTCAGAAAAGCAGTTGTGAAAGAATTGAAATCATATAAAGCCCTCCGTGTTGCTGTTCAAAACAAAAAGGAGCAAGAGGAGAAGGGCATCGAGCAATTGTTCCCTCGGCTGCAGTTTTCAGAGACACAGAATGAGTTGAAAGCGAAGCAGATCGAAAGAGCACTCGAGTATTCGCTCGATGAGGTCGAGCGACAGATCATCGAAGAGAAGTATCTCAGCACATCCAGGGTGAAAGACATCAACGTATATCTGGACTTAGGTCTGACAAAAGACCAATTCTACACAAAAAAGAAAGAGGCAATAATGCAAATTGCTACGGCACTCGGAATGATCTGAGTGTCTTTTTCACATTCAATATACAAAAGAAATGGACAAATTAGTTAAATGGCCAATCATCCATATCCCCTAAAACTTCGAGTGTGTGTTCATCTTCATTAAAAGAGAAACGAAGACTTTCACTTTCATCGATCAGCAGTCTATCGAAGCTATCACGTAAATTTTCACGATTGTGATAACCATTCCCTGCATAGAACAAATGTGGATTAATCATATAACCATCGGGTGCTTTGGCAATGAATTGTTTCGTACGTAGCTTCTTTAAGCACTTGGAAACGTTACCTTTATCCATTGCGAGATCATGAGAAATGATCTTTTGTCTTACACGAGCTGTATTGTCATCGTTATACATCTTATGACACAAGTAGAACAGTATTCGATAGTCGGCTGCGCTTAACTCATGATCCTGCAGATATTTGAACCAATCTAGGATAAACGCACCCCAATAGACATTTCTCACACGATTTACAGGTCTTTTACTTGCCATCTTACCGTTCCCTTCGAATATAAGTTGTAATATTTACAATTAATATTGTATTTAGTTGAAAAATAGACAACCAATATGTGTTAATTTTACAACTTTTTTCGAAATATATAAAGTAATTAAATGCCTTATTTATAGTAATGAAAACGCTTTTAAAATGTATTGTATCCTTCGCCATATTATATATAGTTTTGTACAATTCAAAGTGTAAAGAGAACAGGTTTTTGTTGGAAGGAGAATACTATTATGAAGCTTTGGTTTCAGAAGAATGTCTGGTGGCTAGGGTTAGTCATAACGCTTGCGATTGCATTGTTTCCGCAAGCATTTGCGTTGGTTGGTAAACTTTTGGCTGAGTATTGGGCACTTTATTGGCTACAGGGCTGCCTTGTAGTTATTGTTGTATTGTTGTGTATGATTCTGAAACATCTGCATAAGAAGGATAAGCATTCACCTTGATATGTGGATCGAAGCTAAAGAATCAACGGAATTATTGTGTTCATGTACCGCTATTCCCTAGAACCGTTCACTCAAAAGTACGAAGCTTAGGAGCTGCACTTACAGATGAGATAGAAGAACATAGTAAACCGCCAATAAGGTGGTTTTTTGTTTTCGTACACAAAAAATCCGACAAAAAGTAGGACAAAACCCGGAGAAAAATAAGGAAAAAAACGAGGATAAAATGCTGGACGTTTTTATTTGGCCGGATCGGTACCCTTGAGTTAAGAGCTTTGCTCTTGGGAGATACCGCCTATCCCTTATCAATGGTGTACCTGAGCGAATCTATGGGTGATGACGAATGTGACCTTACGAGAGGGGGACATTCTGAGCCTGAACGCACCAGTTGCGACGAGCGTAGCAGGGAACCATGCAATTATTTTTCATTGTATGCATTACAGCGGTTTTCAAGTTTGGGAACCCCTCTCGGAGCTTTAGAAAATCGCGAACTACTCTGCTGGGATGTACCGGACAGGGGACTACATGCGAGACCTACGGCTTCGGCTTCTCGTCCCTTGTCCGGTATCTCTCAAATACGAACACGCCAATTCTGGTTAAGCGTGTGCACCATCGCTTAACCTTTGACCGCAGCACTTTAAGGTTTAGATCGCGGCGGAGACCACTGCCGGAGGAAGTGGGGCTTTTGATATAGACAAGCATCTGGCATTACCTCAAAATGGAATAGGGAGGGAATGCAATTGTCTGAACAAAATTTTTTTGAAGGTATGCGTAATTTAATGCATGCTGGAGCTTCTGCAATATTTGAAGTATTGGCTATGTATGTTTTGGGGCCGATTCTAATTTTTTCTGTTATCGCTTGGTTTATAAAGTTAAGCGAGAAGGTATTTATGTTAGGCTTGATCCTCGTTATACTTGTATGTCTATATGCTTTTTTTGCCTATGGACTTTGGAGTATTCCTGAGGTTTACAATCAAAAAGTTTCTCCATAGCACCCAAGCGGTGCTTTTTCTTTTGTGCGCCCAACAGACAGGGACTTATTTGCGAGTCGCGACTCAGACCAGTCGCTCCCTGTTCGGTGGGCGTTCCACATGGGAATTAATCGCAAAAAACATCTCGATTCACCTTAGAAAGTGAAACGAGATGTTTAATCGTTCTTTCTGTTATTTAGTTATTCGCTCTATTGAGACAGCGTTATTGCAGTTCGTTCTCGTGCTGTGCAACCTTAACAGCGATATAACCTGCCATATCATCTCCAGATGTGGAAACCCCAACTGTATGTTTACCAGTTCCCCATGCTGAGCTACTTATCTCATCAAAAGCACCACCAGGTTTAATTGTATCGTACATTAACTGACTACCACTTGGATCCGTTACTGATACGGTTATGTCAGTTGTTCCCTCATTTTTTACATATACTTTCACCCAACCGTAACCAGATGGAATGTCGAAAGTCGCAGAACCTTGAGTGCCTTTAACTTTTTTGTTGTTAACAAGTTTTTTGACTTCCATAGGAGTAAATACGTTTTCTGAAATTTTCTCGGAATCAACCAAATCTTGAACCTTATTCCCCGTAACGTGACTCACAACTGTATCAGGGGATGATGCCATAGCACTAGATCCAATAGATAGACTGCTAAGTAAAAGAGCTGCTGCAATTGTGCCTTTAATGGATTTTTTCAAAATAATTCCTCCAATTGGATTATTTGGAATAAATTTCCTGTTCACTATATTACATGAAAAATTTAGTTATGCAAGAGGCATTTTCCTTTTCCTGCCATACTTCTGTTGAAGGGAGTCCTATGTATATCGGGAAGAGATATTCTATTAAGGACCCAAGGAGTGCTTTTTTCATGGAGGTGGGTGAAATGTAGTGCGCCAGTATGTCGACTCAGCGACAGGAGAAATTTATTACACGGAGGAAGTACTGCGCCGGTCGGACGAGATTGTAAAAGTATTTCGTCCAGTTGGTCGAAGCTCAAAATTCGTGAAGATCAAAGCCAGCCAAAAGGCAAAGCGACGGCTCAGAAAGCTGTCACTCGCTGAGGCTGGCTTTTTGTTGAAGATCGCTCCTTATGCCAGTGAGGGAACTAACCTCCTGCAAGGCGCAATGAGCGCGGATAAAAGGGGACGCCGCTTACCGTCAAAGACCTTGCCCGCATCGCAGACTGTTCCTATCCAACAGCACGCAAGATTGTGAAGACATTCATTGAGCTGCACATAATGCGTCGAACCGACATGGAAAGACGGTCAGCATTCGCTATCAACCCACTGTATTCTCTCAATGGGAAAACAGCAGAAGCGTGGCTCCTGCACCTATTCAGCCAGGAGATCACAGAGGCAGGCGAAGACCCCAATTTGGACTAAGGGGTCGCCAGAAGCCAACAGGCAGCCAACGCATAAGGCTCTAAGCTTCAACCTCATTTTTTGCGGTGAAACAATACATATACTTTTCCGCTGGAATAGTAGTCGTTTGGTTTCACCTACAAAACACGGCGACAGCCCAACAGCATCAAGGCATACAGCAATTCAAGGGCTGGCAATATTCTTTATTCTTACTTTATCGCCACGAAGGAGCTGAACAGCATGGACATACGTAAAATACCAATCTCTAAAATCAATCCAGCCCCTTATAATCCGCGAATAGATTTGCAGCCGGGCGATCCTGAATATGAGAAGCTAAAACGATCTATCCAAGAGTTCGGATACGTGCAACTGCTCGTCTGGAACAAGCGAACAGGGAACCTTGTTGGAAGTCATCAAGGATTCAAGATTCTCGTCAATGAGTTGGGATCCACGGAAGTAAATGTTTCAGTTGTGGATTTGGATGACATCCGAGAGAAGGCGCTCAATATCGCACTAAACAAGATCAGCGGTGCTTGGGATGAGGTGACGCTCGCCCAGGTGTTGGCGGAGCTGCAAGAGAGCGATTTGGACGTAGAGCTAACAGGTTTTGACCTGGAGGAAGCTATAGACTTGATCAATGAGTACGTTACTATTGAGATAGATGAGCCAGTCAAGGAAGATGATTTCGATGTAGAGAAAGCATTAAACGATATCATTGAACCGGAGACGAAGCCAGGGGACATCTGGAGACTCGGGCGGCACATCCTTATGTGCGGAGACGCCACAAGTGAGCAGGATGTGAAACGGCTGATGGATGGTCAGCGGGCAGCTCTGGTAGTGACGGACCCTCCTTATAACGTTGCGTTCAAGAGCGATTCAGCAGAACTTGCTTCAGACGGCAGAGAAAGCATCATGAATGATGACATGCCCATGGAGCAATTTGAGGACTTCCTTCAAGCTGTGTTTGCAAATTATGCATCAATCATGGACCCGAAAGCAGCAATCTATGTTTTCCTTCCTTCCAGCTATCAGCGAGAATTTGAGAACAAGATGAACGAGGCCGGAATAGTATCACGCACCCAGTGTATTTGGGTTAAGAACGCTTTTTCTTTGTCATTTGCTCAATATAAGTTCAAGCATGAGCCAGTGTTCTATGCTCATCTTAAAGGGCAGGCTCCAGCATGGTACGGAGACTATAAGCAGACCACAGTTTGGAAATCAGGATTACCTTCATTCATTGAAGAACCGGAGACAGTCTGGGAGGTATCGCGAGGGGATGTAAGCAAGTACGTCCATCCAACTCAAAAGCCATTGGAACTGTTGGCCATTCCAATAGGGAACAGCAGCAAGAAGGATGACGTGGTGGCTGACTTTTTCGGAGGCAGTGGATCAACACTGATGACCTGTGAACAGATGGGGCGTATCTGTAGAACAATGGAGCTTGATCCGAAATTCTGTGATGTCATCAAGCGACGTTACTATGAAGTGACGGGCATTGAACCTGTGTTGCTAACGAGACAAAGCGCTAGAAAATAATATCGATTTCGATATCGGGCCACGCTTCTTTTAGTGGCAGCCCATTTAACTTAACAAGAGAGAGCAACTCATCAGGCTGTTTTGTAGTAATGACACTATCCTCGTCATAGTAACGTGTGAATGAATAACCAAACGGAGTGTTTGTTATTGAGTATCTGTTGCTATTATAAATAAACTCGATGTCACGACCTGATCTTATATCTTCAACGAATTGATCATATGAGGAAGGCGTCATAGCAGGCACTTCCTTTCTAAATATAGCAAAAAGGAGACGCGCGAACGTCCCCCCATGCAACCAGGTAACCCCGGCTGAGATAGTGGAAACCCGTGGCCACGGAAGCTTCAAGCCACTATCTCGTTTTCCATTTTACAGGAAAGCCGAGGGTGCCACAATGAAAACAACTACAGAACAGTCTTCTCCTGAATCTATTGACCTTCTGTTGCAATATCAAATTGAAGTGATGGAAGGCATCATGGAATCGAAGGATCAATACAGGAAAGTCGTGAAAGCAGCCATTGCAAAGTGGGTTAAGGACTTCCAATCAGGCCATATCGAAATAAAAACAGTAGATGACCTGAAAAAGCTGATCGAATTGGATATCGAATTGCAGAAAGACGAGTGTCAATGAATTGCTAATTTTATCTAGGAGGAAGTATTCTTGATGAAGAAGCATATTTGGATTAACACAGAATTATCTGAGATCGAGAGTCAGCAAAAAAATGATAATAATGTAGATGTAATCGTAACCTTACCAGATCGAACAAGATGGTGGGGAACATTTTTTACTTATCAAAACATCGAAACATTACGACGGAAGAATAAAAATACTGGTGAGAACCTGTCTGGCACTTATCTATGGTCGATAAATATGGTTATTGTTGAAGATGTGAGTCGTGAAACGATTGAAAAAGTAGTGGATGAGCTTATTCGAGAAGGTGATTTACAAACAATTATGGCGAAGATCGATGATGTTTCTAGTGACTCAGAAGCTGAATATGGTGATGATTTTTTTGAATAGGCTAATCACTCACTCTCTACGAAGTCCTTATTTTTGGTGTTAAAGAAACAACCCGTCCCTGTATAAAGGAGACGGGTTCTTTCTGAGAAATGTTTATTCATATCCAGAATGTGCGGGCAACCTTATTTGACCAAGATTTCAACCTTGGTTCCGTCGGGATAATCCTCTAGTTGATTGGAAATCCACGATCCAGCCCCTCGATTATCTGAAGGTGATATGTATTCAATATGTGCCCCTGTGCCTCCCTCAGCACACATAGCCATTGGCCATTCATCTCGATCATATCCCTTTTTTGTAGGAATACCTTTGAGTGATTTTTCGCGATTTCCATCTGCCCCACTGCGGTCAATTGTACATACAGCTGACTTCCCAGAGGCAATCGCTTCTTTGATATGCTTTGCGGTCTGAGGGTATCGATCAGACGGAAAAACAATCGTATGGTCTACGTTCCCGTTGTTGACTGGTTTGTTCTCTTTTGGCACAAGTCCAAAGAAATAGGCTGCGCCGATCAGCAGCACCACAATCAACATCAGGATTTTTTTCTGTGTCATGCTTTTGTCCTCCAATATAAGTTCTTGTTCAATAATAACACCGCCAAGAATTATGTCGAGGAGTTGTGAATGCCTATAATCTTCTGTAAGCCTATTTCATAAGGCCAAAGCTTATACATATCCTTGATGAGTGCGAAAAAGAAGTGATACAGACAAGTAAATAGAAAAGCCACTCGGATGCCGAGTGGCTTTTCTATTTGCTAGCGGATCAAGAAGCTCCACCTCTAAAACGATTTTTACAAGTATCTCACAAGAAAACCAAGTGAACCGTATTTCAACCAGATAGTTATTTTGTAACGGCGACATATATCATCTCTGCCAACACGAAAACTTGAAAAGCGGCCACACCAAATAGAATAAAGGCCATCTTACGGTTTTTCTTCCGTTCAAATGATCCTAAAGAAGCCATGAGAACGGCAAGGCATATCATCGTTACGATTCTTAAGAAAGCCACATGTGTAAAAATATTCACTACTGCAATAGCAAGAGCAACTACTGAAAAGATATTGAACCAAAGAGGTCTATTTTTCATAAATGATCACCAACAATTCCCTTTTTCAAATAATTTTAACAGATTGGCGATCTAGAAACATTAAAATGGCTCCGGGAATTGTAACAAGAAAAACTCCCTAATAAACAGGGAGTGGTAAAAACACAACCAATGTGGATAGCATGATGTTTCTTGGAATAAGGTCACATTACATCTCGCGTTCTGGACACCACCAACCGCACCCATGACGCATGCATAGCCAGATACAGCCTCCAGATTGTGCTGGATAATAAGATGAATATTGCACCAATTGACCATTTACTTTCTTGAATTTCTTAGAATGAGATTTCTTCTTTTTCATGGGATCTCTTCTCCTTTAGGATGGATCTAAAATAAAGTATTAACAGAATTTTCCTTTTGATTGTACGAGTGTTCTCAAGTGACGAAAATGGACGATAAAATAGTGTTAGGATGGTCACGGACGTGTGCTCTCCTTATTGAGGATGGAATGAAAAGGCACCCCAATAAGGTTCCAACGTCCCACAGTTTGGCGTTTTGGGAAACCTCGATTGTAATTTCGGGGAATTTCTGAAGAGGAAAATCAAAAGTCTCTGCCCCTAATGTATTGGATATAACATATGTTAAAATAATGGCTATCGGAATTGATAGACTGTGTGCTTTTTTATCGAGGTGGTTGTAATGTCAAGTTTCCATTTAATGAGGTGTCCATGCAGATTTTACGTTTTTTTAGTGCAGCAAGTGTAGCGTTTCTTGTCAGTGCCATGTTGTATATCGTTAGTATGCTCTCCTTCCTATCCTATCAAGGTGAAGGAGTGGTTAATGTTTTCACTTTCTTGACATGTATGTTGAGTTTTTATTTACTACCGTTTTGCTATGTTGGATGCTTGATAGGAGAATTGGTCTATTCTTTTACATCCAAGATAGTAAACCGTTTTCTTGTAACTTTGATCTTTGTAGTAACGGGCATCATGTATTCATATCTGGTAGATAGGTTTTTATTGCAGGGAAGTTCTTTTGGATTTTATTTATGTTTGTCAGTGTCGGGGTCAATATCTTTTTACTGGGCTCATTTTATTACCGATAGAAAGATGAATATAAAACTTGCAGTAATACCAGGGTATGTAATTATTATGTGTTTGGTTGGATTGCTGTTTAACTTGTCCCTATTCTAAAGAGACTTTTTGAGTCAATAATTTGCTTCATGGTTATCAATGCGAAGAGGCACCATCCTGTCTGATAGGAGGTGCCTCTTCGCATTATTGAGACGGGTTTAAAAGTATCCGATAGATGTTCCTCCTGTTTCGCTACTTTGCGTGTGTGAGGGATATCTCAAAAGCATCTAAAATCTCTAGAAAATGCGAAGCTTCTCTAAATACATGGTCAGCGAGCAATGGGGGGATTATGCTCTTAATTTTGCATTCCTCAATCAAATCACGAGCTGTTTTTTTGAAGTCGCGCAATTGACGAACGGATACGCGATTTTGATCCACAAATTGATTCAGTAGTGGTTTCGTTTGAGATTGGGGACGCATGGAATCAAGATCCTGAGCTTGGAACAATAATTGATCAAAATCATGGCTGAATTCTCTAGCTTGGTCCACTAGCTTTCTTTCAGAAGGATCGAGCAGATGGTTAATAAATTTCGCATGGTCTGCCATGATTCGCAGGAAAAAGACATTTTCATTAATCACCGCATCAGGTAAGGGATCAAGGTTTCCTGTATTCAATTGTTCTAATCGATTCCGAAAATAAGCAGCCTCCCTGCTCACATGATCGACCAACAGCGGAAAGTTGTTACCACCGATTTTGCATTGAATAATGAGTCCGAGTACTTTGCGTTTAAAAGCCCAAATATAGGAAACGGCATTGTGAACGAGTTGATTAAAGTCATAGATTCGTTGAGGGTCTACGTCAGAAGGAAAAGCAAGTGCTTGGCTTTCAATTTCTTCAAAAATGCTGTAAAAGCGATCCGCTTCCTCAATCAATTTTGTGTCTTCGCAGTTAAAGCCCAATTTGAGAAACAGGGAGTGTTCTTTCATGATGCGAGACCAAAACCGTATTTCCTCTAATGATCGATCAACAAAAACATCTGCCATGTTGTACCTCCGCATAAGGATTTGGGCGGATCAAAGCCCATTTCCACTTTTGATCATACATGATGTATGACTATGCGTTTACCCAGTTTCGTGAATGGGCATGAGCACAGAATTAAGAAATTATTGGCTTGTCCCACAAAAAAACTCCCGGTAAAGGGAGTTTTCCCATGTCAAAAACGACGCATCGAATGCATTTGCATTCTGTGGTGATGGGCCCTCATGCGATGGAAGTGTTCTCTTTCTCTAAAGGTATGATGACGCAGTCGGTCATGACGATGTTCAAAAGCTAAAGAGCGAAAACGTTCTGCTTGCCTCATATGGTGATGCATACGCTGTCTATGATGATCAATTGGATCCATAACACTACCCCCTTAACCGTTGGTACTGATAGGATATGAGGACAGCTTTCTGCTTGCTTATGCATGAGTGGATATCGCGAAGAAAGAATGAAAAAGAGGCGTAAAGCCTTTAACTTTCGCCCAGTTCTGAACAAGGTTAATCTTTTACTCGGTTCGCGGTCTTGTCGGGAAACAGTCTGGTGATGGCACGTCGGAAACCTCAGATAGCTTCATCAAATAGTAGCATTCTTCCCGGGACATATGGTCGGCCATGAGCGGGGAGAAAACTCCTAGCAATTCATCGCGCATCCGCATCTCTTCCAATTCATGTAAGAATACCTGAAAAAGCTTCATTTCCATTTCTGCTTGATGGTTAAAACGGCGCAGTGCCGGGAAGTTATCCAAGTTTGTTCGGAGATACCCAGCTAATTCCACCGCTTTCAGGTAAAAATGCTCGAACTGTTTGGTAAATTGTTCACTTTTACGCTGATAATCTTTTTCCACCATGTCCAAAAGGGAAGTGATGGTGGCTGCATGCCCGACCGCATCGGATAGCCACAGAAGGTGGAGCTCTACCGGGTGATTGGCAGGTGGCAAGCTTCCGGAGAGGAAGGCATGCAAAATACGTTCATACTCTTCTAGTTCATTGACCATGTGGTTCATAAACGTTGGAGGAAGACTGATCGATATTTTACTGATGAGGTGCCTTTCCAGAATGTGGAGTTTAAATTCACGCAGCTGTTGCGTGAGTTCACTTGCCTGCTGGTTGAGTGCGTCTAGTTCATCGGAAGATAGATTCTGCCTGGCGATATCCAGTAAGTTATCAAATGACACAATAAAGTATACAGCTTTTTCAATCTCCTGCTCTTCATTCGGAGCGAGTGATTGAAAAATAAAGCGGGCATGATCGCCCAGAATCTGAAGCCAGAAACGATGCTCAAACAACATACTTTCCCTTATAGGAGCATTCACTGTTGTTCCCTCCTTACTCCACATCAAAATATGTAAAAACGCCCAGAAGTGTGTGACGGATTGACCTTGACTCACAAATGGACATAAATGGTAAAATACTTGTAGGAGGAGCAGCAGTAGGGGGGAGAATATGAAGAGACCAATCACAAATATACCAAAGACAGGCAGCGAACGGTTATGGGATGTAGTTGGTTGCTTATTTTTTGTGGGATCACTACTCTTTTTAGTCTTTGCATGGAATAAGCTTCCTGACGAGGTGCCTGCCCATTACGATTCCTTGGGGGAAGTAGACCGCTGGGGTTCAAAATGGGAGTTGCTTCTTTTGCCTGGGATTGGCGTCTTTATCATTTTCCTCATGCAGGTACTCGAAAAACATCCGGAGCTACATAACTACCCAGCACGCTTCTCTGAATCGAATGCCGAGCAGTTTTATTTGCACAGTCGAAAAATCGTGAACCAAATAAAAAATAGTTGCTTAATTATTTTTTCCGTAATCTTGTTAGAGTCGGTTTCCATTGCTCTAGGCTGGGGAGGCGGCTTTGGGAAGTGGTTTCTGCCGATCACGATCATTGGGATGATCGTTTTGCTTGTGATAGGAATCGTGAAACAAAAAAAGATTCAATGAGAATAGTAAGCGAGGGGGCCTTCTAACGGAAAGGGCCTTTTCTTTGTTTTTTGCAACAAAAATCATGAGGACATATGTCCTTCCCTATCCACCTTGCCATCCTTTTTAATTAGGAACAGATCAGTGTGAGGTGAGAGGGATGAAAGGAATTATTTTTGCTATTTTGGGCGGTGTTTTCATTACCTTGCAAGGGGTAGCGAATGCAAGAATCAGTCAAGATATTGGTACTTGGCAAACCGCGACACTTACGCAGTTAACGGGCTTTCTCACGGCTTTTATACTCCTGTTGTTTTTTCGAGATGGAAAATGGCAGGCATATAGGCGAGTGAAACCGTTATATTTGACAGGTGGGACACTCGCAGCGTTTATCATTTTTAGCAATGTTACGGCTATCCAGCATATCGGGGTAACCATGACGATTTCAGCTGTCTTGATTGCGCAGCTTAGCCTGACTTTTCTCATTGATAGCAATGGGTGGTTCGGTGTCGATAAACAAAAGATGAGGCTACCGCATTTTATTGGGATCGGGATGATGATTCTGGGTGTGCTGATACTGAGATCCTGATAGCGAGAGGGGGAAACAGAGGGATGAAGGAAATCGAAAATCGTGAGCTTTTGCAACAATATCTCCATGAACATCAGTTAGCGTCTGTTTTTTATGAGCCTTTTCTGCCGCATTTGTCCTTGTACCAATTTGATCATGGGGAGCTCATTTGTGCCCAGGGTGAGGCGGCCTGTCACCTGTATGTTTTGGTGAAGGGAAAAGTAAAGGTTTTTACGACTTCCCCCGAAGGAAAAACGTTGATCCTATCCTTTAAAAAGCCCCTTGAAGTGATCGGAGATATTGAGTATGTAAGAGGAATTTCTTACCAGAATTCGGTAGAAGCGGCCTCGTCTGTTCAGATGATCGGGATTCATTATCGCTGGTTGAAAAAATACGGGACAGACTACGCTCCACTCCTGCAATTTTTACTGCAAATCATTACGAATAAATTTTGTGTGAAGTCCAACACACTAAGCATCAACCTTTTGTACCCAGTAGAAGTACGTTTCGCGCGTTATTTGTTGTCCGTTTCGATAGAGGAGTGGAATTCTGCCAACAGAGAACAGATCAGTACGAGCTATCTCTTGGATGCAGCGAATATGATTGGAACGAGCTACAGACATTTGAATCGGGTCATTCAACAGTTCTGCAAGGAGGGACTGATTGAGCGTGCCAATGGATACCTTCTAATCAAGGATAGGGAAGGTTTAGCTAAAATGGCGAGCGAGACTCCCAACGAATAAGGAGACAGGAGTGTCAAAAAACATGGTAGTCGGGCTATTTTTCGCGTTACTGGCTGGCTTGTTGGTCAGCCTTCAAAATATTTTTAACAGGAAAGTAAGTGAACAGGCAGGAACATGGTCTACGACGACTCTTGTGCTTGGGATGGGGTTTCTGTCGTCTTTAACAATGGGTCTCATATTTGAAGGAAGTCAGTTGTTTTCACCTCAAACTATGCAGCCGTGGTACTGGTTCAGCGGCATGATCGGCGTTGGGGTGGTCTTTTGTTTGGTGCAAGGGATGAGACTGCTTGGCCCAACGTATGCCATCTCCATCGCGCTTACTGCCCAGCTCGGTTTTGCTTTATGGTCGGATTCAATCGGCTGGTTAGGGCTGATTCAAGTGCCGATTACTTTTACGCAATTGTTTGGGGTTCTGGTCATTGTCGGGGGTGTGATCGTATTTAAACTAGGCGGCGAATGGCAACAGAAACGCTCAATGAGTAAGATGTAAATTTTTTATTGACTTGATTTTGATCGTCATGATAAAATAAAAAATTTTAAATTCGATTTTTGTGTTATAATGGCTTTAGATTGCTTTGAAGGAGGTGGACGTATGTTTCTAGTTGGAGACAAGGTTTTTTATCCGATCCATGGGGCAGGCGTAATCGAGGCGATGGAGGAGAAAGAGTTTTTGGGTGAAAAACACCTCTATTATGTGCTCAACATGTCGCTGAAAGAGTTAAACATCATGGTCCCGGTTGAAAAGATGTCCGCTCTTGGTATCAGAAAGGTGGTCGAAGCCGACATTCTAGAGAATGTTTTGGCCGCCATGCTAGAGGGGCAACGCGACACCGCCTTGAATGCAGCACAGCGCTACAAGCTTCATACAGAAAAAATGAAGAGTGGCGATATTTACGAGCAATCTGAGGTCATTCGCGATTTGGTTGGTATGAGTAAAGAAAAAGTGTTGGGAACGAGTGACAAAGTGATGCTGGATAATGCGCAGCAGCTCCTCATTAGTGAGATTGAATTGGTAAAAGATGTAGATACGCAACAGGCAACAGAAATGCTAAAGCAAGCTGTATGCCCAGCAGAAATGTCTGAAATTGTCCCATAAATATTGTCTATACAAGGGAAGTAAGGGGAGTGATTGTTACTGCAATCGCCCCCTTTTTTGTTTGTCTGTTAGAGCAACAAGCTGCGATCGAGGGAAAATTCTTGGCGACTGGCAAACTGGTGATAACCAGCACGTAAAAAGGCTTTGGCCATTGGCGTGTTTTTTACATCGGTATCTGCGCGGATGTATGTTTTGCCAGCTTGTACAAGAACGTCTGTGGCTTGCTTCAGCAATTGATCAATATAGCCGTGTCCTCTTTGCTCGGGGAGAACACCGATGTATCCAATCGTAGCAAAGGTAGGGCTGACTGTAGGTATCAAAAATCCAATGAGCTCATTTTTTTCGGTATAGGCAAGCTGCCACCATTCGGGTTCGTATTTCATTTGTTGCAAATCTTGGAACATTTCCTGCGCTTGGACTTGAGGGCCTTTTTCCAAGCGCTGTTCTGTTATTTGTTGATCATGGGTGAATTGCGAGACACGCAGGATGGCATCCACAAATGCAGCCTCACCGACCTCAGGAAGACTGCGGTACAAGATCAGATCATGCGTTCCTTTTGACGATATAGCAGTTGCCTCGTTCGAAGCATGCCATTCGAATCGGTTTGTTTCCCGGCTAATCTGAAAGCCGAGCGCCTCCAGAACATTTCTTTGCTCTTGGTGATCCGTTTGCCATTGGGGAGAGGAGGAAGGGGAATCCAGAACATAGCCGATTTTCTCCGATAGATTTCCAGCCATGAGTGTAAAGACTTCGCGTAAAAAATGAGCTCCGAGGGAAGAACATTCTGTTTCTTTCCATGGAAGCTCCCACAAAACCAAATCAGTCGCTTGCTTACTGCCAGGCAATGTCCAGAAGGCAAGACGACCAGCGATCTCACCCTGTACCTCCAGAACGAAGCACCAGTCTTGACGCATGGCTCCTTGTGTAAACATTTTATCGAGATAAGCAGCGATATCATCCCGAACGGAAGCAGGGTGATCCGGGAAGGCCAGAAATGCAGGTAAATCCTCCGAATCGATACGGCGAACGGTGATCATGCAAGGCATCTCTCCTTTGTAACTATCCATAGTTATTTTGTTAGTTACAAATGAATTTTACCAAAATGTTCTGTAAATCGTCAATCGTGGTCTATGTAGGAAAAGAGGAAGGGGAGGAGCAAACTGCCCGCTCCCTCGTTTGCTCCTGTGTTATTCAATCAATACGCCCCGCGACCTGCCTATGATGCGGATGGCCCGACTCCACAGCAGCTGGAGCTTTTTTCTCAGCAGGGGTCGCACATACAGATCAGGGCTTTTCAAGTAGGAACGCATGGGGATGACACGAAAGCATATACGTCCTTGATTTACATATCGTTGCGAAAACGTCGGGATGACGGAAATTTGCTCGAGTGAAATCTGATTCCTCTCATCTTTTTCGACAGTAAATCGCAGGATTGCTCCGCACTGGGATTGATCAAACGAAAGCATTTTCTCTGATGTAAAATTGCCCAAAGAATACGCGACTAATGTTTGTCTCTTTGTCCCGTGAGGAGTCATGATACTCGGAGTGACAACAGGCTGCAGAACATGTGGGTGAGCCCCGAGGATGACATCAGCACCATTGTCGAGCAGGCTTTGTACGAGCTGCCGCTGGCGCGTCGTCGGTGTATAGCGGAATTCAATCCCAAAGTGAAGGGAGATGATCACGACATCGACCAGAGGACGAACTTTTCTCAAGTCGGATAATATCGTGTCAAGATGAAGAAGTCGGACGATCCATGGTGTATGAGCGGGGATCACCTGCTTGTTTGTCCCGTAGGTATAAGCAAGCATGGCGATGCGAATGCCGTTTACCTCCTTGATCAGGTAGGTATTTGCCTCGTCGGGGCTTCGATAGGTTCCGGTATGAACAAGTTTGTAACGATCCAAAACATCAAGGGTTCGGCATAGTCCGGTTACTCCGCCATCCAGACAGTGGTTATTCACTGTAGTCAATACGTCAAATCCAGATGTTTTCAAGTCCCGAGCCAATTCATCTGGACAGTTGAAGCGAGGGTAACCGGTTCGTGCCGAGCCGATTTGATAGGGCTGTGTTTTCCCGGAAAAAGTGGTTTCTAAATTGCCAATCGTGAGATCCGCCGCTGAGAGAATTGGTGCCACGGGATGAAACATATCGGTAAAAGAGAATTGATCTGTACCAGGCAATCTGGCAGTTGCCACCTGCTCTTTCCACATCAGGATGTCGCCTACAGCGGCGATCGTAGCCTTCTTTTTCATGCGCTTCACCTCCCCTTCTACTCTATTCCAGAAGTCGTCCTTCTGATTTGGATAGTAGCGGAACGTTTTCATAGATAATGGTCTATACAGGCTGTCTATGCCGTTCATACAATAGGAAAGCTGATCGTGAGAAGAAGAACGAGGCAAAGGGGTGATGCCCGTGAAAAAGAAGAGAAGAGCTGCTGTACCTGTAAAGACGCTGATTCTCGACAAGCCGGTTATCGCTGTGACAGGAAGCGCAGGGAAGACCACGACAAAGGAAATGATCTACAGCATCTTAAGTCTACGCATGCCCACATATAAATCGATGTATAACAAGAACTTCCTGGGAAATACAAGAGCACATACCAAAAGAATTCGGGACGAGCACAAAGCCGCAGTGCTTGAGTATGGAATTTATCGAAGCGGTCATTTGCGACAGCATTGCAAAATCATCCAGCCGTCTATGGGAGTCATCACGAATATTGGCACGGCTCACATCGGAAATTTTGGCGGTGATGCCAAGCAGCTGGCGTTAGCAAAAACGGAGTTGATTCGCCATATGAAACCCACAGGAACCGTTTTTCTGAATAGAGATTGTCCCTATTCTCGCGAGTTTGTTCAACAGCCTTACTTGGGGTCGTTCACGGGAAAAATCGTGACATTTGGCAAGGAGCAGGAGGCGGACTATAAGGCGGGGCGAACGAAAATAGAAGGCAATGGGTTTCGATTCGAATGTTCTTTGCGTGGAGAAAAGGAGTCATTTTTTGTTCCTATTCCTGGCGAGCATAATTTATACAACGCGTTAGCTGCTATTGCAGTCGCACATACGATGGGGATTCCCGTCGATGACATTCGTCGCGGGTTAAGCCAGTTTCGCGGACAGAGAAAACGCCTTACCAGTTATCGACTCGCAAATAACATTCAGGTGCTGGATGATACCTACAGCTCGAATCCCGATGCGGCCAAGGCAGCGATTGATGTGTTAAGCCAGGTCGGGCATACCACAAAGATCGCCGTGCTCGCCAGTATGCTAGAGATGGGAAAATACGACGTCAAAGGTCATGAGGATGTCGGGATATATTTGAGTCAAAAAAATGTAGACTACTTATATACGCTGGGAAATAGTGCGAGGTATATTGCAAGAGCAGCGATTCGCTCCGGATTTCCGGCAAATCGGGTGAGGCATTGCTTGAGTAAGGCAGGCTTGCATCGGCGTCTAGCAAAACAGCTGAAGCCAGATACAGCCTTTCTCGTAAAAGGATCGAATCGGTTGAAAATGGGAGAGACTGTACAATTTTTGTGCAGGGTAACTGCCAATCTAGGTGCTCGGAAAGGATGAAAGAGTGGGGGCGCCTGCGGATTTATATACAGGCTATTGCGGAAAAAATAGGTGAATGACGGCGGTCAAACGCACATACCATCTGTGCGTTTGCTGCATTTCCTATAGGGAGACTAGTAGGAGGTGACACGTCATGTCATATCAATTTCCCCCTGGCGGCCGAGATGGTTCCCCAGGTTTTCCAGACTCCCCTGGTTCCCCTGGTTCACCGGGAGGTTTCCCCCCGCCACCACCAGGTCCTCCACCCAGCAGGACGCCAAGTGCACCAGGAGCAAGTGGCTATGGGGGAACACGCCGGATTGATGCTGGAGGATTCTATCCCTGCTTATATCGCTACACGTACGTATGGTTGCGGAATGGTCGTTCTTTCTGGTTTTACCCCGTCTATGTCAGTCGTAACTCTGTATCTGGATATCGCTGGACTGGATATCGTTGGGAGTATTACGGGACAGACTTGCATCGAATCGCTTATTTTACTTGCTAACCAAATTTACAAGAAAAACGGCCATTCCTTGGGAGGATGGCCGCTTTATTTTGTGTTCTTATTTTATTGAAAGTGAAAAATCCTTGTGATCATGAATTTCTCCCTTTTCCACATGGACCTTGACTGTATAATCCCCAGCAGTAGGGAACTGTACGTTGCCGTCATACTGACCAGCCGCAGTTTCCGTTGCGTCGACGAAGCTATGCTTTTGGTCAGTTCCCCTCCAGAACTCGAACTTGACTGTCGCTTTGTCCAACGCTTTGTTGTCCTTCATGAGATGAACAGTGAGGGCAGTTGGTGTTGCTACTTTGATATTGTCGGCTGGGGAGAAATGATAATCTACTGTTTCGGCATTCGCGTGGCCTGTCGCTCCATGATCGTGTGACGGATCTGCACCAGCTTCTGGCACGGGCGTCGCCCCAGGCCCAGGAGTTTCACCTGCTTTGTTGGTTACGGTAAAAGGTGTCTTCTGCATATTGTGGAAATCTCGTGCCGTTACATGGTAGTAGACAAAATAAGAACCTGGCTCGTTCATGGTTTGTTGGGCCGTGTAGACACCGTCTCCTTGCAGCGAAGCCGGGATCGTTTCATGCTTTTCTTGCCCATCTTTCCACCATTCGAATTTCACTTCCTTGGCATCATCCACGGGTTGGCCATCTTGAGTGACTTTAACAGAGAAGGTAACCGTGTCGCCTGCTACAAGCTCCTTTGGTTCCAATGTAAAGGCAGCCTCAACGGGAGCTCCGGGTTGAAAAGCTTGTTGCTCGTTCTCTTTTCCACAAGCGGCTAAGAGGAGCAGAAGCATGGATAAGAGCAGAATCATCGTACGTTTCATGTTGGATTACCCTTCCTTTTTTAATTTCAACAGTTCCTGATAAATTTGATCGGGATCGAAATCGTCACCCATCCCGAATTTTTGAATGACAGCATTGTTATCATCCACGAGATACGTACTCGATGTATGAGAGATAAATCCATCATCCATCTTATTGGCAAAAAAGCCAAGCGAATTTGTAACCGTTTTGATCGTTTCGTCATCACCACGAAGCAGGGTCCAACCGTGCTCTTGAATCCCCAACTGCTTGCCATAGTAGCGCATGACATCAGGAGTGTCGTTTTGCGGATCAATCGTGATGGTCAAAAACTCAACGTCTTGCCCCATCAGATTTGCTTCGAGCAAGCGCTTTTGCAGCTGAACCATTTTGATGGTTGTCGTGGGACAAATATCCGGGCAACGGGTATAAATTAGCTCCACCAAGCGAAAGGTTTTCTTTTGCGGTGCTAGCGAATAGGGTTGTCCATCGATAGTTTGCAGAGTTACATCTGGCAATTTCGCCTGGGCATTTTTGGGCCCGAACCAAACCCAAGAAGCGACAAGAGCAACAAGGACGAGGACGGGTAACAACAAGAGCAACCGTCTGATTCGGATAGCGGTAGCAGGGGCGATATTCACGTGTGAGTAGCGCCTCCTTTCTCATTCTTTTTGGCTATGGCGTTATGAGGCCGTCCTCTTCCTGATTCTTTTCTTTTCGGTACCAGGTAGAGAAAATGTAAGCCAGGACAACTCCGTACGTCAGCTCCTGCATGAGCTTCATCACGATTCCGCCGAGTCGTTGATCATCCAAAGGGAGAAGGGGGACGGCGAACATCGATTTGTCGATCGGCGCGGAAAAGAATGGAGCGCAGAGCATGGAAGGACCGTCTACATATGTCGTATACAAAGGTGTTGCTGAAAAAATAATCAGTGCACAAGCAGGTGTAATCAAAACGCCGTTAGCAAAGATGTAGGCAAGCTTTTGCAGTTCTGACAGACGGTGAATTTCCGGTATCGGTGCGATAACAGGCATCCACATCAAAATCGCAGTCACCAGCAGCAGTAAATGAATCAAATTATGTAGGGCCAGGTTGTTCATTGCCAAGTCTAAAATAACAGGCATATGGTAAAACGAGAACAGGGCATTGAACATGAGAATAGCAGGGATCGGATGACTCGCTATGCGCATGAAAAGCTTGAGCCCTCGGCGATAGAACAGGGAGCGAATCAACCATGACGGGGTACCTGCCAAGAGCAGCAAGGGCATGACGAGATAAAGCAATGATTGCTGTAGCATGTGGGCGCTAAACAAAAAATGCCCAGCTACGTTCAAGGGACTCCCCAAACTAAAGTAAAAACCAAGTAAGCCGAGAGTGAAAAAGGTCTTTTGCTTGCGTGTGACAGGTGTGGAATCTTGAAACGTTTGGCGTAATGGTCCAGTCAGCGAGAAATAAGCCAGACCAATCAAGAAAGTCAATAGAATCAGCTCTGGATTCCATGTCGCCCGAAAGCCAAAGGTTTCAGTGAAATAGGTGAGGGTCATTCGATTACCTCCGTTTTCAAGGATTATCCCCAGTACCCATTATAGGCAAATAACTGGAAAAGCCTAATGACTCGTTCGGGCTATTTCTTCCAAGGGAACGGAATTCTTCACATATTTGTCACGTATGTCCAATATGAAAAGAGCCTCCCGCAAATCGAGGGAGGCTGCCACACGTTATGATTTTTTCTGTTCTTCCAACCAAGTTTTCCATTCGCTCGCTTCCCGTCCACCGACGAGTCGCGCCACTTCCTTGCCGCCCTTGTAATGAACGAGGGTCGGAGTGAATTCGATGTTGTATTCACCATAGCTGGCGTTAAATTCCAGCAAATTGAGCTTTTTCATATCGATGTCCAAGCTTTTCACGATCGGTACAAGGACGGGGGTAGTTGCTTTGCAATGCTCACAAACCGGGCTGTAAAAGTAAACAAACGCGTCCTCCTGATTATCGAGCTTACCTTTAAGCTCATTAGGCATAATGAGATTATCATATAGTGGGTCACTCAATTGTTCGAGAGTAGCGGGGTGCAAATTGGCTTTACCATAAGGGTTTCCTTCCGCAAGCTGACGGTTCGAAATGTCAGCGTACACAATCGCACCGATCAGGAGCGCAGCCACAAGGATGGATAGAGCGATGACTTTCTTCATGAATCATTTCTCCTTTGCATTTTTTATAACGATGACAAGCAGGATGCTGATCAAGGCGAAGGCAATGAGAGCAAGGAACGGAATCGTGATAAACCCTAGCCAGTTAATATAGTCCGTGTTGCATGGCACAATGCCGCAAGCGCTGCCGAGATCTTGAAGGGCAGGTATTTTTTGAATCGAGTAATGATACAGCGATGTGAGTCCTCCGATAATGGAGAGAATCAAGGCGTACGACGCGATCTTGTCGTCTTTCTTTGCGGAGGCAACCCCCAGTAAGATGACGAGCGGGTACATCAAGATTCGCTGGTACCAGCACAGGTCACACGGTATGTACTTTAACACCTCTGAAAAAAATAAACTGCCTCCTGTTGCGATGAGGGAGACTCCCCATGCGGCAAACATGGCTTGTTCCACGATTTGCTGACGTTTCATATAAACACCTCGTCCATATCTTAACATATTACAAATCGAAAGTAGATTATAAAAAGTAATAATTTGTTGAAAGTATGGGCTTGTCTCCTGCATCATACTGGTTGCACTACCCGATGCGCTTGCAGCAGGTAGAAACCAGTGCGAAAGCTCTCCGTTTTCCCGACCATAATCAGTAGACCCGTACGTGTGGAGAGGATTGCCTTTCCCGAATCGGTACGAAAGTGGTTTGTAGCGAAGGCCATTCGACGAGCATGACGCCTCGCCAATATCCTGCGCCACCATCAATGCCGACCATATTGTCTCTGCGCCAAGGACCGCTGCCAGCGTATTGAGGCAATCCTGGAACAGGGGTATGGCCAAAGATGACAGGGAGTTCTCCATCATAATTCTGGTAGAAAGGCTCGCGAATCCATAGTAAATCATGCGGATTTTGTTCCTGCAAGGGGACGCCGGGTCGAATGCCTGCGTGTACCAAAAGTGCAGCTGGAGCCCCTGTTCGCGGATCGGCTGGTAGCTCTATATACAAAGGAAGAGACGACAAGGCTGGCAAAATTGCTGGGTAGCGAGAAAGGATAAATTGCCGTGCTTCTTCTTGTTCCTGCAAAGAAGGCACCCGATTAAGAAAAGCTCGCCGAAGCGGGTGATTCTCTAAGAATGAACGAATGGTGGCATCGCCGCCGTTGTAGCGCAGGTATAACTCCGGATTGCCGTTGCCGGATAGCCAATCTACAAGCATTTGCTCGTGGTTGCCTTTTATGAGATAGATTTGGTTCGGATACGTCTGCCGAAGAGTGAGTAAATCGAGCAATACTTCCTTTGATTCAGGTCCTCGATCGATCATGTCCCCCAATACGAACAGACGATCACCAGCTTGGGGGGAGAAGGAAACGTCCCGTAGCGCCTTTTGAAAAGCCTGATTCTGACCATGTATGTCCGAGACCAAATAAGTAGCCAAACAAGATCACCCTCCTCGATTGCCCGTTTTGCCTATTAGTAGGATATGTTTGTGCAAAGTGGAGGGTGAAAGGGTGTGTCTCTTTCCTAGGTGTATAAATGGGTGCACATCTTTTGTGAATAGGAATAGAGATGCATAATGAGTCAAATACCCATACGGTGGGAGGAACAAACGAAAGATGGCTACTTCTTATCGCGACTATACATCGCCAAATACGCAGTTCACGTACGATATGAAAAATAATCTGTTTTTCAAAAAGGACGATCGGAATTTCATCGATGCCTTGGGGATCGCCCAATTAAATACATTGGGCAACAGTTCGCTGCTAGATATTTACCTGACAACCGGAAATGTTGTCGAGCCACACATTCATCAAAATGCAGCAGAACTGGTGTATTGCATCGCTGGTGAAGCCATTGTGTCCTTGATCAATCCTTTTACTAATCAATTGCTCAACTACCATATAAAACCGAGACAAGTTGCCAATATCCCGCAGGGCTGGTGGCATTATGAAATGGCCTTGACAGACGATACGCATCTACTGGCTATTTTTGATGCGCCTGTACCTGAGGTGATCTTTGGCTCCGATATATTACGATTGACTCCTGCGAGTGTGTGGGCACATACGTATTGTTTAGACGAAGCAAAGGTACAAGAAACATTTGCGCCTCTTACCCAAACCGTTGTGATTGGTCCGCCAGTAGGATGTCAGCAGCAGGGGCCGTTGCCAGATAGAGCTGCTTCAAGCCAGTACCCGTACTATGGTTACTCGAGTCATTTGCCAGACAGTTACGGTTATTACGATACCAACTACATGCAGCAGGGTGGGTATGGACAGCACCCAGTCTATCAACAGCAGACCAGTTATCCGCAATATGGCACGAATCCCTCCCATACCGGATATCCGCCACAGCCCGTTTATCCATCCTATTAAAGAGAAAGAAAAATCGTGTTCTGATGGGCAGGTCTCCTAAATCTGGTATTCTTCTATTACAATCAGAAGAAGAACATTTTCAAAGAAGTGGGGAGACCATGATGGAACATCTGGCACACTGGTTACGGACATCTTCCTTTACCGTCGTATTCACCGGAGCAGGCATGTCGACAGAGAGTGGCTTGCCTGATTTTCGTTCACAGTCGGGGCTATGGCGTGGCAAAGATCCGATGCAACTCGCGAGTACACGCGCGATGATGGAGAATCGGGAAGCGTTTGTGGAATTTTATCAGATGCGCATTCAAGGGCTACTGTCTTGCAAGCCACACGCCGGGCACGAATGGTTAGCAGAATGGGAGCGCCGTGGCTTCGTTCATGGGATCATTACACAAAATGTTGATGGCTTTCATCAAGCGGCGGGAAGCTTAGCAGTAGCCGAACTACATGGCTCCCTTGCGAAAATCCGCTGTCTAGACTGCGGGACCGAGTATGCCCATACATGTTATCTGGAGGATCAAGGGACGATTTGCGCATGCGGAGGCTTTTTGCGTCCGGGTGTTGTCCTGTTTGGCGAATCTTTGCCGCAAGCCCAAGTCGATCAGGCCATCGCGTGGACGGAACAAGCCGATTTGTTCATCGTGTTAGGTTCTTCACTAACCGTGAGTCCAGCTAATTGGTTTCCGCAGCATGCAAAAGAAAGAGGAGCCAAACTGGTCATTGTCAATCAGGAACCCACCCCATTGGATGCGTGGGCAGATGAGGTCATCCAAAAGGAACGGATCGGCGACGTGTTGCAAAGAGTAGGGCAGTCATTAGGAGAATAAAAGCAGGCGTGCTCGATGAAAAGAGTACGCCTCTTCTGTTTGGGCTCGTTAACCTGCCTTACTGCTGGTGACGCTTCCTATTGTATTTTTGTCTACGAGTCATTATTACTTAATATTCAATATTTTACCATTAATGAGGCTGTTTTCCAATATTTGGTCTATCCATTTGAATCACCCTAGAGCTTGCGCGAAAAACATGATACCATCGAGTGTAAGATTCATATGGCTTCTCGATAAGCAAATAGAAAAGAACAGGTGACGTTCATGCAAATATTATCAGTAGAAAACCTCTCCAAAGGTTATGGAGAAAAAGAATTGTTTGATAACATTTCCTTTCATATTGCCGAGCAAGAGCGTATTGGTCTGATCGGTGTTAATGGTACGGGAAAATCCTCGCTCCTGAAAATTGTGGCAGGCTTGGATACAGCGGATAGCGGAAAAATTGTTCACGCGAATCATTTCCATGTGGAGTATTTGCCGCAAAATCCTGATTTTGACGAAAACTCCTCCATACTGGAACAAGTATTTTACGGCGATTCCCCACTCATTCAGCTTTTGCGTGATTATGAAACAGCGCTAGAGGCTGTTCAGGAATCGCCTGACGATGAGAAAAAACAGGCGCGATTGTTTGCTGTTCAAAACCGGATGGATGCGGCTGATGCGTGGGAGAGCAATACGCAAGCCAAAATGATCCTGACCAAGCTTGGCCTGCACAATTTCTCACAAAAGGTAGGAGAGCTCTCTGGTGGGCAAAAAAAGCGTGTAGCCATGGCACGTGCTTTGATCCAACCAGCAGACCTGCTTATTTTGGATGAGCCTACGAACCATATTGACAACGAGACAGTCGAGTGGCTGGAAGAGTATTTGTCCCGATACAAGGGCGCTTTGCTGCTCGTCACCCATGATCGGTACTTCCTGGATCGCGTGACGAACCGCACGTTTGAGCTGGATCGCGGCAACCTCTATAGCTACGAAGGCAACTACGCGATGTTCCTGGAGAAAAAAGCAGAGCGTGAAGAAAATGAAGCGGCCGTAGAGAGCAAGCGGCAAAATCTGCTTCGACGCGAGCTGGCATGGCTTCGTCGCGGAGCAAAAGCACGGACGACCAAACAAAAGGCGCGTGTGCAACGGGCTGAGGAGTTACGAGATAAAGCTGTAGATGGACCGGCTGCCAAGATGGAAATGGCACTCGGGGCCAGTCGTCTCGGTAAAAAGGTGATTGAGCTTACAAACATCCATAAAGCGTACGGTGAGCGAAAACTGATCAACGATTTCAGCTATATTGTCCTGCCGGGTGATCGTGTGGGGATTATCGGGCCAAATGGAAGCGGAAAAACGACGCTCTTGAACATGCTTGCAGGAAGAATTCAACCAGATAGCGGTTCATTGGAAATTGGGACGACCGTAAAAATTGCCTACTACACGCAGGATAGTGTCGAGATGGACGAAAAGCTGCGCGTCATCGAATATGTAAAGGAAGCCGCAGAGGTCATTCAGACGAGCAACGGAGAATCGATCACAGCTTCGCAAATGCTGGAGCGGTTCCTGTTTTCGCCGCATATGCAATGGACACCGATTTCCCGCTTGTCTGGGGGAGAGCGCAGACGTCTCTATCTGCTTCGTACGTTGATGGGAGAGCCGAATGTGCTGTTTTTAGATGAGCCGACCAATGATTTGGATATTCAAACACTCAGTATTTTGGAGGATTATCTCGAGCAGTTCCCCGGCGCAGTCATCACGGTATCGCATGACCGCTATTTCCTCGATCGCACCGTAGACCATTTGTTTGCTTTTGAGGGGCAAGGAAACATTCGTCATTACTACGGCAACTACTCCGAGTACCTGGAAGAAAGACGTCAGGAAAAGGCAACACAAGTGCAAGAAGCGGATCAACAGGCAGAAAAGGCGCAAAGCAACAGCGGGGCTAATCGCGGCAACAATCGCACGCGCAAGCTGTCCTACAAGGATCAGAAGGAATGGGATGCGATTGAAGGCAAGATCGCGGCTTTGGAAGAGCGCAGCGTCAAGCTAAAACAAGAGATTGCAGCGTCTGGGAGCGATTACGGCAAAATTGAAAAGCTCTATGCAGAAGAACAGCAAGTGGCAGCAGAGCTGGAAGCAACTATTGAGCGTTGGGCGGAATTATCTGCAATGGTAGAGGAATTGGAGCAAGGGAAATAATTAGTGACGTAGCCAGTAATTGAGGGCTGGGAATCCGACGCATCCACCTGTAGACTAGAGTAGATTACTAGAGTAGAGGAGTCGCTGTCGTTGCCTGCCTATAAGTTAGACCCGGAATGGGTGATGTCTTACCTAGAGCTGCAAGAACATCAGCTCTCTTCCGAAGTGCATCCAGAGGATAAAGAAGTGATCATGAACAAGATCAGGGAAATGACGTTATCGATCATGTACAAGCAAGCGAGAAGATTTCTTGTATACTTGGAATCGGATGAAACGGAAGCAGAAAGAACGAAAAAGACTCATCTTATGTGAAGAAGACCCGCCTTGGTTTAAAAGGGCGGGTCTTTTGTTTCTATTTATTGCTGTCTGATTCGAACGGGCGTACCTATGGGCACGATTTTTGCCAGCGCATTCACGTCCTCATTGAACATGCGAATACAGCCGTGAGATACATACTTGCCAATAGAAGAAGGATCGTTCGTACCGTGAATGCCATAGTGTGGCTTACTTAGTCCCATCCATAAGGTGCCGAAAGCACTCAAACGACCTCCCGGATAGGAATTCGGATAGGGAACCTTGCTGATGATGGTAAAATCCCCTCGTGGTGTCGATGTGGCAATTTTGCCCAAGGCAACAGGATAAGAACGGATGAGTCGGTTCCCATCGAACAGGTCGAGCCGTAGCTTCGCAATCGAGATGCGGATGTTGTAGGACGGCAGCTTCTTCACCTCCCCCACAAACGATACGAAATGCCGCTTATACCATCTTATGAAAACCAACGGAACCGGTACCTTTTCTCTGATGATTAATGTAGTTTGAAATCTAATGAAAACGTATCTGGATAGCGTAGTCCGTCACGATAGAACAAGGTTCGCACCCAGACGTACATCCGTAATGGAATGGAAGGAAAGACGATGGCGAGCTTACCTTCTTCCAAGACAGGCAAATCGAGCGGGGATTGAATTTCATAAGGGACTCCTTCTTGATCAAGCAACGTTTTGTAATGTTGAGCCTCACTCCAGCTAACAGGATAATAAAATGATCTCTCCATCCAATTCCAACACCTTTCCAGGTTTCACTGCTTCCCATTGTATGTAAAACATTTGAGATAAAAAAAGAAACAAACGCCATAGTCATTGAAAAATAGGCAGCCTAATTGCGTTTTTAAAAGTGTCGTCTAGGCAAAAAACGTCATGATTTTCCCAGAAAATGCGTGTAAAGTGGAAGTAAGCACAAACTGGAGGGACAAGGGAATGAAGCAGACGCACTTGCACTTTAACATGCAAATAGGCAGAAAAAAGCCAGTGAGTGTAAACAACACGGAAACGGCTTGTCCTTTTTGTGATCGAAACAGTCTCACCGATGTTTTGGAGCAGCGGGGCTCCATGATTTGGCTCATGAACAAATTCCCTGTTCTGGAGGATACGCATCAGACTGTTTTGATTGAGACGGATGAATGCCAAGGAGATTGGTCTGTCTATTCCAAAGAACATGTACGTGCATTGCTGGCATTCGGGGTAGAGAAGTGGCTTGAAATGGAGCAAAGCAAGTCTTATCGTTCCGTTCTGTTTTTCAAGAACCACGGTCCGTATTCCGGAGGGAGCATTCGCCATCCGCACATGCAAATTGTCGGATTAAACGACTTTGACTATCTGGATCAAGTAAAAGACAGTGATTTTATTGGCATGACCATCGATCAAGAGGCGGGGGTTGAGTGCAATCTGTCTACGCATCCGCGTGCAGGTTTTTTTGAATACAATGTCATTCTTTCGGACTTTGATCGACTGCCGAAAATGGCAGACTACTTACAAATTTTAGCACATTGGATACTGACTCATGTCAATCCTCGTCATCAAAGCTATAATTTTTTCTTTTACCATTGGGGAGAAAAGCTGATCGCCAAAGTGGTTCCGAGATTTGTTACCTCGCCTCTTTACGTAGGCTATTCGATTCCGCAGGTCGCCAATAATTTGGAGGATATGGTCGCCCAATTGCAACGACGATACTTCTAATCATAGAAAGGGTGCTTACGCGATGACGTATACGATCTCGGCAAGAAAAACACTCACCTCAGAGGAACTGGCACAAATTAAAGAATTGGTTGGGATTTGCAATGAGCAGGATGGGATTGATCTCAAAGTAAACCCGGGAATGCTGGAAAAGCGTTCGGGAGAGCATGAAGAGGACTTTGTCTGTTATGCGGATGGAAAGCTGGTTGGCTTTCTGGGCCTCTACGTGTTTCATGGCGGTGAGGCAGAAGTGAGCGGCATGGTCCACCCAGCCTACAGAAGAAAAGGCATATTCACAGCGTTGCAAGCACAAGCCGCAGATGCATGCAGACGAAGAGGCATTCCGGCGCAGTTGTTTATTGTTCAGCGAGAATCGGAAAACGGTAAGTCGTTGATGGAGCGAATCGGCAGTGAATACCAATTCTCGGAATATTGGATGGATTTGGGAGAGAAGCAAAGAGCAACGGTTTCTGAAAACGTGCTGCTTCGACCGGAGATCGCCAGTGACTACGAAACATTGATTTGGCTAAACGTCCATGGCTTTCAAATGGAGGAAGAACGTGCAAGGGAAATGGCCGAAAACATGGCGGGTGATCCAAAGGCCACCACGCATTTGATGATTGTCGATGATAAGGCCATTGGCAAAATAAGCGTGAACAAGGATGAGGGCAAGGCGTTTATTTATGGATTTTGTGTCCACCCGGATTACCAAGGGAAAGGATATGGACGCCAGGCTTTGGCGCAAACGATCGAGATGCTGGGGAAAGAAGGATACCAGAACATATCACTGGAGGTAGCCTGTGAAAACAGCAATGCTTTGGGGCTGTATGAATCATGCGGCTTTTTCGTAAAGTCGGCCAATGATTACTATAAGCTGGCGTTGTAGGGGGCAAACTGCTTTTCACTATCTCTCAGGTTGGAAAACGTATCAGGATACATGCTACGATAGAAGAGAAAGCAAGTGTGCTGTAAAAAGGAGTGACTCATTATGAAACTGTTGTCCATCGAACCGACGCCGAGTCCAAACGTCATGAAGCTGAATGTAGACGAGCGTTTGCCGGATGGGGTCCAACATGTCTATACAAAGAAAGATACGAGTAAAGCACCAGAACTCATGAACAAGCTCTTGGAGATCGAAGGGGTTACCTCCATTTTTCATACGGCAGATTTTCTTGCGCTGGAGCGAAAGTCCAATGCAGATTGGCAACGTATTTTGACGGTCGCGCGCGAGGTTTTGCATGCAGGTGGAGGAGCGGCTGTTCCTGACCTGTCTGCCGAAGATGCGGGGGCATTTGGAGAGGCGCAAGTGTACATTCAAATGTTCCGTGGAGTTCCGATGCAGGTCAAGGTGACCATGGGGACGGAGCAGATTCGTGCAGCGTTGCCAGAGCGTTTTGGACAGGCAGCCGTGCGGGCAGGATCTGCGTCGCCTAACCTCATCATGGAGCGAAAATGGGTCGAGCATGGCGTACGCTATGGCGATTTGCGCGAGATTGGTGAGGAGGTCGCACTGGAAGTCGATGCCTCCTATCCGGAGAGCCGTGTGGAAGTAATCGTGGAACAGGCTATGGCGCTTTGTCCCGGGGAAACCCCAGAGCCAGTCGTGCGTGAAAAGAAAGTCGTTACGCTGGAGATGCTCGATGATCCGGATTGGCAAAAAAGATATGAAGCGCTGGATCGAATGGAGCCTACTGAAGAGGATTTGCCTGTTTTAGAAAAAGCGCTTCGTGATGGCAAGCCGTCGATTCGCAGGCTGGCCGTTGTGTATTTGGGCATGATTGGCGGGGATGATGTCTTCCCGCTGCTATTTGAAGCGCTCCGCGATGATTCCGTCTCTGTACGACGCACAGCGGGGGATACCTTGTCTGACTTAGGTGACACACGCGCAATTCTGCCGATGTGTGAGGCGTTGAAGGATAAAAACAAGTTGGTACGCTGGCGTGCTGCACGTTACTTGTTTGAGGTGGGGGATGAAACGGCCTTGGATGCTTTGCGTGCCGCACAGAACGATCCCGAGTTCGAGGTCAGCTTGCAAGTCCAAATGGCCGTCCAGCGCATTGAAAGCGGCGAGGCGGCAAGCGGTACCGTTTGGCAGCAAATGACTCGGCGAAACGATTAGTTCGCTCCTTCCCGTTGCGTTTGAGCCCTCTATCAAGCAGATTCCTGCTAGAGAGGGCTTTTTTGTGGTGTTCTCGTTGGTTGGATATACAGCGGATAGCGGGGCATACTGCTTCAAGAAGAGCGGTAAACAAGCTGGTTCATTAGGTAAATATTGGTATAAGTCAGTATAAAAATAGACACAGTTCAATAATAGTTGACTTCCACCTTATCCATCCCTTAGACTAGGATAGGGTTTAGTTTATGTATTCAACATCGCTAGTGCGTAGGGGAGATTGTGTATGACAACCAATCACTATGACGTTGTTATTGTAGGTGGAGGACTTGCTGGTCTTTCCAGCGCTGCCTACCTGTCGTCGAAAGGCAAAAAAGTTGCAGTTTTGGAACGCGGTCAATTGGGTGGACGTGCCGTTACACTGAAGATCAAAGGATTTAACTTCAACTTCGGTGCCCACGCCATTTATGCTCGCGACAGCTCCGTTTTGAGAACGTTTGAAAAAGAATTGGGTCTGAACATCGATTGGCAGGATTTCAATCCGACGAAAGCCAAGTACGATATTGGTAGCGATCTGACTGCAGTTCCGGCGAATGTACAAGGACTTTTCCAAACGAAGCTCTTAAAAGGTATGGACAAAGTATTGTTCACGTTTGAGATTTTGAAAACGATGCTAAAAATGGAGAAAGGCCATCCACATATGTCGATTCAAAAGTGGATGGAGAAAAAGCAAGTCAACGAAGAAGTGCGAGAAATGATGTTGACGCTTGCTTCTTCCAACTTCTTCACGCGTGAGCCTGAAAAGATTCCTTCTGACGTTTTCTTTTCTTACTACAGCCGTTTGTTTACAACGAATAAACCGGTAGCGTATATCGGTGGCGGCTGGCAAGCACTGATCAATGAATTCGTGCGTGTGATTGAAGCAAATCAGGGTACGATTCTGATCAAAACCAAAGTAGAAAAGTTCCACGTAGAGAATGACCGTGTGGTTGGAGTGGTGACACCGGAGGGCGAATTTACGGCGGATGAATTTATTTGCTGTATCCCGCCGAAGGAGATGGCGAAGGTCTTTGCGGAGACGCGCCTGGAGCATGCGGTTGCACAGCATGCTGAATACGAGCCAACGGTTGTTATGGTGTATGACATTGGCTTGAAAGAGCGAATTGACGTACCGTTCTCCTACATCTACGAAAAAGCAAACAATATTTTCATTACCGATATTTCGTATTATGACCGCACTTGTGTACCTGAAGGCGGGCAGTTGCTGCAGGCGACTGCTTACATGCGTCAGGATGAAGTAGGAAACAAGGAAGCGGCCGAAATCCGCAAACAAGAGATTGAAAACCTGTATGACAAGCATTTCCCAGGCTGGCGTGAGCAACTGGTTGTGCCGCGCGTTTCTGCTCGTGCAGTCGTACAGGAGATCAAATGGACCATGAATCAGAAGCCAATGCCGATTTTCATGCCGGATTACCGCAACCTGTTCTTTGCGGGTGACTGGTGTGAAGGACAAGGCCAACTGTCTGAGCTGTCTTTCTCTAGCGCGATGAACGTTGCCAAGCTGATTTTGGAAAAAGAATAAGTCGATGACGAGCGGGTGTTCCTTGGAGAAAGGAATGCCTGCTTGTTTTTTCTCATTCAACGTTATAAAGAGAAAGCCCGCCAATGGAGATGGCAGGCCACATGGATTACGCTTTCTGACTATATGCGTGATAAACGAGATTGCCGATTTGCGCCATGACGTTGGCAGCATCCTTTTGCTCGAGTCCCTTGTTTAAAATGGACAAGGTGACAGCGTGTGAACCGATGTAGAGGATCCCGACATCATGCGTGATTTTGGTTACAGAGCCAGTCTTGTTGGCGAATTCCCATTTCGGAATCGTCCCGATCACATCACCGTCCGGGTCAGGCAAAAGGAAGGGGATGCGCTCACGGTGCTGCTGAGTCTTCAAGATGGCGACCATTTTTAAACAGCTGTCGTAGGAGATGATTTTTCCTGTTGCCAAGTAGCGGAGGTGGCTTCCCATGTCTTTTGCCGTCACCTCATTGTATCCTTCCAATTCGGCTGGGACGACCATAAGCTTGTTGTGGAATTGACTGTTTTTCATTTCGGTTTTTTGCATCGCGTTACGGATGCTCTCTGTCCCCACGAGGTCAATCATCATGTTCGTCGCCGTATTGTCGCTTTGGATGATCATCAGGGTAACCAGGTCGCGAATCGTAAATTCGGTGCCGGGAGTCATATGCTGAAGAACACCTGCACCGCCAACGAGATCGTCTGTACGCAGCTTGATTTTGTCCTCGAAGGCAAACTTGCCTGCATACGCCTCTGCAAAAACAGCTGTCATGATCGGGATTTTGATCACACTGGCTGCATAGAAGCGCTGATCTTCGTTGATGGATAAGGTTTCGCCGGTTTGCAAATCTTCGAAAAAGATTCCCCATTCCCCGCCAGCGTCCTTGATCAGACTGGATATTTGGGCAAAAAGACTGGATAACATGTAGACCCATCTCCTTTTGTTTCGATGTAGACAAAATTTTCTCAAGATAATATTATTTAGTCATGCTCCTAACAATCAAGAAGAATTATTCAAAGATGGGGGTTTTGCTGTTGCATAAGTGGAAGAAACTATCATTTTGTGCTGTTCTGTTAACCAGTTTAGCATTCGCTGGTTGTGGAGCACCGCAAGCAAGCAACACGGGGGAGACGACAGGTGCGAAGCAGGAGCAGAGTAGCGCCCCCCAAACAATGCAGGTCAACCTGAACTCAGGTGAGCCAAGCACGATTGATCCTGGACTGGCAGAAGATATCCCTTCAATGTCTGTTGCCCGTGCAGCATTTGATGGCCTCCTGCGCCTGAATGAAAAAGGCGAGCTAAAAGAGGCGGTCGCAGAGAAGTACGAGGTTTCCGCTGATGGTCTCACGTATACCTTTCATCTGCGGGAGTCCAAATGGACCAATGGAGATCCGGTTACGGCTCATGACTTCGAATACGCATGGAAACGGGTTCTCGACCCGAAAACCGCTTCCGGTTACGCGTATCAGATGTACTATTTGAAAAATGGGCAAGCCTTTAACGCCAACAAGGCAAAAGCCGAAGATGTCGGCGTAAAGGCAACAGACGATAAGACGCTGGTGGTTACGCTGGAAAACCCGGCGCCGTTTTTCCCGGGACTGGTTGCGTCTGTCACCTATTTCCCGGTCAACAAAAAAGCGGTTGAGGGCAACAAAGAGTGGGCTTCGAAGCCAGAGACGTACATTTCAAACGGGCCATTCAGCTTGAAAAATTGGGAGCACAAATCAAAGATCGAATTCGAAAAGAACGATTCTTACTGGGATAAGGACGCTGTCAAATTGTCCAAGCTGACGTTGAACATGATCGAGGATGCCAATACAGAGCTGTCGATGTTTGAAAAAGGTGATCTGGATTGGGCGGGCTCACCACTGGGCGATTTGCCACTGGATGCGCTAGATGCGCTGAAAGAATCCGGAAAGATGCAATCTCAAGCAACAGCGGGTACGTACTGGTACATTTTTAATACGAAGCAAAAGCCGTTTGACAACAAAAAGATTCGTCAGGCATTTGCTACGGCAGTCAATCGTCAGGAAATCTCCGATAATGTCGTACCATACAAGAGCACGCCAGCGACGGGTATTCTCCCGCCGACCATGGCACTCACGCCAGAAGGCTACATCAAAGACGGCGATGTAGAGACCGCGAAGAAGCTCTTGGCGGAAGGTATGAAAGAAGCGGGGATCAAAGAGTTGCCACCGATCACGATTGCATACAATACATCAGAGGTTAATTCACGTATTGCGACAGTCATTCAGGATCAATGGCGCAAAGCATTTGGCATCGAAGTCAAACTGGTTAACAAAGAGAACAAGGTTCACCGTGAGGACATGAAGCAAGGGAACTTCACCATCGGTCGTGGTAGCTGGATTGGCGATTTCAACGATCCGATCAACTTCCTGGAAGTCTTCAAGGGTGGACTGAATACATCCAAATGGGAAAACAAGGAATTCCTCGATTTGCTCGCGCAATCTGCGAAAGAAGGGGATGTAGCGAAGCGCAAGGAAATCCTCAAGAAGGCTGAACAAATCGTCATGGATGAAATGCCTGCGTTGCCAATCTACTATTTCACCTATGCGTGGGTGAAGCAGGATAGCGTTAAAGATGTGGTAGTAGATGCACTCGGGTTCATCGATTTCAAGTACGCTTCCAATCAAAAGTAATCATGAATCTATGAGGGAGTGACTGGCGTGCGTCCGATCATTGGTGTGGCATGTACGAAAATGTATTTTCCGAAGAACGATCTCGACCAGTTTTTCTATGTAGGTTCAGGCTATGTGAACGGAATTGCGCGCAGTGGCGGTACTCCACTGATCTTGCCACTGCTGACGATTCAGGATGCTCCGTTTCGTGAGATGATCGAATCGCTGGACGGCTTGATTTTGTCCGGTGGTGAAGATCCTGCGCCGCATTTGTACGGCGAAGACCCGCTGCAAGGGCTGGGCGATATCAATTACGAAAGAGACATCACAGAGCTTGAGATTATCAAGATTGCGTTGGAGCTGAAAAAGCCAATCCTGGGCATTTGCCGCGGGATGCAAATTTTGAATGTGGCGTGTGGCGGCACCCTCATTCAAGATATCGCGAGTCAAGTACCAGGAGCATTACAGCATGCACAGAAGGGGTCACGGCAATACGGGGCGCACAAGATTACGCTGCAACCTGGCTTTGTAGCGGATGCCCTCGGAAAGACAGAGGTGCTCGTGAACACCTCTCATCACCAAGCAGTCAAAGACATAGCACCGGGCTTCAAAGTCACAGGATGCGCGGCTGATGGTGTGATTGAGGCGATGGAAAGCCTCGACGGGCTACATGTGGGCGTACAGTGGCATCCAGAACGGATGTGGGCACACGACGACGACATGTTGAAGATTGCCGAGGCATTTGTTGCTCGGATAAAGCAGTTGAAGCTGCAAGTGACTAACTAGAGTCGTAATGAGAGAAACCGTTCTGGGATTGCCCAGAGCGGTTTTTTGCGTGTGGGAGGGCTTCCCCGTAGAAGTGTAGGGAAACAAGGATAAATGACAAGCAGAATCGAACTTCACGTAAGAGACTGGATTTTCGTGAGGTGAGTATTTGAAGAAAATAATTGTTGTTATTTTGCTTTTTCTACTCGTTTTTCCAAGGTTTCTTTTCGCAGAGTATTTTGCTGAACGCGAAATGAAAATGATAACCACAAATTATTATCAAGCGCTAATCGATGAAGACTACGCAACGGCTTTCGAGATGCTTTATCTTTATGATGCTAACGGCAGGCACCCAGTTGATGGGACAACGTTAAGTAACCATGAAGCGAAAGAATTTTATATGAAAAAGGTCGCCTTCTTACAAGCTCAACAGTATAAAATGAAAGACTTTGAGATCACAAAGATTAGATACGAAGATGGGCATACTGCCTTTCTTGAAATGAAGTTTGAAGTTGAGCAGGGTGGACAAAGATTTGAACATGCTGAAACCGTACATGTATGGGAAGGAAAGGTATGGATTATGGGGGAGGAGAAAGATCCGTTCACAAAGTATCGGGATGGGCGAATGAATTTTGACATTCCGAAAGCCCTTGTATACTGAGGATAGAGGTGAGAGAAATGTTAAAGGTCGGAGACTCGGCTCCCGTCTTTACGGCGACGAGCACAAAAGGAACCATTGATCTTAGGAATCACATCGGCAAAGAAAATATTGTCCTCATCTTCTATCCGGGCGATGATACCCCGATTTGCACGAAGCAGCTATGTGCGGTTCAGGATCACTACAAGAAAATCGAACAAGCAAATACCCTCGTTTTTGGTGTCAATCCCGGTGGCATGGACAAAAAGCGCTCGTTTGCTGATAAGTTCCGTTATGAATTTCCATTGATCGTGGATGAAGACGAATCCATTCGAAAAGCGTATGATGTCGGCAAGGTTCTCGGATTGTTTTTCCAGCAACGTATTGTGTATATCATAGGCAACAACGGAACGATCATCTACGCCAAAAAAGGAAATCCTCCAGTATCAGAGCTGCTACAGGTAATCGAAAACCAAGCCTAGGACGTTCTCGCTTGCGTCAATGGACCAAAACAGGGATAATAGAAATGAGAATGTATGTTTGGTGGTTATCCCTATGAAAAAAATTCTTCACTTGGATATTGACGCATTTTTCGCGAGTGTAGAGCAGTTAGATCGTCCTGAACTTCGGGGGAAGCCGGTCATTGTCGGGGGAACTGGCAATCGAGGTGTCGTATCGACCTGTAGCTACGAGGCACGAAAATACGGTGTTCGCTCCGCAATGCCTGTCGCCATGGCGAGGAAGAAATGTCCGCAAGGCTATTATTTGCCTGTCCGCTATAGCCGTTATATCGAAAAATCTGCTGAAGTCAGACAGATATTTACTTCTTATACAGAACGTTATCAAACAGTGGGTCTAGACGAGGCTTATTTGGACGTGTCCCATTATGAGAATGCGGTACCCATCGCCCGCGATATCAAGAGGCGAATCAAACGAGAGACCGGACTTACTTGCAGCATCGGACTTTCCTACAATATGTCATTGGCTAAGATTGCCAGTGATTTGAAAAAGCCGGATGCCTTTGTCATCATCCGACCAGAGCAGGCTTTGGATGTGCTGCGGCCGTTGCCAATTGGCACTTTGCATGGAGTCGGCAAAAAGTCACAAGAGCTGCTCGCGAAAAAGGGGATTGAGACGGTAGAGGATTTTTGGCGGCTTTCACTCGATGAGGCCACTACATTATTTGGAAAGTTCGGTCGTTCCCTCTATTACCGGGCGAGGGGAGAAGACAATCGCGAAATTGAGATGGACCGCGCGCCGAAATCATCGAGCCGCGAAACGACTCTGCCCTTTGATTTGTTTGACAGAGATGCGATTGCGCCGATTGCTACCTCCCTTTTGCGTGAGGTCGAAGAGGATATCCGAGAAGAAGGGGTCGAGCCCCAGACGATTACGCTAAAAATCAAGTACGCGGACTTTACCCAACGAACCAAGCAGCACAAGGCTGTGGCTGGGGCTAATTGGCAGGAGCTGTTGGACGATTTGCTCGACGCTTTTGACTATACAGCGGGCGTTCGATTAGTTGGTGTAGGCTTTTCGAATTTTGCCGAGCAGCAAGGGGAGCGGTACGAACAGCTCTCGATGTTTTCGTGGAAGCTGGGGAGGTAAGGGAGGGAGAACAGTGGAGACAGAGAATGCCTTTCATTGCTGTGCGACCTGTATCCATTTTCGCGTGGAGAAAGGTACGGGAGGAGTCAGCTATCGATGTTCTCGTCTGACCTATGAGACGCGTCCGGACTATCGATTCCAATGCTGGACTCCGACTGAGAAGGTCAAGCGACTGATGGAAGCACGGAAAAGTAAACGATAACGACAAGAGGCACCCCCTTCGTCCGTATCGACAGAGGAGGTGCCTTTCTATTCCATTGTCAAGTCGAGGACCATCACTTCCTCCGGTCCATCCATTTCGCCATTGGAGGTAAAGCCTAACGACTCATACAGCTTGCGAGCGAACTCGTTTTCAGGATGAATACTCAAGTAAATGCGCGTACAACTGTAGCGTCTGCCCATTTCTTCAACGAGCATGCGCAGAAACTTTTTGGCGTAACCCTTCCCCTGATGGCGACCATCAATCATAAAGCGATCCAGCCAAATTCGGCTATTCTCTACGTCGATCCCGTGCATGGCATAACCGACAGCGATGTCCATGTCATACAGACCGCATGATATCCATTCCGGTTCAAACCCTGATTGGGCGATGGAAAAAGAGTTGCTTTCGATGAAGGCGTGTTGACCTTCTGTTACAGTCAAGCTGGCAATTTGGCGCCAATTTTCTTTCGTAATTTCACGAATCGACAAGCTCAAAATTTCATCTCGCTTTCCTTGATACTGAGGCTGGTGGATTTGCTTGCTTTTAATTGGACAAATAGTAAAATGCCGAAGCCAAGTATGGATGCTGCGACGATTAGGAGGGCAGACGATACAGGAAGTAAATCCGTCAAAATTCCCCCTGCCAGTGGGCCTGCAACCATTCCGATCCCGTGAAACATATTAAAAAGAGAGTAGGCTGTGCCGTATGCACCGCTGCCTCCTTGGTCAATAATGGCCCCTAACGTACCCAAGGTAGGCGATAAGGTGAAACCAATGCTGGCTCCAATCAGGGCCATTGCGAGCATTGCCTGCCAGAGGGAGTCGGCCCACGCTAAAAATGGCAGAAACACAGCCAACGTCATGATTCCACCAAACATGAGTTTATACGGATTCATGCGGCCAGAAAGAGAGCCGGCAACTGGGGCGATCATTCCGTACGCGAGTGTCATGACCCCAAACAAAAGACCAATCGTTGTCGGCGTCATGCTGAGTTTCTCTGTAAAAAATACGGGTAACGTCGGTTCCAGCAAGCAAAGGGAGATCTCAGCCAACAGGACGATCCCAGCGATAAAGATGACTTGCGGATTGCGGATGAATCCACCGACATGAAGCTTTTCGCTGACAGTTTTCGTCGCGTCTTCCTTCAAGAACAAGTAGACCAGCACAATGTTGATTACGGTAAAGGCTGCTGCTGCCAGAAAAGGCATGCGATGGTCACTGATTTCAAACAGCCATCCGCCAATCGGCGCTCCGAGCAATGTACCGGTCGAAATCGCCGTCAATGCAATTCCCATTACAGTTCCGCGCATTTTGGATGGGAACAAATCCGCCAAGAGGGCAAGGGCAGTTGGCCATGTAGCCGCAGCAGCAATACCTTGAACAAAACGCGCGGTAATCAACAAGCCCATTGTTTCAGAGAAAGCAAACAACAACGTGGAAGCAGCAAGACCGAGCAAACCGATCAAAAGCATGGTCCGTCTGCCCATCCGATCGGATATCGGTCCGAAAATAGGAGTGGCAATGAGCATTGCGATCGCATAGCTGCTAAACAGCACGCCCATCATTGTAGAGGATGGCTGCAGCTTTTCCGTAAAATAAGGAACAATCGGAATCAATAAGCTATACAGTAGCATATCGATGAAAAGGATCAGGATGACAAACAAAAGTCCGATTCGTTGTTGTTTGGTCATTTGTGTAAAAATGGACATGATGGAACACCTCTTAACTATAAAAACTATTTTTGTTTTATTGGTTTTCTTACAAAGAACGATATCGTGGTCTTCCAATGTTAGTGGGATGACCACGAGTCATTTGTTACCTTTTATCGGCTGGTACCAATCCAAATAAGAGGACATCTACAATAGCGGATAGCGCTTCTGAGACTGTAATCTGGTTTTTCATGTAAAATCGCTGGTCGAGTGTAGAATTCAGCGCATCGACAATGACCTTCAGCATGAGCGTGACGTCCATATTGACGATGAGTCCTTCTCGAATCGCTTGCTCGAGTAGGTGGCGAAGTGTCTGCCAATCCTCGGATAGAGAAGCCTCAACTTGGGCATATTGCTCAGGATAATATCGCTTCATCTGTTCGAGGATGCGCAAATCATAAAATTCATAGTGTGTCGGTAAAACCATCATGACGCCTTTGATTTTTTCGATAAGAGAGAGACTGTTGTCTGCGAGGATTTGCTGTGTTTTTTCATCGCCCTCTTCAAAGGACTGCTGTATGATTGTTTCCAGAATTTCCACTTTGGATGAGAAGTGCTCGTATAACGTGCGTTTGCTGATCCCGAGCCGCTTCGCCAAATCATCCATGGAGAATTTCATGCCTTTATCGCGAATCTCTTCAATGAAACCCTTCATGATCCGGTTTTTAATTGCAATCGACCCCCAGCCAAAACAACGGAATAGAAAACCATAAAAACAAAAATAGTTTTCTTAGTAACGCTATTTTACACAGGATGAGAGTGCAATGCAAGTGGTGATCATGCTTTTTGTTTTGCAACCAAGTGGTCGATTATGGTATAGTAAGTGCCGAAATCGCGGTTGATTGCTTCACATCATTTGGAGGTGCCCCGTGTTTTTAGAGAAGCTGATGCCTAGTCAGTTCGTCGAATCAATCCATCACATTGACATAGATCAATTGAAACGAAATAACATCCGTGCGGTGATTACAGACTTGGATAATACCTTGGTGGAATGGGACAGGCCACATGCAACCGAGGAGGTCATCAACTGGCTTGCTCGCATGCATGAGGCAGGCATACAGGTCACTGTTGTCTCCAACAACAACAAGGAGCGTGTAGACCGCTTCTGTGCCCCATTAAATCTCGGGTTTATTTATGCGGCCAAAAAGCCGACAAACCGTGCCTTTTTGCAGGCAGTGCGGCAGATGAATGTAACCATCGCTGAGACTGTTGTCATTGGCGATCAATTGTTTACCGATGTGCTGGGAGGAAATCGATTAGGATTTCATACGATCCTAGTTGTTCCTGTAGCCCAGACGGATGGTTTTTGGACGCGCTTTAATCGTCAGATGGAGCGTGTGGCCCTTATTTGGATGGAGAGGAAAGGAATGGTTTCGTGGAGGAGAAAAGCATGACGGAACAATCGCATGGCTCTTGTGCTGGATGTGGGATTGCCATTCAGACAGCAGATGCAAAAAAGCCTGGCTATGCACCTGAATCCGCGCTTGGCAGAAAGGTAATCATTTGCCAGCGCTGTTATCGCATCAAGCATTATAATGAAGTAGCTCCCGTAGGAATGGGCGATGACGACTTCCTCAAGATTTTGGATGGCATCGGCTCTACGGAGTCTCTTGTCGTAATGGTAGTCGATATCTTTGACTTCCAAGGCTCCTGGCTCAAGGGTTTGCCACGTTTTGTCGGGAAGAATCCGATTTTGCTCGTGGGTAACAAGGTTGATTTGCTGCCGAGAAACATCAACCTGAACCGTGTACGCAACTGGATGCAGCACGAAGCAAAAGAACGCGGACTGCGCCCGGAGGATGTCGTACTGATCAGCGCGCAGAAAGGGCTTCATATCGATGAATTATTGAATCGCATTGGAGAGTTGCGCAAAGGCCGTGATGTATACATTGTCGGTGTGACCAACGTAGGAAAGTCGACGATGATCAACCGCATCTTGCATGACTACGGTGCGGCTGAGCTGGAGATTACCACTTCGCCATTCCCTGGTACGACACTTGACAAAATCGAGATTCCGCTCGAGGATGGCCGCTCCATTTTTGATACGCCGGGAATCATTAATCGCGACCAGATCGGACATATGGTATCCCCGACTGATCTGAGAAAGATTACCCCGACCAGCCGGATTAACTCCAAGGTGTATCAGCTCGATGATGGGCAATCGCTCTTTTTGGGTGGTTTAGCCCGTATCGACTTCGTACGCGGAGAGAGACAGCCGTTCATCGTCTATGTCGACAACGATCTGTACATCCACCGGACGAAGCTGGAGAAAGCAGACGAAGTGATGCAAAAGCACCATGGAACCTTGCTGGTGCCGCCAACAGGGGAGGAAGCTGCGAAAGCACTTCCACCATTTGTGAAGCACACCTTTAAAATCAACAAGTCCACCATGACCACTGACATCGTAATTTCCGGTTTGGGCTGGGTCAGCATCCAAGGAAAACACGAAGCGAGTGTTGTCGTGCATGCACCTAAAGGCGTAAGTGTTGGGATGCGCAAAGGGCTGATCTAGCTTAAACAAGAAAAGTCGAGTTAGCCTTGCCCCTTGCCATATGCTATAGAGAGACGTCCGGGGAGGAAAAGCTCCATGATTACAAGCAAAACACAACTGGTTGGCCTGTTTGGGCATCCAGTTTCCCACTCACAATCACCGATGATGCACAATACAGCTTTTTTAGAGACCGGGTTGGGATTTGCCTATGCTGCGTTCGATGTGGAACCGGAAAATCTGGAAGATGCAGTCGCGGGTATTCGCGCGTTAGGCCTGAAGGGGATTAACGTCACGATTCCCCACAAAGTCGCTATCATGCCGATGTTGGATGAAATCGATCCGCTTGCCAAACGAATCGGTGCCGTTAATACCGTCGTTTCTCGTGATGGACGCTTGATCGGCTATAACACAGATGGTATGGGCTATGTTCGTTCGCTTGTGGAAGAGACGGGAATCGTTCTTGAAAAGCAAGTGGTAACCATGGTAGGGGCTGGAGGCGCTGCGCGAGCTGTGGCGTTTACCTTGGCTGAACAAGGAGTCAAGGAAATTCGCATTATCAATCGTTCCCGGGAAAGAGCTGCGGTATTGGCTGAGCATGTCGGAATGATTGTACCTACGAAAATCGTAGAACAAGGCGAAGGGGAAGCAGCTATCGCGGACTCTTCGTTGTTGATCAATACGACATCGATCGGAATGCTGCCAAACGTGCAGGAGACACCTGTGCCAGCAGAGTGGCTTCATTCCGGTTTAACCGTTAGCGATCTGATTTATAACCCGCTCGAAACACGTCTGCTCAAAGAAGCGCGTGCTATTGGAGCCACTGTTCATTCCGGAATCGGCATGTTCGTGAATCAAGGTGCACTGGCATTCGAGCTGTGGACGGGCGAGCAAGCACCAACTGGGGTTATGCGTGAGGTCGTCTTGCAACAATTAAAGAAAACAACCTGATTGGCAGGATATAAAAGGAGGCATTGCCGATGTTGACCGGCAAGCAAAAGCGCTTTTTGCGCGCAGAAGCACATCATCTCACCCCTATTTTCCAAGTTGGAAAAGGTGGAGTAAACGAAAACATGATCACACAGATCAAAGAAGCGTTGGAAGTACGTGAATTGATCAAGGTAGCGATTTTGCAAAACAATAATGACGATAAACATCAAGTGGCTGAAGATCTCGCTGCAGGTGCTGGAGCAGAGCTTGTGCAGTTGATTGGCCATACAGTTGTCTTGTACAAAGAGTCTCGGGAGAACAAGACGATCAAGCTTCCGTAAGTGACCTGCATGCAATGAGACAGCCAATCAAGCAAGTAGGGATCATGGGAGGAACGTTTGACCCGATTCATTGTGGGCACTTGCTGGCGGCCGAACAAGCCAGAGAGCAAGCGGGCCTGGATGAAATCTGGTTTATGCCTACACACGTTCCACCACACAAAGAAAGAGAGAGTCTGACGCTGGCGCATCACCGCTTGCAAATGGTTCAGCTGGCCGTGTCTGATCACGAGGTGTTTCGTGTTACAGATGTAGAGTTCGAAAGAAAAGGGCCATCGTACACCTATGATACGATGACTCAGCTCATTAGGCAGTTCCCGGATTGCCGGTTTTCCTTTATCATGGGGGGAGATATGGTAAAAATCTTGCCCAAATGGTACCAGTACCAAGAGCTGATTCATATGGTACGCTTTATAGGTCTAGCGAGACCAGGAACCGAACTGGACCTAAAATCGAGCGAGGACGTCACATATGTGGAGATGCCTGTTTGGGACATATCCTCCACGATGATTCGCGAGAAGGCAGCTGCCAGGAAAAGCATCCGTTATCTTGTGCCTGATGCCGTGGAGCGCTATATAAAGGAGAACCGAATCTATGAGACTTTTGGATAATCGGGAAGAGCTTCTCGTTCGCGTACGGCAACAAATGCATGAAAAACGCTACAATCACACGCTAGGGGTGGCTGCGTCGGCTCGCGAGCTGGCAGAGAGATTCGGGGCTGATCCTGACAAAGCCGAGCTTGCTGGTCTGTTGCACGATTACTGCAAGTGCTGGCCTGTGGAAAAAATGTTTGAGATTCTCGTTCGCCACGATATGCCTACAGAGCTTTTAGAAGGGGAAAAAGAGCTGTGGCACGCCTTTGCAGCAGCGATCGTGATCCAGACTGACCTAGGTGTAACGGATGCAGATATTTTACAAGCTGTTCGCTACCATACGACGGGGCGAGCTGGCATGTCCCTGTTAGAAAAAGTCGTCTGTGTGGCAGACTATATAGAACCAAACCGGGTTTACCCCGGTGTCGATTTTATTCGCGCCAAAGCCATGCATGATTTGGATGCCGCCCTGGCACTTGCCTTGGGAGGCACCATTCAATTTTTGATAGAGAAGCAAAAGACAGTTTTTCCGTTGACATTGACGGCCTATAACGATTTGGTTTCCCGCAAAGGGAGAGAAGGAGGGTTTTGATGGTTAAAACAGTAGAAGATTTGGCCCAGTTGGTTGTGAAGGCAGCAGAGGACAAAAAAGCAGAGAACTTGAAGGTGCTCGATATTAGAAAGCTGTCTGTGATCGCAGACTATTTCATGATTTGCCACGGAAACAACGAGCGTCAAGTACAGGCAATTGTTCGCGAAATTCGTGACCAAGCCCACAAAAACGGCTTTGACGTCCGCGGTATCGAGGGAGCAGATGAAGGGCGCTGGGTACTGGTTGATCTGGGCGATATCGTCATTCACGTTTTCCATCGCGAAGATCGCGAGTTTTACAACCTGGAGCGCCTGTGGAAGGACGCAGAGGAAGTTTCCTTCAGCGCGCAAGGGTAAGGACAGATGGCATACGCACATATGGCCGCTGTATATGACAGGCTGATGGCGGATACTCCTTATGACCAGTGGCTCGATTGGGTCGAGCGTCATTGGAAAAAGGGAGAGAAGCCTGTGCGGGTCATTGATCTTGGCTGTGGGACTGGCACGATTGCGATCCCACTCGCCAAGCGGGGATACCGTGTTACGGGAGTGGATCTCTCAACAGAAATGCTTGCAATCGCCTATGACAAAATGAGGCAGGAGCAAGTAGAAGTAGCGTGGGTGGAGCAGGATATGCGGGAGCTGTCCTTGCCAGAAGCGGATGCGGTCATCTCCTTGTGTGATTCATTGAGCTATCTTACAGAGGAAGCGGATGTGCAGGAAACGTTCAAACGCGTTTTCGCCCATCTCGCGCCTGGTGGGAGCTTTCTATTTGATGTGCACAGCCCGTACAAGATGCTGCACATTTTCGGAGACGAGACGTTCACACATGTAGAAGATGAAGTTTCGTACATTTGGCAATGTTTTTGCGACCCACTGCGACTAGAGGTAGAGCATCAGTTAACGTTTTTCATTCGTCAGCCAAACGGATTGTACGAGCGGATGGAAGAGGAGCATTGGCAAAGGGCTTATCAGCCTGTCCAACTGATGCGCTGGCTGACAGATGCTGGCTTCACAGATATCATCATCACCGCTGATTACTCGGATTTGCCACCACAAGAAGCGAGTGAGCGCCTATTTTTCTCAGCCCGCAAGCCGAAAAGTTTGACATGATTGGTTCGGATTGACTATAATGGCGTTATAACTACAGATTTCGACGCGTTTAAGAGGAATAGTAGGAATCGGATTCGAGCATTCACAGAGAGTTGACGGATGGTGCAAGTCAACCCGGATCTATCTGAACTCACCTCCCAGCACTTGCCCCCAAGGTCATCCAAGTCATGACTGCGTAAGGGTGAGCGGCTTATCCCCGATACGGATGAAACAAGTGGGTGAATGCTTGTCATTTGCCAATCTGGGTGGTACCGCGGGAATGTAAACAACCTCTCGTCCCTTTCGCAAGAGCGATCTGGGATGTGAGGTTTTCTTTAATTTTTACCTATTTTAAGATGGGAGTGCTTTACCATGGTATTCAGTCATCGTAATGTCGAAAAGAAGTGGCAGCAATATTGGGAGCAGAACAAGACCTTCAAAACCTCCGAGGATGAGGGCAAGAAAAAGTTTTACGCACTCGACATGTTCCCGTATCCATCTGGAGCTGGCCTGCACGTAGGACATCCGGAAGGCTATACGGCTACTGATATTTTGTCCCGCATGAAGCGGATGCAAGGATATAACGTTCTCCATCCAATGGGCTGGGATGCGTTTGGTTTGCCAGCGGAGCAATACGCGCTCGATACAGGAAACGATCCGGCGGAATTCACCGAGCACAATATCAACACCTTCCGTCGCCAAATTAAGTCTCTCGGATTTTCCTACGACTGGGATCGTGAAATTAACACAACTGATCCGCATTACTACAAGTGGACACAATGGATTTTTACGAAGCTGTATGAGCACGGCTTGGCTTATATTGACGAGGTAGCTGTAAACTGGTGCCCTGCTTTGGGAACGGTTTTGGCGAACGAAGAAGTGATTGATGGAAAAAGTGAGCGTGGCGGACACCCAGTAGAACGCCGCCCAATGAAGCAATGGGTCTTGAAAATTACTGCGTATGCGGAAAGACTGCTCGCTGACCTGGATGAACTGGATTGGCCAGAGAGCATCAAGGAAATGCAACGCAACTGGATCGGCCGTTCTGAAGGGGCAGAAGTAACCTTTGGTATCGAAGGTCATGATGAATCCTTTACCGTCTTTACGACTCGTCCAGACACTCTTTACGGGGCAACCTATGCGGTACTGGCTCCTGAGCACAAGCTGGTTGAACAAATTACCGTACCGGCTCAAAAAGAAGCAGTAGAAGCGTACCTGGATCAAGCAAAGCGCAAGAGCGATTTGGAACGTACTGATCTGGCAAAAGAAAAGACAGGAGTATTTACTGGAGCGTATGCGATCAACCCGGTTAACGGCGAGCGTCTGCCAATCTGGATTGCAGATTACGTGCTGATCAGCTACGGAACAGGCTCCATCATGGCGGTTCCAGCGCACGATGAACGCGACTATGAGTTCGCGAAAACATTCGATCTGCCAATCAAGCAAGTCATCGCTGGTGGCGATATCTCCAAAGAAGCGTATGCAGGCGACGGAGAGCACATTAACTCTGGCATGCTCGATGGTTTGAACAAAGAACAGGCGATCAGCAAAATGATTGAGTGGCTGGAAGCAGAAGGCAAAGGAAATCGCAAGGTAACGTACCGTCTGCGCGACTGGCTGTTTAGCCGTCAACGTTACTGGGGTGAACCAATTCCGATTCTCCACCTGGAAGATGGCACGATGAAAGTCGTTCCAGAATCCGAATTGCCAATCATGTTGCCAAAAACAAAAGAAATCAAACCATCCGGTACAGGTGAATCGCCATTGGCAAACATCGCGGAGTGGGTCAACACTATCGATCCGGAAACAGGCATGAAAGCACGCCGTGAGACAAACACGATGCCGCAATGGGCGGGTAGCTGCTGGTACTTCCTGCGCTTCATCGATCCACACAATGACAAGGCATTGGCTGATCCAGACAAACTGAAAGAATGGCTGCCAATCGACATTTACATTGGTGGTGCAGAGCATGCGGTACTGCACTTGCTCTACTCTCGTTTCTGGCACAAGTTCCTGTACGATATCGGTGTCGTACCTACAAAGGAACCATTCCAAAAGCTGTTTAACCAAGGGATGATCCTGGGTGAAAACAACGAGAAAATGAGTAAGTCCAAAGGCAACGTCGTAAACCCAGACGATATCATCGACAGCCATGGTGCCGATACACTACGCATGTACGAAATGTTCATGGGGCCACTGGATGCTTCGATCGCTTGGTCGACAAAAGGCTTGGATGGCGCACGCCGCTTCCTGGATCGCGTATATCGTCTGTTTGTGGGTGATAACGGTGAGCTGAACGAAAAAATCGTGGAAACCTCCAACGTAGCTGGCATGGAGCGCGTGTACCACCAAACTGTGAAAAAAGTAACAGAAGACTACGAGGGCCTGCGTTTCAATACAGGTATCTCTCAGTTGATGGTATTCGTAAACGAAGCGTACAAAGCAGAAGTTTTGCCGAAGAAATTCATGGAGGACTTTGTAAAAATGCTGTCTCCAATCGCTCCGCACTTGGGTGAAGAGCTGTGGGAAAAACTCGGTCACAGCGAGAGCGTGGCATACGCAGCATGGCCTACGTATGACGAAGCGAAGCTGGTTGAAGACGAGGTAGAAATCGTCCTGCAAATTAACGGCAAAAACAAAGAAAAGCTGCTCATCGCTTCTGATTCGACGAAAGAACAGATGGAAGAGATGGCGAAAAACAACGAGATGATTAACGAACTGATCGAAGGAAAAACGATCGTCAAAGTCATCGCTGTTCCAGGCAAACTGGTGAATATCGTCGTTCGTTAAGAAAAGGGCGACAAGAAATAAGAAGAGGAGTGGAACCTGAGAGTGACAGGTATCCACTCCTTTTTTCGTCAATCCACGCTTACGTCGTCATACGCTAATGCGGCTGATTGTTCAAATTTCGTGCAACCAGTTCCTGATCCTCGGCAAACTTCGCTTGTGTGCGGCGAAATACTTGGGCGAAAAGACCAGGAATACCGTCTTGCAAAGGAATCAGTCCTTCCCCAGTAATTCCTCCGGGCACGCAGACCCTTTTTTGGAGAGTAGGGAGGGTGAACGCTTCTTCCCGTAAAAGATCTGCGATCCCAATTAGCATTTGCGTAGTCATGTAGGTAGCAGCTTCTGCGGAAATACCCGTTTCTTCAACAGCTTCTTGAATCATTTGCTGCAAAATATAGCTGATAAACGCTGGCCCACAACTGACAATGTCAGAAGTAATTCGTAAAAAAGGCTCCGAAATCTCAATAGGGGAGCTAATGTGCGCAAACAGACTTCGTATGAATTGACGCTGTTCCTCTTGGATTCGTGATCCGAATTCACATAAGCTAACACCACTCATGACGGCATTTGTTATAGAAGGAACGACTCGGGCAACGGCACAAGGAACTTGAGACTCCAAATCCGCAAGCTTGATCGGACTGGTGATCGTAATCAACAGGTGGTCTGGCGTTAAGGCAGGAGCGATTTGTTCAAGCATCACGCTATATTCCAGTGGCTTGACGCACAGCACGATCGTTATAGCTTCTTTGGCCAAATCGGCATTGCTGTGCGCGACAATGAGCCCAGGATGTTTTTCTGCCAGTTGCTGCGCCTTCGCAGGGGTTCTGTTGCTGATAATGACATGACCAGGTGTCAGCGCCTTGGCTGACAGCAATGATTCAATCAAGATACTGCCCATGCTGCCCGTACCAATGAACCCAATTCTATTCATGGGCATACCTCCCTCCGATATTCTTCTCCCATTCTATGTAGGAGCACCTATGATCATGACCGGATCTCATTGTACCATCAGCCGATCCTTTATCCGTGCAAACATCTTCTCGCCAATTCCCTCAATCTGTTTCAGGTCATCCGCTGAACGAAATGGTCCTTGTTTTGACCGGTAATCCACGATTGCCTTTGCACGAGCTTCTCCAATTCCGGGAAGGCTCATGAGCTCATCGGCAGTTGCCGTGTTGAGGTTTATGACTGAAGAGGCACCAGTGGTGGATACGCTTGCAGCGGATTGTACAAGGCCAATGGATGAGGAGACTGGTGCGGTTGCCCCTTTAGCCGGGATGACAAGAGCAGCTCCATCTGCGAGCGGCGCTGCCAAATTGATCTGTACCAGGTCAGCATCAGGAAGTGCTCCTCCTGCTTTTTCGATGGCAGTTGCGACACGCGTACCTGGTTCAAATTGGTATAAACCGGGGTTTTTCACTTGCCCTTTCACATCGACATAGAGAGGAGGGGGGAGTGGTTCCTTATCCTTATCTTTTTCTTGCGTTGCTTTTACTGGCTTGGCAGGTTGAGCAGCAACTGAATCATCTGTTCGTTCTTTTGTTTCAACATCTGATGCTGCATAAGCTGGAGTATGCAACGGTAGTTCGGCAGTCTTATGCGATTGGTCGCGTTGATAGAGCCAATAGCTACAACCGACAAACAGAACAGCCGCAGTCAGCAAGAGGATACGGCGATAACGCTCCCACCATTCCAACACCATAACAAAAAACCCTCCCGTCCTTCACGTAGCGATACGTTCATAGAGAGAACTTGTTCTCTATAAACGATGCTACGAAAAGTAAGAGAGGGCCTGCAAATCTATTTAGTCTGTTTTCGCCGTTAGCCGATATGCTGCAGCGAAGAATTTTTCTTGCGGCGAAGGTCTACATTCGGGCTGACATAAGGCTCAAAATTGTGCTTTTGCTCAATGAAGATCTGATGCCACAGCATGAAGACCAGGATCGTCCAGATTTTGCGGCTGTAATCCGCATTGCCTTCACGGTGTTCATCGAGCATGTAGAGCACATAGGCCTTATTGATCAAATTATCCACCTTGGATTCAAAAATGATCTCTTTTGCCCATTTGTAAAATTCGTTTTTGAGCCAATGACGAGTCGGAACAGGGAAGCCCAGCTTTTTTCTCGATTGGATCTCAGGTGGTAAGAAGTCTTTCATCGCTTCACGAAGAACGTGCTTGGTCGTGCCGTTGGCAATTTTGTACTTGGTTGGAATGGTAGCGGCGAATTCAAATACCTTCAGATCAATGAAAGGCACTCGCAACTCCAAAGAATTGGCCATCGTCATCTTGTCGGCCTTCATCAAAATGTTGCCTCTGAGCCAAGTGTGAATGTCCAAGTATTGCATCTTGGTCACATCATCATATTCGGAAGCGCGTTTGTAAATCTCTTCTGTAATGGTGAAAGGAGATACATACGATTCCGAACGGGTAATATCCTCCATGACGACGCGCTTTTTCATCTCTTCGCTGAAAATCAGTGCGTTTCCGAAGAAGCGCTGTTCAACCGTTTTCGACCCGCGGATGAGGAAGTTCTTCCCTTTTACCTGATCAGGGAGGCGTTCTGCCATGTATCCGATGGATTGGCGCATCCAGCCAGGCATTCCGGAAAACATTTTGAGAGAATGAGGCTCTCTGTAAATATTGTATCCGCCAAAAAATTCATCTGCACCTTCACCGGACAATACAACGGTTACGTGTTCACTCGCCATCTGTGCTACGAAATAGAGCAAGATGGCAGATGGGTCTGCTACCGGTTCGTCCTGATGCCAGATCAGTCTTGGTAATTCATCCATGTACTGCTTGGCGTTTATCACGCGCTCGAAATGCTCCGATCCCAAGTATGCTGCGGTTCGCTTCGCATAATCGAGCTCGCTATAACCAGGAATATCAGAGCCAACAGAAAAAGATTTGACTGGCTCAAATGTACGCAACATCCCAACGATACTGCTAGAGTCAACACCACTAGACAAGAAGGCTCCACGAGAAACTTCGCTAATTCGGTGTTTGTCGACAGATTCAAGCATGACACTGCGCGTACCCTCAACAAAATAAGAGAACGGCTTGCTTTCATCAGGCTTGAATTCTACATCCCAGTACCTTTCCAGCTTGATCTGGTCGTTTTCAACCACGAACGAGTGTGCAGGTGGTATACGGTAAATGCCAGCAAACATCGTTTCAGGATCAGGTACATATTGGAACGTCAAATAGTGATAAAAAGCGGTTGGATTCACTTCGCGCTTGAAGCCTGGCAGCTCCAGCAAGCTTTTGATCTCACTGGCAACCCCGATCGAATCATTCGTCTCAACATAGTAGAGAGGCTTGATTCCAAAATGGTCGCGTGCCCCAAACAGACGTTTTTTACGGGAGTCGTAGATCGTAAAGCCAAACATCCCGCGTAAATGCTTAGGTGCATCTGTTCCTACCTCTTCATAAAGGTGGAGGATGGTTTCAATATCAGAATCGGTGTGGAAAACGTGACCGATGTCCTTTAACCATTGCTGTAACTCTTTGTAATTGTAGATTTCGCCGTTACCGATAATCCAGATGTCACGTGTTTCGTTAAACAGCGGTTGATGTCCGCCTTCCACGTCAATGATGCTTAAACGACGAAAGCCCAGGGCGATGTTGTCTTCAAGGTGAAAACCATCGTCATCTGGACCACGGTGCAGGATGACACCCGTCATTGCACTAATCGCTTCTTGTTGAACAGGCTTTTGCCGCTTGTTATAGAGTGATACGATTCCGCACATAAGAAATGACTCTTCCTCTCACTGGATTGCTCCTGCTAACTCTATCATGTATCGACAATCAACGCAATCTCTTATGAATGCCAGTGATTGACCTCGAAAACGCTGATTCTACAAGGGAATTAGCCTTTCTTCTTTTCTATTTTTGTCCCCATTCGGTTAGATATACTCCCTTAGGAGACCATGAATCGTTCGACATAACGGTTCATGAAAGAACAGGACGGGGGAATTACAGTGTCAGTATGGATAGCAAGCCTAGCGATGATGATCGGCCTCATTCTGTCCGCCTATTTGCATCCTGCTTGGCTGCTATTGGCTACAGGCTTATTAGGGGGAGTCGTTGCATGTATCCCGTTACCATACCGCAAATGCGTTGCGTGCTACTCACTGATTTCTATTCTAGCAGGTCTCTTTTTTTATGGGTACGAGAATCTCCACAGCTCTGAAGTGAAACCATTAGCAGAAAGGGAGCAGACCATCTGGATAGAAGGTGTCATTGATTCTCCTGTGAGACGGGACGGCGATGCAGCACGATTTTTTGTCACGATAACATCCTGGGGTGAAAACGAGCGTGATCAGAACGAGCATTGGTCTCTCGAAAAAATCGCGCTTCGTGTTAAACTTGCCTCTTTCCAAGAAGCAAAACAAATAGAGCAGTGGAGACGTGGGAGTGTTATCGCGGCTCCGATCCGACTATCCTTACCAGCTCCTGCGCGCAATCCTCATGCCTTCGACTACGCCAGCTATTTGTATTGGCAAGGTGTCCATGTCACAGGGGAAACAAGCTATCAAGCGGTTGAGATGACACCTGCTTTTTCTGTTTGGGCGAGCTTTCAAGAATGGCAGGACTCGGGTGCAAGGCGAATTGAATTATTATTTACAGATACAGAAACAGCGGGTTATATGAAGTCGCTCCTGCTTGGTCTTGGACAAGAGGTGAACCCCGAGCTTGCGGCGATGTATTCGAATTTGGGCTTAAGTCATATCCTCGCAATTTCCGGTTTGCATGTGACATTGGTCAGCTCTATGTTTATGTGGTGTTTGGAGCGGATTGGAATCAGACGCAGACTAGCATTTGTTGTAACGATTTTGTTCTTGATCGGGTATGTGCTTCTGGTGGGAGCCAGCGCGTCGGCGATCCGATCTGGACTGATGGGAAGTGTGGGGCTTCTCTGCCAGGTAGTTGGAAAGAAGTTGGATGGCAAAGACGTCTGGGCTGGGGCACTCATCCTAATGCTGCTGATGAATCCGTATCAGCTGTGGCATGTCGGTTTTCAGCTTTCTTTTGCGGTAACACTTGGTCTGATCATTTTTGTGCCATACAGCTTGCATGTGTTTGTTCGGGTACCTGTCTGGATTCGTACACTGCTGGCGGTTACTTTGTCAGCCCAGCTTGTTTCTTTTCCGTTTCTCATCTACCATTTTCATTTGTTCTCACCTGTGTCTTGGCTGGTCAATTTGGTAGTGACACCGATTCTCTCGGCCATAGCGCTACCATTCGGGTATATTGCAGTTGTCCTCGATTTCGTCCACCCGTTTTTGGCGGTGATTCCTGTTTGGTTATCGACGGCAATGCTGAAATGGATTCATCTTCCACTGTTTGCTATTGAAAAAATGAGGCTGCCCTTTACCTATTGGCCGCATCCTTCGTGGTGGTGGCTTGCTTTGTATACCTGTTTTTTGGGTGCTCTGCCCATTTCATGGAGGTTGGGCTATCATCGAAAGCGTGATATAATGCTTACTTTCGTTATATTTCTTTCGTTCATTGTAGCGGCGAGACAGCCGTTTTCAGGAGTCGAAGAAGTGCGAATTACCTTCCTTGATGTCGGACAAGGGGATTCCATCGTTGTCGAAATTGGTGATCAGAAGGTATACTTAATGGATGCGGGTGGGACAATGCAGTTCCCAGCTGCTGAACCATGGATGGAAAAACGTGACCCATTTGAGGTGGGGAAAGACGTCGTTCTGCCGTTTCTGATGGCCAGAGGAATCGAGAAAATCGATCGTGTCATCATGACGCATGGCGATCTGGATCACATTGGGGGATTCAAATCGCTTGTTCCTCATTTTTCTTTTGGAGAGGTATTGGTGAATGGAACAGCACCTTCGAAATTGGAGGGTGAGATTGTCCAACTTTTCCAACAAGAAGGAGTTCCGATACTAACCGGGCTTCCGGGTCAATCATGGTCAGATGCACCAGGAATCGAGTGGAAGTGGCTGCACCCGGGTGAATCGACTTTTTCAGGAAATGATGCATCCGTAATACTCCAGCTGACTGCTTTCAACAAGACTGTATTGTTTACGGGTGACATTGAAAAGGATGGGGAAAGTCAGCTTGTTCAAAACGGTTTGACTTCTGTGGATGTTTTGAAAGTAGCCCATCATGGAAGCAATACCTCGAGTACCGAAGAGCTCCTTGCAGTCACAGCACCAAAAGCCGCTGTAATCTCTGCCGGGGTGAAAAATCGGTACGGGCATCCTTCGCCCGAAGTGCTACATCGCCTAAAAAAATCGGGTTCCGCCGTGTACAGGACTGATGCTCATGGAGCGATTACGCTGGTTATTACACCTACGGGATTATATTGGCAGGCCCAAATATTGGATACATAATCTGTTTGCAACTTTTTCAATGAGCGAACCGTCTGTAGGGGGGAGAAGAGAATATGCATGAAGCAGAGTTGATCAGGATGGCGCAATCCGGGGATCATGACGCGCTAGTTGAACTGCTTCGATCTATTGAGACCTCCGTTTACCGAAGCGCTTATTATATTCTAGGGAACGAACAAGACGCGCTCGATGCCTCCCAGGAAGTCCTCATTCGAATTTATCGAAAGTTGGACACCTATCAGGAAAAAGCAAAGTTCTCTACCTGGGTACAACGCATTGTTAGCAACGTTTGTATGGATAAATTTCGCGCGAAGAAGGAAACGGTCTCAATTGACGAGCACGAGTTGATCATTCCTGATCGTAACAACGTAGAGGAAGAAATCCTTCTCACCGGGCTGTCGAATGACATCCAGGAAGCCATCGGAAGATTGCCAAAGCAATATCGAATGGTTGTAGTACTCCGCTATCTGGAGGATTTGTCTTATCAAGAAATAGCGGAGGCACTAGATTTGCCGCTTAACACGGTAAAGTCGTACTTATTTCGGGCTAGGCAACAGTTACAGGAGCTGTTGTACGACTACCAGAAAGGGGGGATCGGTTGATGACCAACGAAGAGATTTTTGAACTCATGCAGCGGGATTTGGATGGAGATTTGTCGGAGTCAGAGCAGCAACTACTCCATCGTTTGATCCAGAAAGATACTGACCTGCAGCTTATGTACAACCGTTTGAAAGATGTGTCACAACAATTGGAACATCTACCCCCTGTCGTACCTCCGATCAGCATCGTAGATTCTATCCTACCCAAGCTGGAGTCAGCCGCTGCAAAGCCTGCTGCGGTGAAATCTATGGTGAACGAGGAAATCCTGCCCACTCTGGAAGTTAAGCGTGAGTCGTCTTCACTGCCGGAATCAAAAAAGTGGAAGCGGATGAAAGTGTGGATGGCTAGTCTTGGTACTACAGCCGTCGCAGCCAGCTTATTGGTTGGCATGCTTTTCTCTGGCGGTGATGGTAAGAAGCAAGAAGTCGATTCGTTCCAGAACGGAACGGACATGACGCCAGCGGCCGTGGAACAACCTAAAACCCCCGGGCCAGATGCTCCCACTCCTCCAAGCAATAATCCAATATCATCGAATTCAAAAGAGGAAGAGGACAAGACGAAAAAGTCTACGAAATCGGCTACTCAGACGAAGAGTAAAAGGCCACCGGCAAAGAACGTTCAAAAGCAGACACCGCCACCGAAGAAAACGAATCCGCCACAGCCACCGAAGAAAGTTGTACCTCCACCGCCAGTAATGACAGATGATCAACCATCGGGCTGGCCGATCGGACTGGATGAGAATCCGGACAGAGAAGACAAAGAACCTGCTAATGACAAAAAGGACGACGACGGGGACAAGCAAGAGGAGAAAGACAAGGGAAAAAATAAAGAGAAGAAAAAAAATAAAGATAATGACTAACTTTTTTCCGCGTATGGACCGGCACCGCTTGCGGGGATTCTGCGTATAGTACATTATCAAGCACCCCCTGCTTACCGTTTGGGGAGGAGGAATCCCGGGGCTTTTCCCTAAACGTTTACATAGAGGTGCCAACGGATGAAAAAGCCGCTACCGATTCACTGGTGGCGGTTTTTTTTCGCTTTGCTCTCATCAACATGTGCTATAATAACGCAGGTAAGAAGAAGGAAAGGGGAGAAAACGTATGCCACTCCTATCGGCTATTCGCGAAATACGGCAAAAACAATTCTCGCCGATCTACGTCTTATACGGTCCGGAGTCTTTTCTGGCCGAAGATTTTTTGGCGGTGGCTCGTAAAGAAATGATTGATCCAGAATTTATGGATTTGAATATGAGCATGTATGATTGCACCGAAACAGGATTGAGTGAAATTCTGCAGGATGCGGAAACCTTGCCGTTTATGGGCGAGCATCGATTGGTAATTGCCAGACAAGCCTACTTTTTAACAGGAAGTAAGCCTTCGACGAAGGTAGAAAGTGACCCAGATGCTTTGCTCGATTATTTGCAAAATCCGCCCCCCTACACTACGCTTATTCTACATACAGAAGCGGACAAGCTCGATGAACGAAAAAAGCTGGTTAAAACGTTGCAGCAAAAAGCGAAAGTGATCCCTTTTCCGTTGCTAAAAGACGGGGATTTATACGGATGGGTAGAGCGGCAAGCGGGTAAATACCAGGCGAAAATTGATCGTCAGCAGACCATGAAGCTTGTGGAGCGAGTAGGAGCCGAGCTACGTCTACTGGACAAGGAAATCGAAAAGATGGCTCTGTTTGTCGGGGTGGGGGAAAGCATCACGGATGACGCTATTGAGCTGCTCGGAGCACGTACGCTGGAGCAGGATGTATTCGGGCTGATTGAACAGGTCGCTTCGGGGAGATTGGACAAGGCACTCAGGATGATGTACGACTGCATGAAAACAGGAGAGGAGCCGATCAAACTGCTGGCTCTCTTGGCGAGGCAGTTCCGCATGCTGTTGCATGTCAAGCAATTGGCCCCGCGTGGTTATTCACAACAACAAGTGGCAGGCATGATTAAAATGCATCCCTACGCAGTGAAAAAAGCAATGGAACAAGCGCGTCATTTTTCTGAGGAGTCGTTAAAAAAACTGCTAGGTATCTTAGCCGAAGAAGATTTCCGGATGAAGTCAGGGCAAGTGGACAAGCGCCTCGCCCTCGAATTATTTATTGCACGTGCACATGACGAACGAACAAAACGGTCATGACGATTTTTCATAGTAAAAAACCCCTAGAACAAGATGTTCACGGGGTTTTTTGGCGCTTGGTCTCTTACGCTACAGGAGCGCTCAGAACGTTAAGCTTTTTCATCAAACGAGACTTTTGACGGTTTGCTGCGTTTTTATGAATGAGACCTTTCGAAGCGGCCTTGTCCAGCTTTTTCACAGCCACCAGAAGAGTAGATTTCGCCAATGCTACATCGGAAGCAGCGACAGCTTTCTCAAAGTTCTTGATGGAAGTACGCAGATCAGACTTTTGAGAAGCGCGGTGTGCGCGACGCTTTTCGATTGTTTTGGTGCGTTTAATCGCGGATTTAATGTTTGGCATGTGTGTCACCTCCTTAATACGACCATAGACATACAGTCATACAACAAAGTAATTCTAGCATGGGGCGAACCCATTTGCAAGAATGGATTCGGAATAAAAATGCAGGATTCAAGCAAGCTAGTAGCAGGAACAAAATGGTCAGTACTTTTTTCACTTCGGATCAAAGGAGCTGATGAACATGGCACATAACATTGACTTGTCTGGTTATTCCATTCGTACGGATCTGGCCTTGGAGGCCCACGAGCTTGCTCAGCAGCAAAACCAGAGTGATATTGAAGGCATTTGGCTGCAAGCTGACGATAGCGAGCCCAATGTGAAAGTAACGAGATTGCATGTGGAAACAGAGGAAGCGGGAAAGGAAATCGGCAAGCTCCCGGGGCATTACCTAACCATTGAAGTGCCCAAGCTGCGGGATAACGATACATCGATTGAGGAGCAGGTGGCCAAGCGCTTTTCCGCCGAATTTGCGATGTTTCTCAAGCAACTGGGGATCACAGAGGACAAAAAGGCTCTCGTCGTTGGTCTGGGTAACTGGAATGTGACCCCCGATGCGCTTGGACCAATGGTTGTGGAAAATTTGTTGATTACACGCCATCTGTACACGCTGGCGCCTGAAACCGTTGGAGAAGGGTATCGGGAAGTCAGTGCGCTATCACCGGGCGTCCTTGGGATTACGGGTATAGAAACGAGTGAAATTATTTTTGGCGTCGTGGAAAAAAGCAAACCCGATTTTGTCATCTGTATCGATGCACTTGCGTCCCGCGCGCTGCACCGGGTCAACACTACGATTCAAATATCGGACACAGGGATTCATCCCGGATCAGGAGTCGGAAACAAGCGCAAAGCGATTGATCAGGAGACACTTGGTGTGCCTGTGATTGCGATAGGAGTCCCTACGGTCGTTTTTGCCTCCACGATTGTAAATGATGCGATTACATACTTGCTGGGGCATTTTGGACAATCCATGGTGGAGAGCAAGCGGGTGTTTAACAAACTGGCATTGAGTACGCTGCCAGAGCGTAAGGAACCGTATACCGAAGAGGATTTGCCTGACTTGGAATCCCGTAAGACATTCATGGGATTGGTAGGTTCACTGCCGGAAGAAGAGAAACGGCAACTGATTCATGAGGTCCTCCGGCCGCTTGGACAGGATCTGGTCGTCACGCCAAAAGAAATTGATGATTTTATTGAAGGCGTGGCTAATGTGATCGCAACAGGCCTGAATCGGGCCTTGCACAGTGCCGTAAATGAAGAAAATAGCGGCTCGTATACCCACTAAGTCATGAAAAGCTAGAGTGAGAGAGAAAAGCTAGAAAAGGGTTCTATCGTCTCTATGAGCCTCATAAGCTAAAGCATAGACAAGCACGAGGGAAAGGGAAAGTTCTCCCGACGTGCAATCATGCTACAGCTAGAGGAGTGAGACTGATGGCGACCCTCATTCAACGCCAATTCGTTGTTCTTTCATTTATAACCGCCTTCCTGTTTGTCATGACAGGAGTGCTTTCGCTCGGCGGGAATCGAATCGCAATTTCGTCCTCCGCCATTCAACAGGCCGCTTCTCATATTTCCAGTCTGGCGATTTTGGGATGGATGGGGCAGGAAATTCCGGTTTTGTCCGAAACCGTGCAAGCACAGGCTGATGATCGCACGAATAGCGTAACGGGTTTTCTCTTTCGCTTGGCAACCAATATACAACCGGGAGACTTGCGCAGCTTGCTAGGCAGGGAGCTGCCTGGGATGGTGACGACAGAGGATGCCAGATTTGTCGTACAGGGAAAGGGAGCTTCTCTCGCAGATTTTTATTTGGAGTATCCCGCCCATCCAAAACAGGTAGCAGATCAATCGCAAGTAGTTCCAATCGTAGAGCCAAAGCCGGAGGATACCACCAAGTCAGGTGAAGCAAAGCCAGCTCCTGTGCCCAATTCAATCACGGACGGTAAAAAAATCGTCTACATCTATAACTCGCACAACCGGGAATCGTGGTTTAGTGAGACGAAGTCAGTGGGAACCTCAGTCGATCATCCTACGAGAAATATATCGTTAATCAGCAAGTACTTATCAGAAGCGTTGAATGACAGAGGGATTGGTTCCGATGTGAGCACCGACGACATCTATCAACAGCTTTTGAACAAAAAAATGCATTACTCCTTTTCCTACGCGGAATCTTTGCAAGTGGTCAAAGCGGCAACAGAGAAAAACAAGGAACTGTACTACTTTTTCGATCTGCATCGAGACACAGCGCCACGAGAGCGTACGACGGTCACGATCAAAGGGAAAACATATGGAAGAGTGTTGTTCGTCATCGGAAAAAGAAACAAAAGCTACGAGAAAAATGAGGCGTTTGCAACAGAGCTACATGAGTTGATGGAAAAAATGTACCCAGAGCTTTCGCGTGGCGTGATGGAAAAAGGCGCAAAAACGGATCATGGTGAGTATAATCAGTCACTCTCCCCGGGAAGCCTGTTAATAGAAATAGGTGGTACGGAAAACAGCGTGCAGGAAAGCAGGAATACGGCAGAAGCATTGGCAGATGTTTTCGCAGCCTATTATCAGCAAGCTGAAAAAGTAGGCAAACCAGTTTCTGACGAGCCTGCAAAGAGGTGACGGGCATGAACGTGACGATGAAGCTAACTGGACTGTTAATCATCTTGCTGGTCGGGGTAGTTTTGGGATTGCAAACGGCTGAGCGTGGAATATCCAAGGTGAGTGGGGTGCCAGAGGGGCAGGCGCAAACCTTTTCCATCAAAAAAGTGGATCAAGGACAAGTAGAGATCGCGGTAATGGGCAAGCAGGTTCAGACTGCCAACCCGAAGGAAATGGTCAACTATGTCAGTCGGATCGGTTTGACTTTGGGTGGAAGCATTAAAAGTGGAGCGCAGAGTTTTGTCGATTGGGTAGGGAGTTTTTTTGAACCGTGAAAATGGTTTACGCGCAAAAAGAAGGGGTGCAGAAAGCCCCAGTGACTAAAGACCCGTACAGGCGGGTCTTTTGCATGTGACCACTGATGCTTCGTACGATCTGCCTAAACAGTGCATATGAGGCTACATCAACAATGAAAGGGCTATCATAAAATTCTTTTACATAATTTTCAAGCGCGAGTCAAATATTCTTTTTAGTCAGTAAAAAGGTAATAGTTAGAATTTATTGTGTTGCGAAAAAATTGAATAAATGACATAATGTCTATGGATAGGTCTATTTTGGAAGTATATTTCGGTGAGAGAGGTGAGCCACGTGTCACATCCTGTCCTACAAATTGAAAACCTGCAAACGCACTTTTTCACGGACCGCGGCCAAATCCCTGCCGTTGATGGCGTGACGATCACGGTACAAAAAGGAGAAGTAGTCGGTATCGTAGGCGAATCCGGCTGCGGAAAGAGCGTTACCTCCCTTTCCGTCATGAAGCTAGTACCCAATCCCCCAGGGAGAATCGTGGGAGGTTCGATTAAATTCAAGGGGGAGGATCTCGTATCTGTCGATGAAAAGCGAATGAGAGACATCCGCGGAAATGAAATTGCGATGATCTTTCAGGAGCCGATGACGTCTTTAAATCCGGTATTTACGATTGGAGACCAGATAGGAGAATCAGTCCGATTACATACGAAAGCGAGCAAGAAGGACGCAAGAGCACGTGCTATTGAGATGTTGAAAAAAGTCGGAATTCCTCGAGCGGACGCGATTGTCGATGAATACCCGCACCAGCTTTCTGGAGGCATGAGGCAGCGTGTCATGATTGCGATGGCAATGGCTTGCAATCCAGCGCTTTTGATTGCAGACGAGCCTACTACTGCGCTCGACGTGACGATTCAAGCGCAGATATTGGACCTGATGCGCCAACTCAACCGGGAAGCTGACACATCCATTCTCCTCATTACTCACGATCTTGGGGTCGTTGCGGAAATGTGTCACCGTGTCGTGGTGATGTATGCAGGCAACGTGATTGAACAAGGCGATGTCCGTACGATTTTAAAAAATCCGAAGCATCCTTATACGATCGGCTTGTTGAATTCGTTGCCGAAGCTGGAAGGATCACAGGAGCGTCTCTATTCGATTCCAGGCAATGTCCCGATCCCGGGTTCGCTTACTGTCGGATGTCGTTTTGCCCCTAGATGCGATAAAGTTTCAGACCGATGCCGCAGTGAGATGCCAGAATTAAAAGTGGTAGGGGACAATCACCTTTCCCGCTGCTGGCTGACCGAATAACCCGAGAGGAGCATGCAGGTGGCTGAAGATCTTCTGGTTGTAAAAAATTTAAAAAAATACTATCCAATCACAGGCGGTGTTCTTGGAGGGGAAGTAGGTGTAGTAAAGGCGGTAGATGACGTTTCGTTTACCGTTAAGAGTGGCGAAACCTTGGGGCTGGTAGGTGAGAGTGGCTGTGGAAAGTCCACTACGGGGCGTTCCTTGCTGCGACTGATTGAACCGACCTCTGGTGAAATCAACTTTGACGGGACAGATGTCATGTCACTTTCCACAGATGCAATGAGAAAGATGAGACGTGACATGCAAATTGTCTTTCAGGATCCATTTGCTTCGCTTAACCCTAGACATAACATTGAGAAGATTTTGGAAGAACCTTTGATTGTACATGGCTTGGGTTCTTCGGCAGAGCGAAAAAAGCGCGTGCAGGAAATGCTGGAGATCGTTGGTCTGAGCAGCTATCACGCGAGCCGCTATCCGCATCAATTCAGTGGAGGACAGAGGCAGCGGATTGGTATTGCGAGAGCGCTGATGCTCAAACCCAAATTGATCGTTGCGGATGAGCCTGTGTCTGCACTAGACGTGTCCATTCAGTCGCAGGTGCTCAACCTCATGCAGGATTTGCAACGCGAATTCGGCCTTACATACTTGTTCATTGCCCACGATTTGAGCGTAGTGCGTCATATCAGCGATCGGGTGGGCGTGATGTACCTTGGCAGAATTGTCGAGCTGACGACGAGTAGCCAGTTGTATTCTAATCCGCTCCATCCGTACACGAGAGCATTACTTTCGGCTGTACCTTCGCCAGACCCTGATGCAGTACGAGAAAGAGTGATCCTCCAGGGAGATGTACCGAGCCCTGCAAAACCTCCAAGTGGCTGTACATTCCATACGAGGTGTCCCCATGTGACAGAGGAGTGTCGTACTGTGCGCCCAGAATTTGCGGACACAGGCGATGGTCACTTTGTTGCTTGTCACTTATACAAGTCCTAATCGACAAAAGGGAGTTTGCCTGCCGAATAGGAAGTCTTGTAAAGGGGGGATGCAAAGCAGGAGGTATTGTATCGGCCATTTACCAAAAAGGAACATGCGACTAATAGTAGAAAAAGGGGGATGTTTTCATGAAGAAGAGAGTTCTCTCCGCAACCATGACCAGCCTAGTGGCGCTGGCCATGCTGATTGCTGGATGCTCTAGCACTTCTACGACACAAGCGCCGGCAGAACAAGCAAAGACAGAAACTCCGGCACCTGCAGATAAGCCTGCAAAAACTGGACCGAAGCAATTAATCATCGGTCGCGGTGCAGACACAAAAGGGCTTGACCCAATTACGCAAACAGATGGTGAGACATTTAAGGTAACCGAGAACATTATGGATACATTGATTGGCTTCGCGGATGGCTCAACAGAGCTCGCTCCATCGTTGGCCGAGAAATGGGAAGTGACTCCTGATGGTCTCGTTTATACGCTGAAACTGAGATCAGGCGTGAAATTCCACGATGGAACTGATTTCAATGCAGAGGCGGTTAAATACAACTTCGAGCGCTGGAGCGACAAGAGCCATCCACAGCATTCACCAGAGGGCTACGAGTACTACGTGAGCCAGTTTGGTGGGTACAAGGGTGACGCGACTCACATTATCAAATCTGTAGAAGCAGTCGATCCGACCACTGTAAAATTCACGTTGAATCGTCCATTGGCTCCATTCCTTGCCAACCTGGCAATGTCTCCTTTCGCGATTGGCTCGCCTGAGGCATTGAAAAAGGATGTTAAGAAATTCAATGAGCATCCAATCGGTACAGGACCTTTCAAATTCGTAGAGTGGAAGCGCAACGACACGATCACACTTGAGAAAAACCCTGATTACTGGAGCACAGGATATCCGAAGCTCGATAAGCTGGTGTTCAAGGTCATTCCGGAAAACACGGCACGTCTGACTGCTTTGGCATCTGGTGAGATTGACTTGATGGATGGTCTGAACACAGATGATATCCCAGCAGTAAAAGACAACAAAGACCTGCAACTCTTCCTGCGTCCTACTAATAACATCGGATACATCGGCTTCAACGTAGAGAAGAAGCCACTCGACAATCCAAAGGTTCGTGAAGCCATTGCTTATGCGATTAACAAACCTGAAATCGTAACAGCCTTCTTCGATGGGGTTGGAGAACCAGCAGTCAACCCAATGCCAAAAACGATGTGGGGACATAACAACGATATTAAAGATCGTGAGTTCAACCTCGATAAAGCAAAACAATTGCTGGCCGAAGCAGGACATCCAAACGGCTTTAAAATCAAGTTTTGGGCAATGCCAGTTCCACGTCCGTACATGCCAGAAGGTGTGAAGATTGCAGAGGCAATCCAGCAAGACCTGAAGAAAATCGGGGTTGATGCTGAGATCGTGACGATGGAATGGGCAACGTATTTGGAAAAGACTCGTTTGGGTGAGCAAGAAATGTTCATGCTTGGTTGGACAGGTGACAATGGCGACCCTGACAACTTCTTGGCTGTCTTGCTCGACAAAAACAACATCGGAAGCAACAACTATACACGTTGGGCAAACGAAGAAGCACATCAATTGATGATGAAAGCACAGTCCACCCCAGACCAAGCAGAGCGCGAAAAAATGTACAAAAAAGTACAAGAGATCATTTTCAAAGATGTGCCAATGGTTCCGCTGGCACACTCTACACCAGCATTGGCAGGAAAAGCGAATATCGTCGACTACAACCCGCATCCAAAAGGATCTGAAAGTTTGGAAAAGGTAGACTTCAAGTAAGCTGATTCATCGGAAAAGGGTAAGAGGAGTGCATACCTCTTCTTACCCTCCTTTCATTCATTTAGCCATTATTTTATGCAGGAAGGCGAGGAGATGGCATTGCTAGCTTACAGCATTCGAAGAATTTTAATGCTCATTCCTGTCTTAGTGGGCATGTCAATCATCGTTTTTTCCATTATTCGTGCCATCCCTGGTGATCCGGCTTTGACGATTTTGGGAGAAAAAGCAACACCACAAGCGATTGCAGACATACGAGAAGCTTTGGGATTGAATAATCCGTGGTACATACAGTATTTCGATTATATGAAAAATATTTTGAGTGGAAATCTTGGGGAATCATTGCAAACGAATGCGCCGATTTCAGATGAAATCATGCCTTATTTGGCGGCGACGACTGAACTTACAATTGTGAGCATGCTGATTGCGGTGTTTATCGGTGTAAATGCAGGGATTCTTTCTGCGTGGAAGCAAAACTCCTGGTTTGACTACTGTGCGATGTTGATCGCTTTGGTTGGTGTATCCATGCCGATTTTTTGGCTAGGTTTGATGGAGCAATGGGTGTTTGCCCAAGAACTGAAATGGCTGCCATCAGTTGGTCGCGACAATTCGCGTAATCCCATAGAGGCTATTACGCACTTTTATATACTGGATACGATGATGGCTGGTCGATGGGATCAGCTATGGGAAGTTATCAAGCATTTGATCCTGCCGGGAATCGCGTTAGGTACGATCCCGATGGCGATCATTGCACGTATCACTCGTTCGAGCATGCTGGAAGTCATGCGTGCCGACTATGTCAGAACCGCTCGCGCAAAAGGGCTGACACAGTTTTGGGTCGTGTACAAGCATGCGCTGAAAAATGCCCTGATCCCTGTCTTGACGGTAATTGGCTTGCAAACAGGGTTGCTGCTGGGTGGAGCCGTTTTGACAGAGACGATCTTTGGATGGCCAGGAGTTGGTCGCTATATTGTGACCGCCATTGGAAACCGTGACTATCCGGTTATTCAATCGGGTATCCTTGTAATCGCGACGATTTTCGTCCTGATCAATCTCTTGGTCGACCTTCTGTACGCCTATATCGATCCGCGCATCAAATATCGCTAAGGAGGGACGAAGAGACATGGCACAACCACAATTACAACCACAAGGTCAGGTAGTACCTTTTAAAGTGAAGCAAGAAGAAGTTGTCTCTCCTTGGAAGGATGCATGGAGGACGCTACGAAAAAACAAGCTGGCGTTGGTGGGCTTCGGGATCATTTTGTTTTTCATTGTTGTGGCGGTACTAGCTCCATGGATTGCTCCGTATCCGTACGACAAAGGCGAGCTCGTGATGAAAAACAAGCCACCTTCCGAAGCGCATTGGTTTGGAACAGATTACAATGGTCGTGATGTCTTTAGTCGCGTTATTTATGGGGCACAAATCTCCTTGTGGGTAGGGACGTTCTCTGTCATTGGCTCCGTTCTCGTAGGGACCTTGCTTGGTCTTTTGGCAGGATACTATGGCAGATGGATCGATACGATCATTTCGCGTCTCTTTGATATTATGCTTGCCTTTCCGAGTATTCTTTTGGCAATCGCTGTCGTTGCCATCTTGGGGCCATCTTTGCAAAACGCCTTGATTGCCATTGCGATTATTAACATTCCGACATTTGGACGGTTAGTACGCGCCCGTGTATTGAGCTTAAAGGAAGAGGAATTCGTCATGGCCGCACGGGCAATCGGAATGAAAAATTCCCGGATTATCATGCAGCATATTTTGCCGAACAGCCTCGCACCAATCATTGTGACCGGGACGATGGGGATCGCAACAGCAATTATTGAAGCAGCTGCACTTGGCTTTCTCGGACTGGGAGCACAAGCGCCAGAACCAGAATGGGGAAAAATGCTCGCTGATTCACGTCAGTACATTCAGAAAGCACCATGGACCGTTATTTTTCCAGGGCTCTCTATCATGCTGACAGTTCTCGGCTTTAACTTAATTGGGGACGGCTTGCGTGATGCACTCGACCCGCGGATGAAGAACTAGTCCAATCACAAAAAGACAGAAGGGAATGGAGATACCGTCCTTCTGTCTTTTCTTATTTATCCTTCTTCCATGAAGGTGCGGCACAACTGATTGAGTGCAGGGGCGGCTTTCGTGATGACTTGATGCTTTACGTTAGGGATTATCTCAAGTCTTGCTTTTGGCAATTTCAGTGTCAGCATTTGCGCATAATGATGCATACGTTTATCTTGTCCGCCATAGGCAAGTAAAATCGGAAGCTGGATGTTGCCCAGGCGCTCTGTACATTGATAGCGGTGTCCGGCAGTATAAAGGTATTTTAAGCTGGTGGGATCTGTTTTGGAGGCGTGCGCCGTCCATTTTTCCCGCATTTCTGGGCTATTGACATGTGAGGAGGCAATGGAACGGGCAAGAAGAGGGACTCCGTGAAGCATCGACAACGCTCGGGCCATCCAAAATCGTCCATGCAAATATAGGTCATTCACTTCGGAAAAACCGCTCACGAGTATACCGCCTCGCGCATGATCAGGATAACGAAGGCAATATTCTAGGGCGATAGAAGCACCTTGGGAGTACCCCAAAATAAAGGGACGCTCAATGCCGAGAGACGGGATCAGCTTATGGAGTCGTTCTGCCAATTCCCTAATAGAATAGGGCTTCTCCATGGGCGAACTGTCACCATGTCCGGGCAAATCAGGGACAATGAGCTGATAAGTATCTGCGAGTGTTTGCTGATAAACAAAATTGATAGAGCCGATGCATGGCGCATGGATACACAATAACGGCTGGCCTTTCCCCGATATGTGAAAAGCAAACTGCTTGCCATCCTGATGGACGAGTATTTGTTCCATTTTTGTTTTCACCCCACCTTTAGGTTGTCCGATCCGAAGTAGATTTTGCAATTGAACTCTTCTTTTTTTGATGGGGAAGTGGTATTCTCGCAATAGAATAATTGGTGAAAGCAGGGTGAAGAAGTTGTTTCAAGAGCGCATTTCGAAGCTCCACACGTTTTTGACAGAGCAAGAGCTGAACGCGGTGTTGATTACCTCTCCCAAGCACGTCTACTATTTGACCGGATTTTTTACTGACCCGCATGAACGTTTTATGGGTCTTGTTATTCCTGCTGAAGGAAAGCCTTCTTTAATTGTACCTGCTCTTGATCGTGAGGCGGCAGCAGAGGCTTCTTTCGTTCAAGATATCCATACACATACGGATATCCAAAACCCGTATGAAATCCTCAAGCAAGTGTTGCCAGCGAACTTGGCGAAGCTCGGCATTGAGAAAAGTCATATGACTGTCGAGCGCTATGAAGCACTTGGACAAGTTGTTCTGGCGTCGAGCTATGTGGACGTGGAAGAGCCACTGCGTGAAATGCGTTTGATCAAATCTGCGGACGAAGTGGATCGTCTGAAGCACGCTGTTCAGTTGGTCGAGGATTCCTTGCGGGAGACCCTGAAAAAAGTCAAAACAGGCATGACCGAGACAGAAATCGTAGCTGAGCTGGAATTCCAGATGAAGCGCTTGGGCGCAGAAGGTCCATCCTTTACGTCCATGGTATTGGCAGGGGAGAAGTCCGCTTTGCCACATGGGAAGCCAGGAACGCGCCAGGTGCAAGAAGGCGACTTGCTTTTGTTTGATATCGGGGTAGCTGCGAACGGATATGTATCCGATATTACTCGTACCTTTGCTGTAGGCAAGATCAGTGCCCAGCTACAAGAAATTTACGAGACAGTTTTGGCTGCCAACGAAGCGGCAATTGCTGAGATTCGTCCGGGTGTGACCTTTGCGCATTTGGATAAAACCGCTCGCGATGTTATCACCGCAAAAGGCTACGGAGAATACTTCATGCACCGCCTTGGGCATGGACTAGGGATGGATGTACATGAATATCCATCTGTTCACAGCCAGAACCAAGAAGTGCTTCGTCCAGGAATGGTCTTTACCATCGAGCCGGGCATCTATTTGCCAGGAGTAGGCGGCGTGCGAATTGAAGACGATGTATTGGTTACGGAAACAGGCGTTGAAATACTCACGCAGTTCCCGAAAAAACTAACTTCTATCAACCAATGAAGAAGTTGGAAAAATTGAATACGTATCGAATGGTGCTGGATGGCATATGCCGTCAGCTTAAAAGGGAAGTCCGGTGAGAAACCGGCGCGGTCCCGCCACTGTAACGAGGAGCGCCTAGCGAATAGCCACTGTTTTTTGCGAGACAAAAAATGGGAAGGTAGCTGGGTGTGTTGATCCGTAAGCCAGGAGACCTGCCATGCGATCATTTACAATCGACCCACGAGGATGGGGCAGATGTGGAAACAGTCTATGAAAGGGCGCCTTTGCGCCTGTTATGGCTATATCTACGTTTGTCATGCACCTCCCGATTGAAATGGGGGGTGCTTTTTTGGTGGGAACATTTGGTCTCATTTCATAATTTACATACAGAAAAGGGGATTACAGATGGTGAAGGCAAACAAAACAAAAACAGTGATGAAAGGACTAGGACTAGGCATCATGACGGGCGTCATGATTATGGTTTCGGCATGTGGCTCCACTACGACAACACAAGCTCCAGCCAAAACAGAACAAACGGCTGCTCCTGCAGCAGAGAGCAAGCCTGTAACATTAACCAATAATGGTATCGAAATGACCTATCCAAAAGCACCTGAGCGTGCCGTGACATTGAACCAACACGTAACCGAAATCATGCTGGCATTGGGCCTGGCTGATAAAATGGTCGGAACCGCTTACCTAGACGATAAAATCCTTCCAGAGTTAAAACTAGAATACGACAAGGTTCCGGTACTGTCTGACAAGTATCCTACGAAAGAAGTGCTGCTGGCAGCGAACCCAGACTTCGTGTACGCCGGATGGAAAAGCGGATTCGGCGAAAAGGGCGTAGGATCGATGCAGGATTTGGAAAAGGTCGGCATCAAATCGTACCTGCAAGAATCGTCTAGCAAGCCTGGTCCAACGATCGACGATGTGTTCGCGGATATTACGAACATCGGACGCATTTTCCGTGTGGAGGACAAAGCCAATGATTTGATCCATAAAATGAAGAGTGAAATGGATCAAACGATTAGCAAAATCGGCAAGGTGGACGAGCCACTTAAAGTGTTCGTGTACGACAACGGGGAAGATAAGCCATTCACAGCAGCCAACAATTACATGACGTCCTTAATCAAGACGGCTGGCGGCAAGAACATTTTTGATGACATTCAAAAGGGGTGGGCAGAGGTCAGTTGGGAACAAGTAGTGAGTCGCAATCCGGACGTGATTATTGTCGTAGACTACGGTGACAGAACTGTTGATCAAAAACGCAATTTCCTTTTGACCAAAAAAGAACTGGCAGATATTCCAGCGATTAAAAATCAACGACTGGTTGTATTGCCATTGTCTGCGGCTTCTGAAGGCGTTCGAGCACCGATTGCGCTGAAAATTTTGGCGGAAGGACTCTACCCGGATAAATTCAAATAGAGTACGCCCCTTTTAAGGGAGGGAATAGCACTGCAACAGATCAAGTTACCTTCTATCATCATTACTTTATTGGTTGGACTCTTCCTCTCGATTACGTTCGCAGTTACGCTGGGATCGGTGGAGATTAAACCGACTACGGTATGGAAAATCGCCTTATCAAAAATTCCGATGCTGACCCAATGGATTGAGGTGGACTGGTCCAAAGGGGAGCAAACAATTATTTGGGATATTCGCTTTCCGCGTGTACTCTTGGGGGCGATCGTCGGCGCAGGTCTGTCTGTCGTGGGAGTAGCGATCCAATCGTTGGTTCGCAACTCCCTGGCTGACCCGTATGTGTTAGGCGTATCTTCAGGTGCTTCCGTTGGAGCTACTTCGGTAATTATTTTCGGAGCATTCAGCATGTACGGGCAGTATGCGTTAACCTTTGGCGCTTTTACAGGCTCCCTCGTGTCCATCATTCTCATTTTTACACTATCCCGTATTGGAGGACAAAACTCGACGGTACGCCTGCTCATGGCTGGAATTGCGATATCTGCGATCTTGTCGGCCATTACCAGTCTGCTTGTGTTTTCAGCGCCGAATGAGCATGGAATTGGAACGGTTCTGTTTTGGTTAAGTGGCAGTCTGGCTGGCGGCAAATGGGAGTACCTGACGATTCCTACATTGATTGTCGTCATCTGTCTCATCGTCTTAATGGCCCAATACCGCTCGCTCAATGCGATGCTGATGGGCGAGGAGTCAGCGGGGACACTGGGGGTTAATACGGTACAATTCCGCAAGCTTCTCCTGGTGATCACGGCACTACTCACCGGGGTGATCGTGTCCATCGCGGGATCAATCGGTTTTGTCGGATTAATGATGCCCCATATTGTCCGTGTGATGGTCGGATCAGATCACAGACGTGTCCTGCCTGTCAGCGCTTTGTTTGGCGCGATATTTCTCATCTGGGTTGATGTAGTCGCCAGGCTTGCATTTGCACCGGAAGAGCTGCCGATCGGTATTTTGACAGCGCTGTGTGGTGGTCCATTCTTTATCTGGTTGATGTTGCGGAGTTCTTATTCCTTTGGAGGTAGCGGACGATGAATTTGCAGGTTGAGAATATATCGGTCGAACTGGAGAAAAAGGGAATCCTGCGCAATGTCAGTCTGGAGGTGTGCTCCGGAGAATTCGTGGGACTGATCGGGCCAAATGGCAGTGGGAAGTCCACATTGCTAAAAAGTATTTATCGGGTACTGAAGCCGCGTTCGGGATGGATCTCACTGGATGGCGACGACGTATACAAGTTAACCTCGCGTCAAAACGCTCAGCGAATGGCGGCAGTACGGCAGGAGTCCTCTGTTGAATTTGATTTTTCGGTAACTGAAATCGTGAATATGGGGCGTGCTCCGCATAAACGACTATTTCAGTCTGATAACGCAGAAGACCTTCAGATTTGTGAGGAAGCACTACAGCGGGTAGGGATGCATACATATGCCGATCGCAGCTTTTTTAGTTTATCGGGTGGGGAGAAGCAGCGGGTGTTAATTGCCAGAGCTTTGGTGCAGCAAGCCCAGTTCCTTGTCCTTGACGAACCGACGAACCATTTGGATGTTCGATACCAGTTGCAGGTGATGGATCTGGTTAAAAATCTTGGGATTACGGTGTTGTCCTCGTTGCATGATCTCAATATTGCAGCCATGTACTGTGATCGTCTGTACGTGATCTGTGACGGGGAAATCGTTACATCAGGGACCCCAGAGGATGTCTTGACACCCACTCTGATCCGGGATGTTTTCGGAGTAGAGACAGAAGTGACGACCCATCCTATTACTGGGAAAAAGCATGTATATTTCTACTCGGAAGCGATCCGTATGAAACCATCTATCCAGAAGGTAATAAGTGGAGCCAACTGACGGGGGACAAGTTGAGTTTCTTTGATTTTCATAAGAGGGGATGCCTAGTCGGCGTCCTTTTTTGTTAAGCCGACGGCAGTAAAAGCGGAAGGAACCTCGCTCCAACTGTCGGGGCTTTACCTGTTAGATGCAAAGGTTCTCTTATTGATCAAAGGAGCCGTGCAATACGTCGCGAATTTGTTGGTAAGAAAAATCCATAGAACAAGATGGGAGATGACTCGTATGACGGAAGTAACGAGAGAACAGGCGCGCAAATTTCATGACGGTGTTCACGTTCTGGATGGGCATTTTGATTTGCTGATGGATGTGGAGATTCAGCGTGGATACGGTCGAACCAAAATGATCGAGACGGAGTATTTGCCACGGTTTCAGCAGGGGGGCGTGCATTCCCTCGTGGCAGCCGTGTTCGTCAAGGATGCATTTGTACCGGAGATGAGTCTGCGCAAGGCGCTCAACCAGATCAGCGCTATGCATGCAGAGGCGGCTGAGTCACCCGCGCACATCGTCATCGCCAAAAATCTGGATGATTTGCAACGGGCAAGAGCGGAGCAAAAAGTATCGTTCATTCTGTCGTTGGAAGGGGCAGAGCCGCTGCATAACGATTTGAGTCTCTTGCGTGTCTTTTATGAGCTCGGAGTACGGATGATGGGGCTGGTTTGGAGTCGGCGCAATTTCGTTGGGGACGGTAGCTTTTTTGCACCGGTGCGCGAAGGGAAAAAAGGAGGCATTACCGATTTCGGTGTGCGTCTTATCGAAGAAGCGGAAAAGCAGGGCATCGTCATCGATGTGAGCCATTTGAATGACGAAGGGTTCTGGGACGTGATGGAAATTGCTGAAAAGCCAGTGATTGCTTCTCATTCCAATAGCCGAACAGTCGTACCGACGATGCGTAATTTGACAGATGAGCAGATCAAAGCGATTGCGGAAAAGGACGGACTTGTCGGGGTGAATGCGTTTAGCATGTTCACAGCGGCTAACAGCGCTGACGCAACTATCGAGAAACTGATAGATCATGTTGACTATATGAAAAAGCTTGTTGGAGCAAGGTACCTCGGTATAGGCCTAGACCTGTGCGATGATTTGACGAAATATTTGCCCTTGGACAAGATTGCCAAAACCGAAGAAATGCCATTTGACGTAGTAAAAGGTCATGCGTCTCTTCCTGAAATTACGCGTGAACTGATGAAGCGTAGGTACACGGATGCAGAAATCGAAGGAATCTTGGGTGGCAATTTCCTCAGAGTGTATCAGCAAGTGTGGAAGTAGATCAGATAACAGGAGGAATGCCGGATGGCACAGACTGGTTTTACACTAGTTTCTTTTGGTTATTATCAATCTGGTATCAAGGTAGCTGATATACGTTTTGAGGATGGGGAAGTTTGGCATCGAAGCACAGGTTGGGATGAGGGTGGTGCGGCTGAAGGTCTATTTGCACAACTGATTGAAGGGGAAGCAGCCTACGAGTTGCCTCTCCTCATCCTGGCACAAAAGCTGCTGGAATGGGAGAGAATCGACTGGGAGAGCGAACAAGTCGTATTTTTGGAAAACGGAGGGCACTACCAACGCCATCTATCCATCGAAGGAACGGGTCCCGCAGGGCAAAAGCAAGCGTGGATCTGGGCGGCGCGCGAAGCAGCGCAGCCAATTGACCTGATCATTTGTGAAAACGAAGTCATCGCATTTGTGCTGACAGGTCGCGGTGATAGTGTCGTATTGGCGAAAACAGGGTGGGAGAATTTGACGCCACTTACGATGTGGCAGGACCCTCTGCTGTCCGAGGTTAACTACGGTGTACATCATTTGGGTAGGCATGATGTAGAGATGAGGGATGGCATTCGTTTGGCGACCGAGGTTTGGCTGCCTGCGGGCTTGGCGGAAGGACAGCGAGTTCCGACGATTTTCATGCGCACTCCCTATGGACGGATGGATGGCATTTTTCGCCGTTTACCTTTTGTAGCTCGCGGATATGCGCTGGTTGTTCAGGATACGCGCGGACGAGAGGATTCCGAGGGAGAGTGGATTCCACTCGTTCATGAGCGAAATGATGGAGACGACAGCCTCAACTGGATCGCGAGTCAGGAGTGGTCGGATGGCAGCATCGGGATGCTCGGCGGCTCGTATGTGGGGTATGTGCAATGGGCTGCGGCTGCAAGCGGAAATCCACATTTGAAGGCGGTTTTCAGCTACGTGACAGTAGGAACACCTTATGTGGACATCCCGCGCAAAGGGGGAACGATTCTTGGTGGTCTGTCATGGATTTTCATGATGGCAGAGAAACGGCGAAATGTTGAAGCTCTTTCCCGGGAGGACTGGAGGGAGGTCATCAAGGTGCGTCCGATCAAGGAAATCCCGCAAAAAGTGCTAGGGAAAGAAATCCCGTTTTGGACAAAATGGATGGAGCATCCGGACGGAGACGATTTCTGGGCCATGTCAGACTGGAAACGGCATGCGGATCAGGTGAAGGTGCCTGCTTTCCTCGTATCAGGTTGGTATGACGACAACGGGATGGGGACGAGCGAATCGTGGGAGGTTGTCTCACGAAATGTACCAGAGCACGCCAGACTCATCTTGGGGCCGTGGTATCACAAGGCGAATACGACGCGAGAAATCCATCATGTGCCCTTCGGAAACAACGCCATCCGCTACGATCTGGATGTGACACAGCTTCGCTGGTTTGACCGCTATTTAAAGGGAGTGGAAAATGGCGTCGATCAAGAGCCGCGTGTCGAGTACTACATGGTGGGAGAAAACGAATGGAAGACCTCGCAGACTTGGCCGCCAGTGGAGACGACACTGACGAATCTGTATCTGAGCAGTCGGGGAAACGCCAATACGAGCGGCGGAGATGGAACACTGACCCTGTCCATCCCAGGTGAACAGGCGGTGGATACGTATAGCTATGATCCGCTAGACGCGGCACCGTATCTGCTGGATTTGTCCGAGAATGAAAACAGCGTTCCGGAAAACTATCGTGATGTGGAAAAACGCTCAGATGTCCTTGTCTACACATCGGAGCCATTGGAAGAGGAGGTCGTCATCGCGGGAGAAATCTCGGCCGTTATCTATGCATCCAGCTCAGCGCGGGATACAGATTGGCTGGTGCGGCTGTGTGATGTAGATGAGGAAGGCAATTCGATTCGTTTATCGGACGGGATTATATGCGCGCGCTACCGTCACTCGTTTACGGAGCCCGAGCTACTTGTTCCAGGACAAATCGAATGCTATGAGATTCGCATGACCAAGATCGCCAACGTCTTCCAGAGGGGTCACCGCATTCGCGTCTCGGTTACTTCTGGTGCTGAGAACTTCTCGTTCCCGAATCCGAATACAGGCAATGATCTGGCAACGGAAACCGAGACGGTCATCGCCTCGCAACGTGTCTATCATGACAGCCAGTATCCGAGTCATATCAAGCTCCCTCTCTTACGGTCTGGGGGAAGTAAGGAATCTTCAGGAGGTAATTAAAGCATTATGACTATTTACAGTTGCAGAAAATGCAAGTTCCGTTACGACGAGTGGCTAGGTGATACGAAAAATGGCGTCCCGCCTGGAGTGCCTTTTCCTCATTTAGCAGGTTCTGTGTGTACGGAATGTGAGATGAATGAGGAAGGACGGCACTTGCCGCTTCCTGAAACGAAGTACACGAACGTAGAAGCTACGTATTACGATCAGTTTGCCGGAAAGGCTAGCATCGCTTTTTATCGAAACTGGTTGCTGCGAGAAGCGGAGCAATCACCGGTTTCTGTGCTGGAGATGGGTGTTGGAACAGGGAGAATTGCCATTGAGCTGGCACGGAATGGCTTGCCCGTCAGCGGGGTCGATTGGAGCCCAGAGATGCTGGAGCTGGCCACCAAAAAGAAACGGCGCATATTAAAAGGGAAAGAAGAACTGCTGGAGCTGGTAGAACAGAATATGTGGGAGTTGGAGCTAGGTCAGCAATTTACGCATGTGCTTCTTCCAGAAGGGATATTTCAGCAGGCCACCTGTAGAGACAAGCAACGTCAATTGCTTTCGGTCATCCACGATTACATAACGGAGGACGGAACCGTGGCAATTGACTTACTGTTGCCGCCAGTAAAAAATCAATGGGCAACGATGCAACGCAAATTCGTTTTCCCGGATCGCATGGTGTATCAAAAGGTGGAGGGGGAAACCTCACTCTTGGATCAAAAGTTCCGCTACACGCTTACTTATGAGACTTTTCTTGATCAGATTGAGCAGCCGAGGTATCGCGTAGAACGCGAGATGGCATTGCTTTTGCCTACAGAGCTTGAGCTGTTACTGGAAGGATCAGGCTTTCGCGTCATCTATAGCAGAGAGAATGTATTCCACAAGCAAGACTTCGAGCCGAGTCAAGCGGACGAGGGCTATGATATGGATCGTTGGCAGCATGGTGGGTATCCGTTCGCTGAGCCTGTCGGAACACCGGGTGGAGCTACTCGCTGGACAATTTTGGCGAAAAAAATTTCTTCCTCGACTTTGTAACAAAACGTCTGCTGCTGCATCTAACCAGTGAATGCGAGTGAAGGAGGTCACGCCCTTGGAAAAATTGCAGCCAACAACAGATGCTGCTTTTGAACAAATCATGAGGGAGTATGGGACCCGCGTGCTTCGACTCGTCACTTTTCTGGTCAAAGATCGCAGCTTGGCAGAGGATATTACCCAAGATGTCTTCGTTAAGGTGTATCGGCATCTTCCACGCTTTCGGCAGGAGAGCAGTGTGCACACGTGGTTATATCGAATCGCGGTTAATGAGTGCAAAGGTTATTTGCGTTCTTGGTCGTTCCGCCATATCCTTCCCCGCTCGTGGATGAGACAGGATGGGGAGCTTTCTACAGAAAGTCTTGTGCTCGATCAAGCCGAGAAGGACCAGCTCGTTGCGGAAGTGTTGCAGCTTTCTCCGCTCTATCGTCAAGTGATTGCCCTTCATTACTATGCGGATTTATCCATCGGAGAGGTGGCTGAGGTGCTAGGAGTAACGGAGGGAACAGTCAGAACTCGGTTGCATAGGGCAAGACAGCAACTACGGCAGAGTATGGGAGAGGGGAGGGACTGGGAATGGACGAAAACCGATGGCTCGCGGATTTAAAGGAACGGGCAGATCAGACCATTTTTCGTGATGTGCAGTTCACTGCATCGATGGAAGAGCGAGTGCGGCAGCGGGTGAGGTCTGGGACTGGGTGGATGACTGGCTGGAGGAAGTTAGCCTTGCCGGGCGTTGTGCTGACGATGGGCTTGCTCTTGTGGTTTGGGCTCCCCATTCAGGAGGAGAGACAATCTGCACAGCATGTGATAATACCTCCACAACAAGAGACACAAATACCTTCCTTGTTACCAGGTGGCCAAATCGTCGAAGCCGACTTGTGGAAGCTGTCACCTTTTTTGTCTTCCACTTACGACAATCAGACCTTTTCTTATTTGGGAGAAAAGCCTGTCCGCATCATGACAGATCAGGACGGTTTCTACGAGGGACAGACGCAGCGGGTGATATGGCTGTTGAATGGGGATTACGCCCAAAAAATAGAGATCACTGCTTACAACACCGATGGGACCCGTCTGTCATTGGGCAGCTACGAGGTTATGGACCCCTTATACGATGCAGATGGTCATTTTCCATCAGGGATTGTGTTGCCTGAACCGGGGAAATGGAAGCTGGAAGCAAGATCAGGAGGCAAACATTTCGGACAAGTTTTTGTCGAGGTGAAAAAAGGGATAGCACCTGCGAACCGTCAGTTGGTTGGGCCTATCATTCAGCAGTATTTGGAGACGGAAAGCATCAAGCTGGGGTGGCTGGGAAAATATCGAGAGATAAACGTTGAGCTGCTTGGAGTGGAAGCGCCAGATGCTGCGAGGCGAACCGTATACGCTTGGGTGAAAATAACGGGTAGCCATTCTTCCGCGCTCAGTGCACCGATGGTCTTTCAAATTGTCTACAATGGAAATGCTTATCGGGTTACTGACTTCCAAATGCCCGAGGACGGCAGCAACTACCAGAGCAGCCTGCAAAAACTGTTTCCACCAAAAGTGCTGGAACAAGTTCAAAATCGATCAAAAACAAACTGAGAATGACAAAACGGACCTTTGCCTAAAACAAGGTCCGTTTTTCGCTTTTCATGTCTATCCGTATATTTGAGCGCCTATCGCCCAGTACGTTCCATTACGGCGAGGTAGGCTATTCGCATTCGCAACCATTACTGGGGGATGGGAAACCTGTGTGAAGCCGTTTTGCTCTAAATAAGTGTGAAACGCTGCTTGTTCATCCGGTACGTCTATTCGCACACGTCCGGTATGATGCTGTGTCAGCTTATACAGGAGGTTTTTAGCCATACCAGCATTCTCTGCGACGATCGGCCCCGCGATAAGATTGACTGGGCCTTGAACGGCGAATCCATATCCGATGACCTTGCCGGAGGGATTTTTGGCTACCAGACAGGTGCTTGCTTGTCTCATGCGTATCTCGAGAAAATGAGTGCGACTGCTACCCAGTGCTGCTTTGTCTAATTCAACCACGCTCGAGAAATCGTCCAACTCCATTGGTGCAATTTCAAATTCGTCATTCGCTTCGTTTTGCGGAGGTGCTTCAGGCACAAAGCGTTCAGCTATAAACTTGCGAATACGATCCACCGTCTGGAACCCGAGATTTTTGTACAATGGCTCTCCTTCTGGAGTTGCAATGAGCATGATCGATGTATCCGTAGAAACAGACGCCATGCACGCCTTCATGAGCTGGAGACCATACCCTTTGCCTTGCGACGAGGGATGGACAATCACCATACCGATGCTCGCAAGCTTGTCATCGTACGGGATGATAGCCGCACATGAAAGGAGGGTGCCATTCGCGTCTTTGTGACCGAATGCGGTTCCGATAGACAGAATTGTGCGAATTTCCGATTCGTCGTAATCCCAGCCTACGGAATCAGATAAGGCAATGAGACCGGGAATATCCGCTATCGCTAAGGAATGCAAGCAAGAGTCAACGCTGTTCACTTTGATCATTCTCCGTTTCCTTCTTTGTGTTCACGGCGATATCGCTGAAGAGATCGTTCAATGCTGCCGCTACTTTTGGGCGTGGGACAGAGAGGTGACTGCCTCGCATACCTTTTGCATCGTACATTCATCCAAGTCTGTCCAATCTACGAAATGCTGCTTCGGAAGAATGAGTACATGACCTTCCGAAAAAGGATCGATATCCAAAAGGCACGCCACTCATTCGTTTTCAAAGACGATATGTGATTCTACGATTCTATGGGCCAACCGACAGCCCAAACAGTCGGCTTGCTGTGCATTCATTCCTAGCCACCTCCATGCTATTTACCACTTTAGCACAGGAAAAGTTTGGATACGAGAAAAAGGAGGCAAATGCCTGATTCTCTTTGGTTGCTCTTTATATCATCGGTTTGTTATAATTACTGTTAGTGTATTTTTTGCGAGGCGCAATCTGAACGTTTGAATGGATTCGCGTGGGAGGGAACGAACAACACATGGATCGTCGTGAAAGACAAAAAAGGATACGAAATTTTTCCATCATCGCCCACATTGACCATGGAAAGTCGACGCTGGCAGACCGCATTTTGGAGCTGACCGGTGCTTTGACTGCACGTGAGATGGAAGCCCAGTTTCTTGACACGATGGAGCTGGAAAAAGAGCGCGGGATTACGATTAAGCTCAATGCCGTGCGTTTGAACTATAAAGCAGATGACGGTGAGGAGTACATTCTCCACCTGATTGACACCCCTGGACACGTCGACTTTACGTATGAAGTATCCCGCAGTTTGGCTGCCTGTGAAGGAGCTATCCTCGTCGTGGATGCGGCACAAGGGATCGAAGCCCAGACATTGGCTAACGTGTATTTAGCGTTGGACAGCAACCTGGAGATCATCCCGGTCATCAACAAAATCGACCTGCCGAGCGCAGAGCCTGAGCGCGTGAAGCAAGAGGTGGAAGACGTGATCGGTCTGGATGCCAGCGATGCGGTTCTGACTTCTGCCAAAGCAGGTATCGGGATTAAAGAAGTACTGGAAGCTGTTGTGCAAAAAGTACCTGCTCCAGAGGGAGACCCGGATGCACCTCTCCAGGCTTTGATTTTCGACTCCTATTTTGATGCGTATCGTGGCGTTATTGCCTCCATCCGTGTCATTAACGGAACCTTGAAAAAGGGTATGAAAATCAAAATGATGGCGACAGGCAAGTCGTTCGAGGTAACCGAAATCGGTACATCGACACCACGCCAAACACAAGTAGAAGAATTAACGGTTGGAGATGTAGGCTACGTAGCTGCTTCCATTAAAACTGTGGGAGACACCAGTGTGGGGGATACCATTACAGATGCGAATCGCCCTGCAGCTGAACCGCTACCTGGTTACCGCAAGATCAACCCAATGGTTTTCTGCGGCTTGTACCCAATCGAAACGAACGAGTACAACGATCTGCGCGATGCATTGGAAAAGCTCCAGCTAAACGATGCGTCCCTGCAGTTTGAGCCGGAGACTTCCCAAGCACTTGGCTTTGGTTTCCGTTGTGGTTTCTTGGGACTTCTGCACATGGAGATCATCCAGGAGCGGATCGAACGGGAATTCAACATTAACTTGATTACGACCGCGCCGAGCGTTATTTATCGCATTACCAAAACGAACGGCGAAGTATTCGAAATCGACAACCCGTCCAAAATGCCGGAAGCACAAAAGATCGAAATGGTCGAGGAGCCTTACGTTACGGCTACAGTCATGGTGCCGAAAGAATACGTTGGTGATGTTATGCAGCTGTGCCAAGGTAAACGCGGTGAGTTTCTTGACATGCAGTACCTGGGTGAGAACCGCGTGCAGCTGAAGTACGACATGCCATTGTCCGAGATCGTCTATGATTTCTTTGACATGCTGAAGTCCGGAACAAAAGGATATGCATCCTTTGACTACGAGCTGGGTGGCTACAAAGCTTCTAAGTTGGTGAAAATGGATATTCTCCTTAACAGCGAAGTGGTGGATGCTCTGTCGTTTATCGTACACAAAGATACGGCCTATGCTCGCGGTAAAGTCATTTGCGAAAAGCTGAAGGAATTGATTCCACGTCAGCAATTCGAGGTGCCGATTCAAGCAACCATCGGACACAAGGTTGTCGCTCGTGAAACGATCAGTGCGTTGCGTAAAAACGTTCTTGCTAAATGTTACGGCGGGGACATCTCGCGTAAGCGTAAACTGCTCGAAAAGCAAAAAGAAGGAAAGAAGCGCATGAAGTCTGTTGGTTCCGTAGAGGTACCACAAGAAGCATTTATGGCTGTATTGCGCATGGATGATAAGAAGTAGCAGCCTCCCCCCACCAAAAAGCCACCAATGGGCGAAATGGTGGGGGATTTATTTTTTTTTCATACATAAGTTACTCGAAGGTTAACGGTATGAAATGAGATGTAGAATGCGACGACATAGGCAGAATTTTTAAATCTGCTTCTGTCGTCTTTCTTTTTGGCACATTCCGTTCTCATGACATGAAAACTCGACCCTGTGGAGGATCGAGTGGTCACCAAGGATGTGGTGGTTGGGGATGATTGGTTACAGGTGGTATCGCTGGTGGATGTGGATTGGTTGGGGGGAGCGGTACAGGAGTTGGTGGATGAGGATCGAGGCTGTGTGGTGGCCAAGGAGTTGGTGGATGAGGGACTTCATTCGATGGCGGGAATTCTGGATTCGGTAAGTTACAATCTGGTGGACAGTTAGAATTAAGTTGGGAATCATTATTGGTTGGTGACAATCAGAACTACCTCCTTTACTTGTTTGTAGTATCAAGTATTTGAAAGGACATTATGCAAATGGATGAGGGTCGCAAGTAATAGCAAGGGGTACCGCCAACAATATGGAGGTACCCCGAAGTGGGTTCTATTTGACAAGTTCGTTCTGCGCTTGATAACTTTCGATTACATTTTGATAGCCGGGAAGGTGACCAGCTAGTAAAGCACCAAAACCTTCGACGTCGTTGCGCCAATCCCGTTGTAGCTCACACGCTACACTAAACCAGTTCATAAGCTGCGCGCCAGCATGTGCCATGCGCATTAACGAGGCTTCCGCTACCTGTTTGCTGAAAGTGCCAGAAGCGTCGGTGACGACAAATGCTTCATACCCTGCATGAAGAGCGGAAAGTGCGGGGAAGCTTACGCAGACATCGGTAACCACACCAGCAATGATAAGTTGCTTCTTGCCAGTTGCCTGGATCGCTTTTACAAACTCCTCATTATCCCACGCATTGATCTGTCCTGGACGAGCAATCTTAGGCGCGTCTGGAAAGAGTTCGACGAGTTCCCTGATCAATGGACCGTTTGGACCACTCTCGAAGCTCGTGGTAAGAATGACAGGCAAATTGAAAAATTTCGCGGTCTTTGCTAAAGCCAGAACATTGTTCTTGAATTCATCAACCCCGTAATCACGCACAAGTCCAGAGATAAGGCCGGTTTGATGATCAATCAGAAGAACAGCAGCATCATTTTTAGAAATACGGGAATAGAGATCAGTCATTTAAGAATCCTCCTCAAAAACAAGTAACAACTCTAACATGTCTATTCGAAATGAAACGTTTCATTCACGTATTTGAACAAACAGATTAAAATGATAGATTTTGTTTTATTCCTGCGCTTCCCTATCATGTTTGACTCGATATAGAAAAATACACTATGATAATCAAGCTGTTACAAATGCTTGCTGTATCAATGTTTGCAGTCGATTCTCTCATTTACTGTGTTACAATAAAATAACGAGGTCGATCAAAGGCGTATATGGCTGTTTTACGCATGGATGATAAGAAGTAGGCCTGACCTTGTGTCAGGTCTTTTCTATTAAAGAGGTTGTCAAAAAGTCGTCTTTAGAACAACCCAATTTTAAAAGGAGGGAAAGGGACATGATGCCACAATCGGTTTACATTCACATTCCCTTTTGTACGAATAAATGTTACTACTGTGACTTCAACTCATTTGTGACGAACAATCCACAGCTCATTTGGGATTACTTAGACGCATTGAAAAGCGAAATGGAGATCACCTTTAGCCAGCAGCTGATCGAGCAGGTGAAAACGATTTTTGTCGGCGGAGGGACGCCAACGTTTCTGGATCATGCTCAAATGCGCGCGTTCTTGGAAATGGTACAAAAGCAATTGGGCAAGTACTGGACGGATGATATCGAGTTCTCGATGGAAGCGAATCCGGGAACAACAGACGTGGAAAAACTGCGGATCATGCGTGAGCTGGGTGTCAATCGGCTGAGCTTTGGTGTACAGTCCTTTGACGACGCGCTCTTAAAACGACTGGGACGAATCCACGATCAGGAAGCCGTGTACCGCAGTATCGATAATGCGAAAAAAGTAGGCTTTGACAACTTCAGCATCGACCTGATGTTTGGATTGCCGGATCAGACACTCGACATTTTCCGTCAGACATTGGACAAGGCATTTGGGCTAGGTACCACTCATTTCTCCGCGTACAGTCTCAAGGTGGAGGAGAACACGCTGTTCCACACGCTTTACCAAAAGGATCAGCTGCCACTGCCGTCTGAAGAGACGGAGCTTGAGATGTACATGGTATTAATAGAAGAGATGGAGCGGCATGGGTACAAGCAGTATGAAATCAGCAATTTTGCAAAACCAGGCTTCGAGAGCAAACATAATAAAACCTATTGGCTCAATCGTGAATACTATGGGTTGGGTGCAGGTGCCCACGGTTATGTGTGCGGTCACCGCCACGTGAATGCTGGCCCGCTTGCGATTTACTTGCAGAAATGCAAGGAAGGGCTGCCGCGTGTAGAACAATTCGAGGTACCGCGCGAGGATGCCATGGAGGAACAAATGATTTTGGGACTGCGTTTGAGAGAAGGAGTTGACCTTTCGGCGTTTGCGTCCCGTTTTGGTGCAACTGTTCATGATGTTTTTGGGACAATAATAGAAGAAGAGGTAGCCAAAGGGATGCTGGAAGAAAAGGGCGGCTTTTTGAAGCTAACGAAACAGGGGCTTCCGCTAGGAAATGAGGTATTTGCACGCTTTCTTCGTTAAGGAAAAAGTAAAACTCGCGAAAAATGAGATTTTTTGTCTATAGAACTAGCTCAAGTTCGTTGACAAATCCTTCTACTATTGATACCTTAGTATATAGATTTAGCACTCGATAAGCATGAGTGCTAACAATCCAACAGGAGGCGAGCGACATCCATGTTATCAGACCGTCAACAAATGATTTTAAATGCGATTGTCGATAATTACATTCATTCTGCCGAACCTGTTGGCTCCCGAACCATTTCCAAACGGGACGACATCGGATTCTCATCGGCAACGATACGCAACGAGATGTCTGACTTGGAGGAGCTGGGATACTTAGAACAGCCCCACACATCGGCGGGACGTGTTCCTTCTACAAAAGGATACCGCTTCTACGTCGATAACCTGATTCAGCCTCATCTTTTGGAGGAAACGGAGTTGGGTAAACTAAAACAGTTGTTTGCCGAACGTATTCTCCACGCAGAACAAGTGGTAGAGTACACTGCCCAAATTCTCTCTCAGCTGACAAACTACACGGCGATTGTCTTGGGACCAGAGATTTTTGAGCATCGGTTAAAACATATTCAAATCGTTCCTCTGAATGCTGAACAGGCTGTCGCGATTGTGGTGACACATACCGGGCGAGTGGAGAACAAGCTGATCGATCTTCCAGAAGGCATAGGAGCTGGGGAAATCGAGAAACTCGTCAATCTGTTGAATGCAAAGCTGACCGACGTGCCACTATGGCAGCTTCGGCAACGTCTTTATCAAGAGATTTCCGGTGAAATGCAACGTCACACGGAGCAGTATGAAGAAATTCTTCAGCTCCTCAACAACTCGCTGACACAAGAAGAAGAACGAGTATACTTACGCGGTGCGACCAAGATCATGAACCAGCCGGAATTCCGAGATGTAGATAAAGTCAAGGATATTCTCGAGCTATTAGAGCAGCACGATCAATTAATGAATGTGATCGGCATGCAGGGTGATGGTCTCACGGTGCGCATCGGACAGGAAAACCAGCTAGACGCGATTAAGCAATGCAGTATTATTACCACTTCTTATTCGCTTGGAGGCAAGCCAGTTGGAATGGTGGGGATACTTGGGCCGACGCGAATGGAATACGGCAAGGTCATTACTGTACTCAATCATTTGGCGGAAGGCCTATCGCGCATGCTGACTTCGCAGTTTGAGAAATAAATGGAGTGAATGGCAACACAGTCTTTTGACTGGAAAAGCCGCCAGGAGGTAGTGACGTTGAGCGAGGAAAAAGTAACGCAAGACCCGACTCTCGAGGAAGAACAAGTAGCAGAGGATGCAGACCAAGCAGAAGCAACTGAGATGAACTGGGAGCAAGAGGCTGCTCACTGGAAGGCTCAGGCTGAGGATCACCAAAACCGCATGCTGCGTGCCATGGCTGACATGGATAACCTTCGCCGCCGTGTTCGCAAAGAGCAGGAAGATCTGGCTAAGTACGCTTCACTGAAAATCGTGGAAGAGCTTCTGCCAGTCCTCGATAACTTCGAGCGAGCACTCGCCGCTGACAAGGAATCCATGACAGTAGAATCCCTTTTGGAGGGTGTCAACATGGTATACCGTCAGATGGTCCAAGTTTTCGATAAAGAAGGCTTGGCTGCAATCGAGGCACAAGGAAAACCATTTGACCCACACATCCACCAGGCGGTTATGCAAACACAAAACCCTGAGTTTGAATCAGGCGTTGTGGTAGCCGAGCTGCAAAAAGGATATATGTTCAAAGACCGCGTCGTTCGTCCGGCGATGGTTCAAGTGAACGAGTAATCTCAAAAAACGAAAATTCACTAGACGTATAGTGTTAGGAGGACATTTTGTATGAGTCGCGTAATCGGAATTGACTTGGGAACAACCAACTCTTGTGTAGCAGTAATGGAAGGCGGCGAGCCAGTTGTTATTGCCAATGCGGAAGGTAACCGCACCACACCATCCGTAGTAGCATTCAAAAACGGCGAGCGCATCGTTGGGGAAGCGGCAAAACGCCAAGCGATCACCAATCCAGACAATACCGTAATCTCCATCAAGCGCCACATGGGTAGCGCCCATAAAGAAACGCTGGAAGGCAACCAGTACACACCTGAGCAAATCTCTGCTATGATCCTGCAAAAGCTGAAAGCAGACGCTGAAGCCTACCTTGGTCAATCTGTGACGCAGGCAGTGATTACGGTTCCAGCTTACTTCAATGACAGCCAACGCCAAGCAACAAAAGATGCTGGTAAAATTGCTGGCTTGGAAGTACTGCGTATCGTGAACGAACCAACCGCAGCTGCACTTGCATACGGTATGGAGAAAACAGAAGATCAAACCGTTCTCGTATTTGACTTGGGCGGCGGTACCTTTGACGTATCCATTCTCGAATTGTCCGATGGCTTCTTCGAAGTAAAAGCAACGTCCGGTGACAACAAACTGGGCGGAGACGACTTCGACGATGTTGTGATGAACTACCTGGTGAGCGAATTCAAAAAAGAGCATGGCATCGACCTGTCCAAGGATCGCATGGCTCAACAACGTTTGAAAGACGCTGCTGAAAAAGCGAAGAAAGACCTCTCCGGCGTATTGACTACGACCATTTCCCTGCCGTTCATTACAGCAGATGCAACAGGTCCAAAGCACTTGGAGATGAACCTGACTCGTGCGAAGTTCGAAGAGCTGTCTGCTGAGCTGGTTGAGCGTACAATGGGCCCAACTCGTCAAGCGCTGAAAGACGCTGGTCTGACTCCAAGCGAACTGGATCGCGTTATCCTGGTTGGTGGTTCTACTCGTATCCCAGCGGTACAAGAAGCAATCAAGAAATTTACAGGAAAAGAACCACATAAAGGTGTGAACCCAGACGAAGTAGTAGCACTGGGCGCGGCTGTTCAAGCGGGCGTACTGACTGGTGACGTGAAGGACGTTGTTCTTCTCGACGTAACTCCACTGTCCCTCGGTATCGAAACATTGGGTGGCGTATTCACCAAGCTGATCGATCGCAACACGACGATCCCAACAAGCAAATCCCAAGTGTTCTCTACAGCTGCGGACAACCAAACATCTGTAGAAATTCACGTTCTCCAAGGGGAGCGTCAAATGGCAGGCGACAACAAATCGCTCGGACGCTTCAACTTGTCCGATATCCCGCCAGCGCCACGCGGCATCCCGCAAATCGAAGTATCCTTCGATATTGACGCGAACGGTATCGTAAACGTACGTGCAAAAGACCTGGGTACAGGTAAAGAGCAACGTATCACGATCACTTCTAACTCTGGTCTGTCCGACGATGATATCGATCGCATGGTAAAAGATGCTGAGTTGAATGCAGAAGCGGACAAACAACGCAAAGAGCAAGTAGAAGTTCGCAACGAAGCAGACCAACTCGTATTCACGACTGAGAAAACACTCAAAGAAGTAGAAGGCAAGATCGATCAAGCTGAAATCGATCGTGCTAACGCTGCGAAAGATAAAGTGAAAGCTGCTCTGGAAGGCAGCAACTTCGAAGAGATCAAGACAGCGAAAGATGAACTGTCCGAGATCATCCAACAAATTTCGGTGAAGCTCTATGAGCAGGCTGCTCAAGCGCAAGCAGCACAAGGCGGCGGCGCTGAAGGTCAAGAGCCGAAGAAAGACAATGTCGTTGATGCTGACTACGAAGTGGTAGACGATAAAAAGTAACACGCTGGAACTGTGAGGGGAGAGATTTCTTCCCTCACTTCCCACGATGTGACCCATGAAAGTCAAAGTCACGGAATGCTGACTTTGACTTTTTTTCAAGTCTGTCACATGCTATGATAACAGTTGACTGTCATGGGAGTGATGTAGGAGATGAAACGTGATTTATACGAGGTTCTGGGCGTAGCCAAGGATGCGGACGCGGATGAAATCAAAAAAGCGTATCGCAAGCTGGCACGTCAGTACCATCCGGATGTAAATAAAGAGGCTGACGCGGAAGAAAAGTTCAAAGAAGTTAAGGATGCGTACGACATCCTGTCCGAGCCACAAAAGCGTGCGCAGTATGACCGTTTTGGTCACCAAGACCCGAATCAGGGCTTCGGTGGCGGAGGGTTTGACGGATCAGGCATGGGCGGCTTCGGAGATATCTTTGACATGTTCTTCGGTGGCAACGGCAGACGTGCGAATCCAAATGCGCCTCGTAAAGGATCAGATCTGCAGTTTGGCCTCAGCATTGACTTTATCGACGCGATTTTTGGAAAAGAAACCGACGTGGAAATTCCAAAAGAAGCAGAATGCGATACATGCCTTGGTTCTGGCGCGAAGCCTGGTTCCGGTGTCGATACATGTAAGACTTGTAGTGGTACAGGACAGCAAGAAGTGGTGGCGAACACGCCGTTCGGCCGAATCGTCAACCGCCGTGTTTGCTCGACTTGCGAAGGCAAAGGGAAAGTTGTCAAAGAAAAATGTTCAACTTGCCGTGGAAGTGGACGTGTCAAGGTACGCCGCAAAATTCATCTCAACATCCCAGCAGGTGTGGACGATGGAGCACAATTGCGCGTAACAGGCGAGGGAGAACCGGGTGCAAATGGTGGACCTCCTGGGGATTTGTACGTCGTATTGCGCGTGAAGAGCCATGAGTTTTTCGAGCGTGAAGGAAATGATATTTACTGTGAGGTTCCGCTAACTTACGCACAGGCAGCACTTGGAGATGAGATCGAAGTGCCGACTGTCGACGGTCGCGTGAAGTTGAAGATCCCGGCAGGTACTCAAACAGAAACATTCTTCCGCTTGCGTGGAAAAGGTGTTCCGCATTTGCGTGGAAACGGCCGCGGTGATCAGCATGTGAAAGTGCGCGTTATTACGCCGACCAAGCTGAGCGATAAACAAAAGGAATTGTTGCGTGAGCTCGCCGAACTGTCTGGAGAAAAGCCAGGACAGCACGGAGGAGAAGACGAAGGCTTTTTCGAAAAAATGAAACGGGCATTCCGCGGCGAGTAATCCGTCGCGGTTTTGTCCGCTTTTTGCCTAAAGTTTCATGTACCGAAGTCGATTAAATGAAAAGCCCGATTGGGAGCTTATGTGGGGAGTGGTAGATTCGTGAAATGGTCAGAAATCAGTATCCATACTACAGCGGAGGCTACGGAGGCGGTGTCAAGCCTCTTGTATGAATTGGGTGCCAATGGTGTCGTAATTGAAGACCCGGAGGTGCTCTATCGTGAGTGGGATACCCCCTTTGGCGAAATCTACCAGCTTTCTCCTGATGATTTTCCGGCCGAGGGCGTATTCGTTAAAGCATACCTGCCGGTTGACAGCAGCGAGCTGCTAGATGTTGTAGAAGAATTGAAAGAGCAGCTGGCGCAGTTGATCGAGTACGGTTTGGATATCGGCAAGGCATCGATTGCTGTAAACGATGTCCATGAAGATGAATGGGCCCACGCCTGGAAAAAATACTACAAACCGGTTCATGTATCCGATCGCATGACCATCAAGCCAGTATGGGAAGAGTACGTGCCGAAGCATCCAGATGAGATCATTATCGAAATGGACCCAGGTATGGCATTTGGAACAGGTACACATCCGACGACCATTCTTTGTCTGCGTGCACTCGAGAAGTATATGGCAAAAGGCGATCAGGTGTATGATGTTGGGACAGGCACAGCCATTTTGAGTATTGCTGCCATCAAGCTCGGAGCAAAAGATGTGCTGGCGATGGACTTAGATGAAGTAGCCGTTCGCTCTGCACAGGCCAATACCGAACTGAATGGTGTGCATGAGCATATCAACGTGAGACAAAACAACTTGCTCGACGGCATCGAGGAGCAGGTGGAAGTGGTCGTGGCTAACATTTTGGCTGAGGTCATCGTGCGTTTCACCGACGATGTATTCCGCGTGTTGAAGCCAGGTGGGACCTTTATCTCGTCAGGTATTATTGCTGCACGTGAAGCGGATGTGAAAGCGGCGTTGGTGGCTTCAGGTCTTGAGATCGTGGAAACCATTTTCATCGATGACTGGGTAGCAATTGTAGCAAAAAAACGATAGAATAGTGGGGTTGACGAGATGCAACGATATTTTGTCGAGCCACATTCCTTTACTGAGAATGAGCTAACGATTGTCGGAGACGACGTACACCATATCGTAAATGTAATGCGTGCTCGGGAAGGCGAAGAAATCATCGTTTCTGATGGAGCGGGCAGGTCAGCACGGGCCAAGCTTGTCTATCTTTCTGCCAAGGAAGTACGGGCAGAAGTAATGGAAATGCTTCAAGAAGAGCGAGAACTGCCGATCCGGGTCACAATTGGTCAGGGGCTTCCAAAAGGCGAGAAGCTGGAGTGGATTTTGCAAAAGGGGACGGAACTTGGGGCGTACTCCTTTTTCCCGTTTTCTTCTGAGCGAACCATTGTAAAGCTGGACGCCAAAAAAGAAGCGAAAAAACTGGAGCGTTGGCGCAAAATCGTTAAAGAGGCTGCTGAACAGTCTCATCGTGCTGTTTTGCCAGAGCTTTTATCTCCTGTTTCGTTTCGTGAGATACTTGAAGCTGGCCAGTCGTATACGCATTGCGCAATTGCTTATGAAAAAGAGGGCAGTACCACGATTCATCAAGTGTTAGAAGAGATGACTGCGAGTGATTCACTTCTCGTCCTCGTTGGACCGGAGGGAGGCTTCTCTCCTGAGGAAGTGGCCCAAGCAGAGAGCAAAGGGTTCCTGACGGTTTCCCTCGGCCCGCGTATTTTGCGCACGGAAACAGCAAGCCAGTACGTTTTGGCCTGCGCTTCCTATCAGTTTGAACGAAAGGCTTCATCACTTCGCAAAGGATGAGCAGGAACGAAACGGTTATGACCGATTTCGTTGACCGCAAGCGGTCACATCCACTTTTATGAAAAACGGAGAGACGTTTTTCACACAAAAGGAGGAATGGCAATGTCTACCGTTGCTTTTCATACATTGGGCTGCAAAGTAAACAGCTATGAGACAGAGGCCATCTGGCAGTTGTTTAAGGCTGACGGCTATGAGAGAGTCGACTTTGAACAAGAAGATGCAGATGTTTACGTGATTAATACTTGTACGGTTACGAATACGGGAGATAAGAAGAGCCGCCAAGTAATTCGTCGTGCGATTCGCCGGAATCCTGAGGCGATCGTAGCCGTAACGGGCTGCTACGCGCAAACCTCTCCAAGTGAGATTGCGCAAATTCCCGGTGTAGATATCGTAGTTGGTACACAAGGACGCGAGAAGCTGATCGAGTACGTGGATCAAATTCGCGCAGAACGCACGCCGATCAATGCCGTAGGCAACATTATGAAAGCTCGCGACTTCGAAGAGCTGGATGTTCCTAACTTCACGGATCGCACACGTGCTTCCCTCAAGATTCAAGAGGGCTGCAACAACTTTTGTACGTTTTGTATTATTCCTTGGGCACGCGGTCTGATGCGTTCCCGCAAACCGGAGAGCGTCGTCGAACAGGCCCAAAAGCTGGTGGAAGCGGGCTACCTGGAAATTGTTTTGACTGGGATTCATACAGGTGGATACGGCGAAGATTTGGAAGACTACAATTTGGCCAAGCTGTTAATTGACCTTCATCAGGTGGAAGGCCTCAAGCGCATCCGCATCAGTTCGATCGAGGCAAGCCAAATCACCGATGAAGTGATCGAGGTCATCAACAACTCCGATCGTGTCGTACGCCATCTGCATGTACCGTTGCAAGCGGGCGATGACGAAGTGTTGAAGCGCATGCGCCGCAAGTATACGACTGCTGAGTTTTACGAAAGAATGGTCAAAGTACGCGAAGCATTGCCAGGAGCAGCGATTACGACAGACGTCATCGTAGGCTTCCCTGGTGAGACCGAAGAGCAATTCTGGAACGGATACGAGTTTATGAAGAAAATCGGTTTCGCCGAGATGCACGTATTTCCGTACTCCATGCGTACAGGTACACCAGCAGCGCGTATGACGGATCAAATTCCTGAAGAGGAAAAGAACGAGCGCGTTGCGAAGCTTCTGGAGCTCAATCAGGAACTGACCTTGGCATACTCCAAGAAATTCGTAGGGGATGTACTGGAAGTCATTCCAGAGCGTCCGTTTAAAGAAGCACCTGATAGCGGTCTTCTGATGGGCTATTCGGACAACTACCTGAACGTCGTCTTCCCTGGCGATGAGAGCATGATCGGCAAGATTTGCAAGGTCAGACTGGATGAACCAGGCTCGGAATACTGCAAAGGGACTTTTGTTCGCGTAGTGGAAACAGAGGCGCTGCCTTACCTGAAGGAGCGAGCTATATGACGGAGATATCGGCTGGGGGCGTTGTATACCAGAAGCAAGACGCAGAGTACATGCTCCTATTGATTGAAGACCGCTATGGCAAGGTAACACTCGCAAAAGGGAAGCAGGAGATGGGCGAGACCATCGAAGAAACGGCTCTGCGCGAAGTTTTGGAAGAAACAGGCGTAGCCGGACGATTGGGATCCAAGCTTGACATGATCACTTATGTGTATACACATCCAGTGACGGGCGAATCCATCGACAAAGAAGTCCATTATTATTTGGTGGAAGCTTACAACACGGAGATCACCGTGCAGCTAGAGGAAATCAATGATGTCCATTGGCATTCTGCAAAGGAAGCATGGGATTTGCAACTGCAACGGGGATACCGTAACAATGACAGCATTTTTCGCCTTGCATTCGAACAATTAGGGATAGAGGTGTAGTTCTATGAACATGAACAAATATATCGACCACACGCTGTTGAAGCCTGATGCTACACAAGAGATGATTGACAAGCTGTGCCAAGAAGCAAGAGAGCATGACTTCATGTCTGTATGTGTAAACCCTTATTGGGTAAAACGCTCTGCTGAACTCTTGGCAGGTTCTGATGTAAAAGTGTGCACGGTTATCGGTTTCCCTCTGGGAGCGAGCACAATCGAATCCAAAGCAGCCGAAACCCGCGATGCGATTGCAAACGGAGCGACTGAGGTAGATATGGTACTGAACGTGGGTGCCCTGAAATCCGGCGACCTGGAAACTGTCAAAAAAGACATCGCTGCTGTAAAGCAAGCGGCTGGCGATATTCTCTTGAAAGTGATTCTGGAAACCTGCCTCTTGACCGAAGAAGAAAAAGTAGTTGCGTGCAAGCTCTCCGTAGAGGCTGGTGCTGATTACGTAAAAACCTCCACAGGATTTTCAACAGGTGGAGCAACGGTTGAAGATATCGCCCTGATGCGTAAAACCGTAGGACCAAATGTAGGCGTAAAAGCGTCTGGTGGCGTTCGTGACGGTGAAACAGCGGTTGCGATGATCGAAGCAGGCGCGAGCCGTATCGGTACGAGCTCCGGTGTTTCCATTGTAACAGGAGCAAAAACAACAGGCAGCGGATACTAATACCAAAGAAAAGCCTGGCCGAGGTAAGGCCGGGCTTTTTCCGTCCTGCATGCTGAAGTTCCTATAGAGAGAGGATAGGGAGCGGGGAGGAGATTAGCAAAATGAAATTTGTTAAAGGAATCGTCATCCTGTTGGCTTTTTATGGGGTAGGCGTAGCTGCGAGCAAATGGCTGCATATTCCCCTGCCCGGGAACCTTGTGGGAATGCTGCTATTAACACTGGGACTGTGTATGGGATGGATACGAATGGATTGGGTGGAACAAGCGGGTACATTTTTAATTAGACACATGTTGCTCTTTTTCGTACCGATCATTGTCGGAGTTGCTTCCTATTTAAACGTATTCACACAAAACCCATTGCCAATCATACTATCGATGGTGCTTGGTCCATTGCTGGTCATGCTTGTGACTGGCGTGGTTGTGCAATGGTATATGAAGCATCATAAACAAAAATCAGAATCGTCCTTGCCGCAAGAAGGGAGGACTTTGGATGCTTAGTCCATTTTTTGCCATTTTAGTATCGATAGCAGGGTACAAAGGTGCAACTATGATCAACGCTCGATTCCATCGATTGCAGCCTCTTTTGGTGGCTGTGATCTTGGTCTGGACCATGTGGTGGGCATTTAGCGGTGATTGGGAGGCGTTTGCTGCCGGAGGATCGTGGATTTCCTTTTGGCTCGGTCCTGCAACGGTGGCACTCGCTATTCCGCTGGCTAAACAGATCAAGGAATTTGCTCATATTTGGCGCGGTGTTTTGCTTGGTGTATGTGCAGGCTGTGCAGTTGCGATCCTCGTCGTTATGGCGGTTCATTGGTGTCTAGGCTCAAATGAGCTCGTATACAAAAGCATGCTCAGCAAATCCGTGACCACCCCCATTGCGTTGGAGCTGAGTCGTTCCATAGGTGGGGAGCCTGCACTTGCAGCCTTTTTTACCGCGCTAACAGGGATGGTCGGTGTCATGATTGCCCGTCCTGTTCTCAAATGGGGAAAAATCACGGATGATTGGGCAATCGGGATCGCTATTGGTACGAGTGCACACGCCATTGGTACGGCTAGCTTGAACCGCGTTTCCCCTGTTCAAACGGCAGCGTCCAGTGTCGCAATGATCGTGGCTGGCGTCATTACTTCCATCTACTTGATACCATTTTCTTTCTAAAGGTGAGGTCAGTCGGACGACGCTTATCAGGGATAAGCCATTGAATAAACCGGGCTATTTGCGGCACGAATGGCAGCGCAACTAGAGAGCAGACGAGATTGAAGATCGTCTGTGAATGGGCGATTTGCATAGAAGGACTATCCGTTAAAAAGGCACTGACGAGGGCAAGCTGGGAAAGAAACGGTAAAAAAACAATCGCGCCTGCAACGTTGAAGAGCGTATGGCACCATGCGACCTGCTTGGATGCCGTATTTGTGCCAATCGCAGCGATGACAGCAGTAAAGCAGGTTCCGACATTCGCGCCCAATACGATGGCGAGTGCCGTTTCCATCGAAAGAATTTGATGACTGAGAAGGCCCATCGTGATCACGGTTGTAGCGGAACCGCTATGAATGAGCGCGGTGAAAATGACCCCGGTAATCAAACCGATCCAGATGGAATGGCTGCTCTCCAGAAAAAGCGAACGAAACGTCTCAGACTGCTCCAAAGGCTTCGCCATGACTTTCAATGTATCGATGCCGAGGAAGATCAGTCCGAAGCCGGCGACGACAAGACCAATGCAACGAATGTTTCGGCGCGGCATCAGCCAAAGGGCGACTCCGATGAGAAGCATGGGGATGGCAAAAGACTCGAGCTTGAGCGCAACCAGCTCCGTTGTCACGGTCGTGCCCAGATTGGTACCTAAAATGATGCCAACGGTTTGTGTGAACTGGATGATACCTGCGTTCGTCAGCCCAATCGTCAGGACGGTTACCGCACTGGAGCTTTGCAAGACAAAAGTAGCGAAGAGACCAATCCAGAAGCTATGGAGTGGGGTGCGAGTAAAGCGCCCCATCCATTCTTCCATTTTTTTGCCGGCGAGGTTTTGAAAGCCGGAGCGCATGGCATACATACCGAAAAGAAAAAACGTGAGCCCAAAGGTAAAAGGGGCGAGGATGGAGACTATCACAAGATACGTTCCTCCCTGTCCATTTTTAGCAAGTTACTATAACGCTATGCCTGTACTAGGGCAAGCATGACAAAGAGGAGGAATGGCTGCATGGCACGTGTGCTATTGAATCAACATCGGAAAAAGCGGCTAGAAGTAGGACATCCGTGGATTTTTAAATCAGAGGTATTAGAAATTCAAGGGGATGCAGAACCAGGTGAAATCGTCGAGGTCACCAATCACAAAGGACATTTCTTGGCAAAGGGCTACATCAACCCTGCTTCACAAATGATTGTACGCATTTTGAGCTACGACCAAAAGGAAGAGATCGACTACGACTTTTTCTTGCGGAAAATCAAGGAAGCGGCAGAATTCCGGACGAGATTTGTGGACAACCCACGGGCTTGCCGTGTGATTTACGGGGAAGCTGACTTTTTGCCTGGACTCATCGTCGATCGCTACGAGGATACATTGGTTGTCCAAGTCCTCTCATTGGGGATGGAGAAGCGCATCGATTGGATTCGGGATGCACTGGTAGAGGTATTTGCTCCGACTGGTATTTATTTGCGCAATGATGTACCTGTCCGTGAACTGGAAGGGCTCACACAGGGCAAAGAGGTCCTGTACGGAGAGTGTCCGCGTGAGGTATTAATCGAAGAAAACGGATTGAAATACTATGTGGATATCGTAGAGGGGCAAAAGACGGGCTTTTTCTATGATCAGCGGGAAAATCGCGCCTCCATCGCGCCATTGATGAAAGGCTGGGGCGAAAAGCACGGCATTTCCCTGACGAGTATGGAAGTAGACGGCGAGACAAAGCAGGTGCCTGTAGACAAGCGGGGGAAAGCGGTCAAAAATCCGTTTTGGGATGGCGCTGAGGTATTGGAATGCTTTACACATACGGGTTCCTTTACCCTGAACGCATGCAAGCACGGTGCGAAAAAAGTGACAGCCCTCGATATTTCCGAGCACGCTATCGAAACAGCGAAGCGAAACATTACACTCAATGGCTTCTTACATCGTGTTGATTTTGTGGTGGCGAATGCGTTTGATTACTTGCGTGAAAATGTAGAGGCAGGCAAGAGCTGGGATGTAGTCATTCTTGACCCGCCAGCGTTCGCGAAATCGCGTGGAGCAGTGAAAGGCGCTTGCCGCGGTTACAAAGACATTAACTTAAACGGAATGAAGCTCGTTCGTCAGGGCGGCTTTCTCGTTACCGCATCTTGCTCGTACCATATGTCGCCTGAGCTGTTCCTGCAAACGATTCAAGAGGCAGCGGTCGATGCGAAAAAGATATTGCGCCTGATTGAATGGCGAGGAGCGGGCAAGGATCACCCGCAAATCAGTGGGGCTGATGAGGCTCATTACTTGAAATTTGCCATCTTTGAAGTAAGAGATCGTCGATAGAGAAAAAGAAAAACAGCGTCCGCATTAAAACGGCGCTGTTTTTCTTTTCGGCTTTTAGTCTGATTTAAGAAATTGGTTTTTCAAAAATCAATTCGAAGTATTTGGCGATACCATCGCCCCCGATGCTTGGAGCAAAGATTTGCACCAAACGCCAGCCTTCCTTGGCGTGCTCGTGGACAACGGTCTGATAATCTTCTTTTGGTTGGCGTCGAAAAGAGGACAGCTCAACTCGGACGAATTTGTATTCAAACATGTTCTTTCCCCCCGCTTGTATCGTCTCTCTTTTTATACGCGCGACGAGCGGAAAGAGTTGCACAAAGAATGCGAATCATTTCGAATGAAGAAATAAGTGCTCATGACAATTGCTTGTCATTTTTTACACGCCTGACGAGATCGAGTGCCTCCTTGAACCCCAGTTCCTTGCCTAAAAAGACTTGTCCTTCGGCGGGGGTAGAAGCGCGGGCCTGGCTTAAGTTCTGAAGCTCGTGCGTCAAGAGATGCTCGACCAGATAAAGCTGTACCTGACCAATTTCCCGTTCGCTTTTCCGATCACGCTCCTTGAATTTAGCCCGCTGTTGACTTTCCTCCACATACTTGTCAATATCATCCTCCAAAAAATGTGAGGCATTGCAGATGATATGGCGGTAGTCATCCGTCTTAGAGGGAATGGTACGGATGGTGTGACCGAGATGGGCGAGGAGAAATTTGTTCAAGACGATTGGGTCACGGGTGTAGTTGTTATGCAGCAGGGAATATTCCCCCAAAAAAGAACCGCTGTCCTTATCATAGCTATGCAATAAAGTGTAAGAAGAGCAGTACGTGCAGTACAGTAAATAATCTCTCATGGAAATCCCTCCAAAAAATAGCTCCATGACAGGAATTTTATTTATATCGTATGAGAAAAAACGTGAGCAGGTGATACTTGCTTCTCTTGTTTTTGGCGTTTGGTTTGTGTATGCTAAATGACGGGCTCGGCCCGGTAAATAGAGCAGATGTTGGGCTTTTGCATAGCATAGGAGAGAGTAGAAACTGGGTAGACTCTCCGGGTATCGTACGGAGGGGAAAGGAGCATGACACAGATGGGAAATCAAAAGATTCGACTGGGCATTATTTATGGAGGAAAATCCTCAGAGCATGAAGTTTCATTGCGTACGGCCATGTCCATTATGCAGGCTGTAGATGCAAATAAATATGAGGTAACCCCTGTGTACGTTCAATTGGATGGCTCTTGGGTGACTGGAGAAACACTGGCAGGTCAACTGCCGGATAAGATCGAAGCGTTGCGCTTATCGGCAAAAACACCAGTTAGTAACGAGGCAACAGAGACAGGGCAAGAGCTGGCAGTAACAAGCAAGTCAGGCTCGCTGTTTGCCATGAATGAGCAAATGGATGTTGTTTTCCCTGTGGTTCACGGACCATTTGGCGAGGATGGGACGATTCAAGGACTGCTGGAATTGGCGAATATCCCGTACGTGGGAACCGGAGTAATGGCTTCCGCTGTAGGAATGGATAAATGGATGATGAAGACCGTCTTTGCACAGGCTGGACTACCGCAAGTGAAATATGTAGGCTTGCTGCGCTCTCAATGGGAAAAAGGCCAGGACGATGTCATGGATCGGATCGAGCGTGAACTCGGCTATCCGTGTTTCGTCAAACCAGCGAATATGGGCTCCAGCGTAGGGATTAATAAAGCGAAAAATCGTGAGGAACTTAAGCACGCATTAGATGTAGCTGCCAAATTCGACCGCAGATTGATCGTGGAAGAGTTCGTTCAGGTTCGTGAGTTGGAGATTGGCGTTTTGGGGAATGAAGAACTGATGACATCTGTCGTTGGGGAAGTCATTGCCGCTAAAGAATTTTACGATTATGAAGCCAAGTACAAGGGGGCGGGAACAGAGCTCTCCATTCCTGCCATCGTTCCCGAGCATGTATCCGAACAAATCGCGGAAATAGCCAAGCAGGCATTCCAAGCACTCGATGGCTCTGGCCTTTCCCGTGTAGACTTTTTCTGGGATGAAAAAAACGACAAACTCTATATCAACGAAGTGAATACGATGCCAGGCTTTACGCCGTTTAGCATGTATCCAATGCTCTTCCAAGCTGCGGGTGTGGGCTACAGCGAGCTGATCGATCGTCTGGTACAACTCGCTATCGAGCGACATGCGGATAAAGGTCGCAACGTCGTAGATGCGGAAGAGTTGGAGTAATCATGAGAAAAAAGATGCTGATGAATCGGCATCTTTTTTTTTGTGTGGATGGAGGAACGAAATTCGGCCAGCGTATCTCTTTTAACTGTATCCGAAGAATATTATCACTTGAAATGAGAATGATAATCGTTTACATTATACATGGGACGTTTTACCAGTTATGTAAGTCGCAATGCTTGAATAAAAAATTGGATCAAGCAAGAGGAGAGGTAACATGTTCGTAGTCAAGCATATCGCAGAGCATGCAACGATGCAGAGCTTTCTCAATTGTTATCTCCGAGAAACAGGTAGGGGCGAGTGGGTCAATCGAAAAGACGAAATTACAAAGCAGCTAACGAAAATCATACAGCCGAGTTCAACGGGTACGTACCTTCATTGTGAACTCCCGCATCAGGGGATCTCCCTCTATGTCAGTGTCAAATATCATTCCGTGATAGGCAGGCATTTGTTTCATTATCCAGCTTGCTACCGAAGTGGTGACTGCACTCGTTTCGTTCAGGCGGACTACTTGACATTAGCGGTTCTTTTGATCAAAGAACTAACGCTTCAGCATGGGGAAAATGCAGTTCCGGATGAATTAGTCTTGCGGATGATTCAAAGCTGCCAAAGCATTGAGAAATTTGTTCGGACGCGCCAAAGTAATGCCGAGATGTTATATGGCGTGGAACAAAGCTTCATCGAAGCAGAGCAGGCGCTTTTGTTCGGTCACTTGTTCCATCCAACGCCGAAGAGTCAGCAAGGAATTCCTGAGGCCAAGCAAGCGTTGTATGCACCGGAGTGTTGCGGGAAGTTTCAACTCCACTTGTTTGCAGCCCATCCATCGATTGTTCATGAAAAATCTGGGCAAAAAGAATCCGCTACGCAATTACTGAAGGATGAGTTTCCTTCGATAGCTGATGTTGATCCATCATTTTCAATCGTCCCGATTCATCCGCTCCAAGCAGAATGGTTGCTCGAAAAGGTAGCTGTACAAACCTTGATCCGGAAAGGGTTGCTTCTATACCTGGGGCCAGCGGGTGAGGAGTATATGGCGACATCTTCTCTTCGAACGGTTTATCATCCTGAGAAGAAATACATGCTCAAGCTGTCAGTCCCAATCAAAGTTACGAATTCATTACGGGTCAACAAGTTAAGTGAGATGGAGATTGGTTTAGAGGCGAAGCAACTTTTTGAAACAGGGATCGGTGAAGTGAGTCGCAAGTATCCGGGCTTTGGCTTTATCTCTGATCCGGCTTACATCACGATCATGTTGGAGCATGAGGGAGAAACGGGATTTGAAGTAATCCTGCGTGATAATCCCTTTATGGGGAGGAATGCAGAACAAGTCACGCAAATCGCGGCACTCGTGCAAGATCCACTTCCTGGTTACAAGAGTCGGTTGGCAACGATCATCCACTATCTGGCACAAAAGGAAGGGAAGGCGCCGGATGTAGTTAGTCTGGAATGGTTTAAGCGGTATGTAGACATTTCATTGAAACCAATGGTATGGCTCTATCTAAAATACGGAATTGGCTTGGAAGCTCATCAACAGAATAGTGTTGTCACGCTCAAAGACGGATACCCCGATCAGTTCTTTTATCGTGATAATCAAGGCTACTATTTCTCAGAATCGATGCAAGAAGTATTAGAGACAGAATTGCCTGGGGTTGGCAAGGCGAGTAGGAACATTTACAAAGACCATCTTGTCGATGAGCGAATCACCTATTATATGATTTTTAACCATATGTTTGGACTTATTAATGGATTTGGAACGGAAGGTTTAATTGACGAACAAATCTTATTGGCAGAGATGCATGAGGTTTTGACGGAGTTTTTACCTATAAATCGAGAGGCGTCGAAGTTTCTAGAGAATCTACTTACGCGTGAACAGCTTCCGTGTAAGGCGAATTTGCTCACGCGCTTCTATGATTTGGATGAATTAACCCAACCGGAAGAGAGATCATCTGTTTTTGTTTACATAGATAATCCTTTAGCAAAGGTAAAGCAGACCGAAAAGGCAGGGCAGCATGCTTTTGGATAGCTTGAAGAGACTTGGAGGATAAGGTATGGAGTTAACAATACAAGATTTCTCGATTGAAGAGGCACTTCACTCGACACAGTACGTGCAGGTGAGAAGAAGGGTGTTTCGACAATGCATCGAGTCATTGCTCTATGAGGGAATTGTGATTCCTGAGACCATCCAAGAGGATGACGAGACGATTTATACCCTACATGGGCTTGATGAGGGAGATCTGCCTGTTCGCTATCGGTGCCGGGGGCGGAAAAGTCCTAGTTTTGGGCTGGTACGTTTAGGGAAGGATCCCGTTACTCGAGTTGCTTTCGATCAAAGCGGAGTCGCACAGCAAGAATCTGAAGCGATATCCCTCACTCGTTTTTTAGTGGAAGTCTTCCGAATGAATAAGGTAGATGAACAAAGACTGAAGCTATTTGCGAATGATCTGGAGCAAACGTTGTTAAAGGATACATTGGCTCAATACTATCGGGTGCAAAATGATATTCGGATGCAGGGCAAATCATACGATGAGCTGGAAGGGGATTTGATGGACGGTCACCCTTACCATCCTAGCTATAAATCACGTGTTGGATTTACCTACGTAGATCATTTTGCCTATGGTCCTGAATTTAAGCAGGAAGTTCATTTTCTATGGCTAGCGATACATAAGCGATATTCTCAAGTATCCATTGATCAAGGGAAAAATTTCGATGACCTTCTTTTGGATGAATTAGGTCGAGACCATAAAGAAGCCTTTCAACAAATCATCGTCAATCATGGATGTGATCCGGATCAGTATGCCTTCGTGCCTGTCCATCCTTGGCAGTGGCGTAATCATATCGTGCCTGGATTCCTGGACGATATCCATCGCAAAGAGATCATTGTGCTAGGAGTAGGCTCTGATGGTCATCGTCCACAACAATCCATTCGCACCTTTGCTAACAAAAGTAATCCGCATAAACCGTATCTGAAACTCTCGATCAACGTGGTGAATACCTCAGCGGCACGTCATCTCACCCCGCACTCACTGGCAAGTGCACCCATTGTTTCGAGGTGGCTCAAGGAGATTACGGACGAAGATGTGTATTTACGAGACGTGCAAAAGGTGATCATGCTCCAGGAGTTTGCGGCAGTGGCATACGATCCTCCCCCTGCTTCTGAACTGGTGGAAATGGTTACATTCGGAGTAATTGGGTGCATGTGGAGAGAAAGTCTCATCCCTCATCTCGAAACGGGAGAAGATGCGGTTCCTTATAACGCATTAGCGGCAGTAGAGGTGGATGAGGTGCCGTTCATTGATCGCTGGATTCGTGAGCAAGGGCTAGAGAATTGGCTTGTGCGATTATTGGAAAGCAGTGTTTTGCCAGTCGTTCATATTCTGGTGAAACACGGAATTGCCATGGAAACCCACGCACAGAATATGATCCTGGTGCATCGGGATGGTGTTCCTACTCGGGTAGCATTGAAGGATTTTCACGAAGATTTGATTTTTTGCCAACCGTTCTTGAGTGAGCCGGACAAATGCCCGAACTTCGCGGAAGTGCATGAATATTACGCAACGAAGCCCGACGATGTGATGTTTCACATGAATGAAACTTCAACAGTCAGAGATTTGACGTTAGAGACCTTATTTCTGATCAATCTGGGGCAACTCGCACGGCTATTGGAAGAACATTACGGATATGCCGAAGAGCGCTTCTGGGAGATGGCCGCTCAGGTTTTGGAGGGGCACCAACAACGATTCCCGGAATTGGCGGAACGATTTACGCAATTTGATCTGTTTGTTCCAAGTGTGCAAGTAGAGAAATTGACCAAGAAAAAGCTATATACAACGAACGAGAACTATCATTTACATGAAGTTCCCAATCCTTTGTTCGAGGCAAGGAAAAGGCTTCATTCCATGGCTGTAGGAGGTTACTAGCATGTTCATTGTAAATCAAAACGAGATTTCAGTGCTTGAATTGGAGAGACATAAGCAAGGATTCGAAAGCATGGATCATTTTCGACAGCCAGAAGGAAAGAGGTACGCCGTCTGCATAGCTGACCCACTTGACGTGATTAGTCTTGTTCAATATTTACGTGAGCATGATGCCTCCGTGTTGTTAATTCATGGGGAAACCCCAATGGAAACAGCTTATCAGATGGCCGTGAAGGCAAGATGTTATGGGCTTGTTTATCAGGAGACGAAGCACTTCTTGTCCATCACGGATAAACAACAGAGCGAAAAACCATCGCTCTACCAATATAGCTCAGGCACAACGGGAGACGCGAAGCTCATCGGGAGAAGTTGGGAGGATATCCAAACAGAAATTCATGCTTACAACCAGTTGTTTCAGGGAGAGGAAGCGTTAACCCCGATCGTGCTGGCATCGGTGACACATTCGTATGGATTGATATGTGGAGTTTTGGCAGCTTTGGAGCGGGGGAGTAAGCCTTCGATTGTGACGCACAAAAATCCGAAGTTTGCTTTGCAGGTGATTCAAGATACTCCCCAGCATATTGTGTATGGTCTGCCAGTCTTTTATCACATCTTATCTAGCTTTACGCGAGAGCAGGTACGCTTTCACCGGTTAATGACATCAGGAGCTCCCATGCCAGAAGGCCTGTTTCTCAAGCTGCAAGGCATGAGCGACATCTTGATGCAACAATATGGATGCTCCGAGGGGGGATGCGTCAGTATGAGTAAGCAGATGCGGACCCATACAGATCTGGGAGTTCCCCTTTCCCATGTAACAATGACAGCAGGCGAAAATGAAGAACAACCCGGTGAAATTAAGATTTGGAATGGACAGAACGAAATAGCGACGCAGGATTTAGGTTTCTGGACAGGAGAAGGACATATTCAATTTGTATCAAGGATGGATGATGTGATAAACGTTTCTGGCTTAAAGGTATTTCCTTTAGAGGTCGAGGACGTCATTTTGAAAATGAGTGGGATAAAAGAAGTTGTCGTGTATCGTGGACATCATCCGGTCATGGGAGAGATTGTGAAGGCGCAGGTTATTGCAGAGGGAGGAGCTACGTCTGAACAAATCAGGAAATGGTGCCAGGATCGTTTGCCAGGCTATAAAGTCCCATTCGAAATCCAATGCGTGAAGAGCATTCCTAAAACAGCTACAGGAAAAATCAGCCGTCGATTAGTAGAAACGGAGACGATCAGTAAATGACACGATCAGAAAGAATCGAGCAAATCCATACGATCATGACCGAAAAATTAAAATTATCGCATATTCACACGCTAGAAGAGTCTATGAGATTGAATGAGGATCTACATATAGATTCGATTATGCTATTGCAACTGATTGTGTATATCGAAGAAGATTTGCAATTGGTAGTTCCTGCTCATGAGTTAGATCCACGAATCTTCCAAACGGTTGGATCGCTCCTTACTTTTGTTGAACAGCTGGAACCGCAGCATGTATCGAAATAGCGTCTATACAAACAGCGAGTGGGGGATACAGAATGGTTAAGGTTCATTGCATCATTTCTTGCCTATGCGAAGTGATTAAGCGCCGCACAAAGATTGATTATCGTCCCTATTATTTTGGCATATGGGATGCCGAGTACTCCATTACAGATCAAGGTGTGGTCACCTATTACATTGATAACCATGAGGAGATTATCAAGGGATATGAGCGACTTTTCCGAGCGAAAGTAACAGAATGGTATGATCATTCCCAAGATAAAGCCTCCAATCTGGACATGTTCTTAGAGCTAATCGATAAGCGTACCGAGGATCAGTTTGTCCTTGTTCAGATAGACATGTCGCTGGTTCCAGAACGAGATAATAAATTTGCGTTGAAGCCATTCCCGCATTTTTTGATGATTTCAAAGACGGAGAATGAGGATGAGTGGTTTATGTTTGACCCGGATTTTCGTTGGGAGGGCAATGTGAAGAAGGAGACGGTGATCAAAGCCTTCTTGGAAAATCCGTTTGGTGGCGGCTTTATGGTGGATGCGAGTGAAATTAAGGAACCAACCTATGAAATGATCCACGACTATTTCTACGACGCACTCAAGCGTGATCATAACCCGTTCACCCTTGAACTGAAGCAATTGATTACAGACATGGCAGAAGGACGCAATGGATACAACTTGGACATGTTGCTTGCGGCAGTGACTCAAGTGAAAGTGATTGCAATCCGCAAATACAGCTACGAGTACGCATTTCTCTATCTGCAAGATTACCTGCAATACCATCGTGATGAGTTTTTGCGCATTGCCTACAAAGTGGAGGACATCTACCAAGGGTTTACGACAGCTCAGTACTTGTCTGTCAAAATGGCGATGACCAAGAATATGGCGTTGTTGCCTCCGATTATCGAGGCGCTTGAAGAGATTGATCTGATCGAGCTTGAAGTGAAAAAAGAGTTGGAACGTCAGTTTGTTCTGTGGACCCAAATGGATAAAAGTCTCGTCACTGTCGACGAAAAAGGGTGGAGGTAAAGATCATATGAAACTCTCATTGTGCACAATTACTTTTCGCCACCAGTTGATTTCGTTTGCACAGCTTGTTCAATTTGCTCATCGTCATCATTTTGATGGAATCGAGTTATGGGGAACTCACGCCCAGCATCTGTACGATCATGATCGAGTAGAGATGGAGGAGCAGGTAAGGCTGGTCAGGGATCAAGGCATGAGTATCTCCATGCTTAGCGATTATCTGGATATTGCTACTTCATCTGGATTTCAGCGTACATTGGAAAAAGCAAAAAGACTCATTTCACTGGCGAATCTGTTACATGTGAAGCAAATCAGGACGTTTGCTGGACAGAAGGCAAGTCAAGAAGTAGGGCCAGAAGAGCGTGCACGCTATGTGTATCATCTGCAAATCTTATGTAAGATGTGTCAAGAGCACGGGATTCAGCTTTTGGTCGAAACACATCCGAACACGCTTACAGATTCGCTGAGTTCTACACTTGCCTTGTTGCAGGAAGTCAATCATCCTGCACTAAAAGTGAATCTTGATTTTCTTCATATCTGGGAATCCGGTGCTGATCCGATCGATGCGTACGAGCAATTGAGACCGTGGGTAGCTCATTATCATTTGAAAAATATTTCTTCATCGGATCATTTACCAGTATTCGCTCCGCATAATGTATATGCCCCTAACGGCGATCGTGAGGGAATGGTATTGCTCGGTGAAGGTGTTGTAGATTATGGGCCTATTTTAGAAAAGATTGCGGATACGGATTATTTTGCATCGATTGAATGGTTTGGTCAGAGTCCGCAGCGTGTATTAGCGGAAGAGGTAGAGTGGTTGCGGAAGGCAATGATGGTTCGTGCGTAAGTGAAAAAGGTCGGGGGCGCAGGGGTGCTTCCGATCTTTTTTCGTGTAAAAGGAAACCAAGTGCTTCCAGTGAGCGTCTACGTATTGATTACTTATTCGGGAGGACCCTTGATGAAAAAACACCTATTGCTCTCATGCTTGCTGATTTCCTTGCTGGGCATCCTTGTTCCTGGACAAATCAATGCTTCTGCTCCTGCGAAGGCAGACCCTCGCAAGCCAGAGCCAGTCGTCATCTATCAAGTACCGGTAGATGGAAAAGTGACAAAAACCGTGACGAACATGACCTTGATTCACCGGGCGAGCATGTCGCCATCGGGCAGGTTTGTATACGGGGAGCGAATCGGATATGGGAAGACAGACCGAACCATACCGTACCTGTACGATATGCAAACCAAAAAGATGACGCAGCTATCCGGCTATGGCAAATGGTCGCCGAAGCAAGACGCACTCTACGTTCGTGAAAACGGCGGTATCGTAAAGCTCAGTCTTCCAGATGGGAAAAAAACGGTACTCGTCCCGGCAGCAGCTCAGTATCCCGTCCTTGATTTTTCCGTTTCACCGGATGAACAGTACATGGTGTTCACCCGTATGGACATGCTCTCTTCCAATTCCAAAGTAAGCGGTCATCTGATCTTGCAGCACCTGCCTACACTCAAAATGAAAAAGAATGACCAGTATGAATGGCCGAGTGGAACAGAAGAAGAAAGGTATTACTGGGTGCCGAATTCGAAAAAGCTGTTTTACAAAACGCAAACCGCATACAAGGAGTTAGACTTACCGACTGGCCTGAAATACGATCATAACATGACGACATTCCCTTCTTACTCCAACGATATGAAGTACCGGTATATGCGAACCAATACAGAGGAATACATGCTGGATTTGCAGACAGGGAAAAAGGTCAATTTGAAGGATTCCGTGTTCACTGAGAGCTACTTGGACAAGATTGTTTGGTCGCCAGCAGGGCATCAGATGGCAGTAGAACAGCACGCTCGTACTTCCAATTCTCAAGACTCGTATATGTACATGCAATCATGCAAAGAAGTCACGAAATGCAGCTATCCATTCGGTTCTCCTGACAAGGGAATGCCTGGCTATTACGACTTAAGTGACAATCAGCGCATCATCGGCTGGGCAAAGGACGGCAAGTCGTATTATGTAGCTGATCTCGCATCGATCCACTATAGCGATTTTTCGCCTGAAAAGTTGGGGCCTTCCAACAATGTCATTGAACTGCGATCATAAAAAAGAAGCCGTCTCCCGTATGATACGAGAGGCGGCTTTCTCTTTCGATTATTCGTGACCTTCCAGATCAGTAATGAGTGTCCATAATGACATACCTTTGGAAGCCTTGAACAAAAAGGCATGTTTTTCATCCCGTAGCGGCAGTAGAGCAGCCATTGCCTCTGCTTTGGTCGCGAAGTGCAACTTTTTCCCTGCATAAGCATCATGGAGATGGCGTGAATCTTCACCGATTGTCACGAGCAGCTCGAAGCGCTCGGCGATGTCTTGAATCGAGGCTCCGACGCCCGCGTGCATAGCCCTGCTATCTGGTCCAAGCTCGTACATGTCACCTAACACGACGATTCTTGCGCACTCAGGGTATAGCTCAGCAAATGTCCGTACGGCAGCCTCCATGGAGACGGGGCTGGCATTGTACGCATCACTGATATACACAGTAGCGTGCTTCCCGTTGATTTGCTCAAATCGCATGGCGGAGAGCTGAACGGTGGACAAGGCATAAGCGATTTGCTCCGTATCCATTCCGAGCCTCTTGGCAATCGCGACAGCAGGCAGTGCATTCAGGACACTGTGGCGGCCGTGGAGCGGAAGGAATGCCTCGAAATACTCCCCGGAGGCAAGGTATACTTTGAAACGAGTCCCACCTTCAACCGTTTCGATTTGCTCTGCCCAAATATCCGCTTTCTCATTAACAGAGTAGTACATGAGTTCACCCGGATACAGATGGGCTATCAACCGAAGATACTCCGAATCCTTATTGAGCAGCACAAGCCCGTCAAGAGCGGTATGAGGAAGCAGTTCCGCCTTTGCGAGAGCTATTTTTTCACGCGTGCCAAAATACTCAATATGGGACTCTCCGATAAATGTAATCACGCTAATATCTGGCTGGACCAGCGAAGCGAGCAGATCAATTTCCCCGGCGTGGTTCATCCCGAGCTCCAGTACAGCAGCTTGATGGTTTTCTTCCATCTGCAATAACGACAAAGGTACACCGATGTGGTTGTTGAAGTTTTTATATGTCTTGTATACAGGCGAACGGCTCGCAAGTACGTGTGCCACGATGTCCTTCACGGTTGTTTTCCCGATACTTCCGGTAATGGCGATGCGAGGGAACGAAAAGCTTTTCCGATAAGCGGCAGCCAGCTTTTGAAAGCCACGCAGTGTATCATTGACGAGAATTAACCCAAAATCGTTTGGCAAGTCCCCAGGAATCTTCTCCTGATTCGAAACGAGAGCAGCTACGGCTCCTTGCTCAGCTGCTTGTAACAAAAAATCATGTCCATCCCGTGCGCCGCCTGTCAGCGCTACAAACAAAGATCCCACAGTCAGCTCGCGGGTATCAAAGTGAACGGATGACAAGGCAAGCCCTGGGGAACCAGCGATCAAAATCCCTTCTGCGTTGATTGCTGCCTGATCCAGTGCAATTGGTTTCATCTGCACGAACTCCTTTTTCTTGTTATCCTGTTTCAACCTCGAAGTCATGCTACCATGCGTTAAGTAGCTCCGCAAGACAAAAGTGAGGGAATATGATACGATCAATCCTTACATACATAACTATCCACATACATGAGGAAGAAAGGAGTCTCCCATGGAAAAAAGTATTTTTACCAAAATCATGGATGGTGAAATTCCTGCTCGTATCGAGTATGAGGACGAGCACGTCATTGTCATCCACGATATTGCACCAAAAGCACGCGTTCACTTGTTGATCATCCCGCGTAAGCCAATTCCGACGCTAATGGATGTAAGCGCCGAGGACCTGCCGCTGATCGGACATATCCACCATGTAGCACAACTTCTGGCGAAAAAGCTGGAGCTGCCAGGATTTCGCTTGATTAACAACTGTGGCAAAGAGGGTGGGCAAGAGGTTTTCCACATCCATTATCACCTGTTGTCCGGTTTTTACGAATAAAATTGAACTAAAGGTTGACCTTCTTTAGTCAATTATCCTATAATGAAGTGTGACAGTCTGTTCGTACGTTCGACTCAGGCGTCCCACGGTTTTAGCGGAGGGAGGGAAGACAAATGGCAGAAATTCGAGTCAAGAAAAACGAGTCTTTGGATAGCGCACTTCGCCGCTTCAAGCGTGAAAGCGCAAAATCCGGGGTGATGGCGGAACTGCGTAAACGTCGCCACTTTGAGAAGCCTAGCATTAAGCGCAAGAAGAAATCCGAAGCAGCTCGCAAACGCAAGTTTTAATTGACGGAGGGCTCATCATGAGTGTAATGGAGCGACTCGATCAAGATATGAAGCAGGCAATGAAGGACAGAGCTGCTCTAAAACTCTCTGTTATTCGCATGGTGAAAGCCGCATTAAAGAACGAAGAGATTAACAAGGGCAGACTTTTGTCTGAAGACGAAGTGCTGACCATCTTGACTCGTGAGTTAAAACAACGCCGTGAATCCCTCCACGAATTTGAGAAGGCAGGCCGCGTGGAACTTGCCTCGAAAACGCGCGAAGAGATCGACGTGCTCTCCGCTTACTTACCCGCTCAGCTTAGCGAAGACGAAATTCGTGATATCGTTCGGGAAGGTATCGCAGCTACCAATGCCTCCTCCAAAAAGGAGATGGGCAAAGTGATGGGTGCGATCATGCCGAAAGTGAAAGGCAGAGCAGACGGAAACCTCGTGCAAAAGATTGTATCTGAGGAACTACCATCGTAGACGCGAGTAACACCTCATATAGATACGAACAGAAAAACTCAACCTGTAAAGGTTGGGTTTTTCTTTTTTCCAAATGTGAAAGAAATATGAAACGATTGCCAACCTCTTTCGTATACCTTATTGCACACAAGTTGAAGCTGATAGAAGGAAAGGAGGTACATGCAATGAGTGCAACAAGGCTAGTAAAAAGCCGCGTGCGATTGCTTTTTTCACTTCTTTGCCTGATTATGGGTATGACGATGCTTTTTGCTCCCGCGTCCACAACAGCCAAGACCTATCAAAAAGCTGTCTGGATTCCAGTAGATAGCACGATCGAGCGAGGGCTGGAGAGCTTTTTACACAGAGCATTTGCTGACGCACAGCAGCAACAGGCAGATCTTGTTATCTTGCATATCAATACGCCAGGTGGAGAAGTGAACGCTGCCGACCAGATTGGGCAGTTGATCCGTCAGGCTCCCATGCATGTGATAGCCTACATTGATAACCAGGCTTTTTCAGCGGGAACTTACATCGCCCTGAATGCAAATGAAATTATTATGACTCCGGGTAGTAGCATGGGGGCAGCCACACCGATTGACTTGGCAGGGAATGCAGCAGATATCAAGTTCATTTCCGGTTGGAGTAATAAAATGAAGGCGGCAGCTGAGCTGAATAATCGCAATCCTGACGTTGCTCGCGCGATGGTGGAAATCGATACAGAATTCCCGGGATTAAAGCCAAAAGGCACGGTGCTCTCTCTCGATGCCCAGCAAGCGAAGCGGTTGGGTTATGCGGATGATGTGGTGTCCAATAAGGAAGAACTGCTAAAAAAGCTTGGCATTCAGCCAGATTCCCTTCAGGCCATTGAGCCAACCGGTGGCGAGCTGGTAGCTAGATGGGTGACGAGTCCCATTGTGATGAGTCTTTTGCTCATCATTGGATTGGGAGGAATTGTAGTTGAACTGTTTGCTCCTGGCTTTGGGGTTGCGGGGACGATTTCGCTCTTCGCCTTTAGTCTGTATTTCTTCGGTCATTATGTAGCGGGATTTGCCAACTGGTTGCACATCGGACTGTTTGTCGTCGGAATCTTACTGATGCTTCTGGAAATTTTTCTTCCGGGCGGCATTGTCGGTGCGATTGGCTTCCTGAGCATTGTGACAGGTCTCGTAATGGCAGCCTACGATACGAAGCAAGGGCTCGCATCCCTGGGTGTAGCCGCTTTGGTCACGGTAATTGTAGCATTCATGTTAGTGAAGAAATACGGGGTCAAAGGTTTATTCAACAAGTTTGTCTTGGGTGAGACGCAAAGCAGTGAGGAAGGTTACGTAGCTCCGCGCGATCAGCGTGAGCTGGAAGGAAAATCAGGCATCGCGCTAACGCCATTGCGCCCGGCTGGGGTCGTCAAGGTGGAAGGAAAACGTGTGGATGCCGTATCGGTTGGTGGGTTCATTGAAGCAGGTACCGCCATCACCGTTGTGCAAGTAGAAGGCACGCGTATCGTCGTTGCCGAACTAGAACAAAAGGAGTGAGCTCTTCATGTTTGAAGGCGGTTTGATTCCCCTTATTTTTATGGTGGCAGTAGCCATTGTTGTACTCTCAGTTTTCTTCTCGTTCGTACCAGTCATGCTCTGGATTTCTGCGCTGGCTTCCGGTGTGAATATCGGGATTATTACCCTCGTCGCTATGCGCCTGCGTCGCGTCGTACCATCTCGTATCGTGAATCCGTTGATTAAAGCGCGTAAAGCGGGCTTGCAGCTGGATACAAACCAATTGGAGAGCCATTATCTCGCTGGCGGTAACGTAGACCGTGTAGTAGATGCGCTCGTAGCAGCACAACGCGCGGATATTCCACTTGGCTTCGAACGAGCTGCAGCCATTGATCTGGCTGGTCGTGATGTATTGGAAGCGGTACAAATGAGCGTTAACCCGAAAGTGATTGAAACACCTGTGGTTGCAGCTATGGCAAAAGACGGTATCGAGCTGCGCACTCGTGCAAAAGTAACGGTTCGTGCCAACATTGATCGATTGGTCGGTGGTGCTGGTGAAGAAACCATCATCGCCCGTGTTGGTGAGGGGATCGTATCGACAATTGGTTCGTCAAAAGGACATAAGGACGTATTGGAAAATCCGGATCTGATCTCCAAAACGGTATTGAACAAAGGTCTGGATGCCGGAACTGCTTTTGAAATTCTCTCGATTGATATTGCGGACGTGGATGTAGGGAAGAACATCGGGGCACAATTGCAAACCGACCAAGCAGAAGCAGATAAACGTATTGCCCAAGCGAAAGCGGAAGAGCGTCGTGCCATGGCGGTAGCCCAAGAGCAAGAAATGATCGCGCGCGTACAAGAAATGAAGGCAAAAGTAGTAGAAGCAGAAGCACAAGTACCACTCGCTTTGTCCGAAGCTTTGAAAAGCGGCAAAATGGGCGTAATGGATTATTACAACATGCAAAACATTGCTGCTGATACACAAATGCGTCAATCTTTTGGGCATGCAGGTGACAAACAAGATCCTGCTTTGCCAGACGAGAAAGAATAAGGGCGATTGCCATGGAAGATCTCATGGATCTCGTCGTAGATTTACTGGATTTAGTCGAGTGGATCATCCCGCTCATTGGCAAGTTCTGGTTTGTCATCCTTGGCTACTTAGGATATAAAGCCCTTGGCAAAACCGGAAAGAAGAAGATGTCTCAAGGCAAGAAAATGCCTCCGCTTACCCCGGTAAGCACGTCGGAAATCCCGATGGAAACGGAGGAGTACGGCAGAGAGACGGTGCGAGCATCCTCTAAATACGAGCCACTTCAGCAAGAATCGATGGAAGGGGTTGGAGTTGAGCAGGAATGGGCATTTTCCAGTCCAGCTCGTGCTTCGACGGGTCCGACCATCACAGTGAAGGAATCGGAAACGAAGAAGGTTGCTGATTTGGAACGAGCGAGTACTCTCAAAGCGAAACACGGCAATCCGCGTGATGGGATGAAATGGGCACTCATTTTTGGAGAGCCGCGCTCTAAAGCTCCGTACGCCCAGCAGGTTCGGCAAAGAAAGATTTGATAATAGCAGCAAGTCAAAACAGGTGAACCTCGGTTCGCCTGTTTTTCTTGATACGCAATGTTTTCATGTCGAAATATCTCGAACAACTTGTCTTGTTTCTCGTATCCCGGTTGACTATCCTGAATGTAAAGAAAATTCTTCCGAATAGAAGAAGGAGTAGAGGTCAAGCGATGAATCAACAAATTTTCGAACAAATGGGGCGGTTTCGCCAAAAAGTGATTCGGCTTGCCATCTTCGAAAAGAAATCAGTGTATGAAACAGCGATCGCGTGCGGTTGTTCCGCTGAGAAAGTAAAACGAGTCATGAAAAAATGGAAGGCACTTACACAAGAAAGCAAATAATCAATGGATTTTGTTACATGTATTTCAAAAAGGGAGTTCTCACCTGCTTGCCAAATTGCGAGCGATGAGGGCTCTTTTTTTGTGACCGTTTTTGATGAATGCCACTTTATGCTCGCGCATACGCATAGATAAGAATGGTTTTGCACCTGCAAACAGTTGAGATCGTCATATCCGCCAATATATAGAACGAGAAGGGGGGCTAATCCATGAAGCGTTGGAGCCGCCGTCTGCGCCAGTTGGCCGGAGGGGTGTTGGATCTGCCGCAAGATGTAGTCCTGGAAGTCCCGCGCATCACGATGATCGGCCATTTGCAAATGTATATAGAGAATCATCGAGGAGTCTTGCATTTTAGCGAAAAAGAGCTTCGCCTGTTGTTGACGAACGGTCAAATGATTGTTTCAGGTGAACAGCTTGTCATCCGAGCGATTTTACCTGAGGAGGTTCTGTTAGAAGGCAGAATCGGTGGCGTGAAATTTTTGGAGACGGGACCACAGAGCTCGTAATCTTTGTTAAGGTAGGGGGCGGCACGTATGAGGTATGGAATCAAGGAGTGGGTGGATGGACATGTAACCATTACCGTTCGGGGAAAACGGTTTGAGCGGATGCTGAATATGGCCGTACGGGATGGAATTCGAATCTGGAATATTCGCAGGGTAGGAGAAGAGGTGACTCGCTGCGATATTTTGATTCGGGATTATTTTCGTTTGCGGCCGCTTTTAAAAGAGACAGGCTGTCGCAGTCACGTCGAGGCAAGAGATGGGCTACCTTTCTGGCTGTTGCGTATACGTAGACGATCTGGACTGGCAATTGGGGCTGCTCTTTTTTTCATCGGATTGTACATGCTCTCCTCTTTTGTTTGGAGTGTGGAAGTGAGTGGGACGAAAATGGTTGATCCGCGACGAGTGATTCAAGCCGCCGAACAAGTAGGGATTAAAGAAGGGGCATGGAAGGTCAAACTAAAAGAACCGTTGGTTTTGCAAAAAGAGCTGTTGAGTCTGTTGCCTGAAGCGTCCTGGGTTGGAATTGAGATTCAAGGAACCAAGGTCATGCTTCAGGTGGTTGAAAAAGAGGCTCCCGTAAAGCCGCTTGCAACTGGTCCCCGTCATCTTGTAGCGAAAAAGAGGGCTGTTGTCCATAAAATTCTCCCGGAGGTTGGTCGCAGTCAGGTTGTGAGCAATCAATTGGTAGAAAAAGGCCAAGTGCTTATTTCCGGGATCATCGGCAATGACGACCGTCAACAAGCCGTATCAGCACGAGGCAAGGTGCAAGGGGAAGTGTGGTATATAAGTAACACATCCGTCCCGCTAAAACAAGCGTTGCACCGTTTGACGGGAGAAAAGCTTCAGCATCAATACTTGCTCGTAGGCCCCTATGCGGTATACGTGTGGCCCTTTGAAAAACAGTCCTTTGCACAAGCCGAAATGGCAGAACAACGGTTTCTGCCCTCCTATGCGGGATATACCTCACCACTTGGCTGGAAGACAGTAACGTACGCGCAAACAGAACCCGTTCAAACAGAAATGAGCGTAGAGGAAGCGACGGAGCTGGCTAAAAAATTCGCCAGGGAGGATATCTTGAAAAAAGCTGGAAAAGATGCGTTCATTCAGGACGAAAAAGTTTTGCACGTCACAACAGAGAATGGTAAAGTTTACGTAAGCATTCATTTTTCCGTCATTGAAGATATTGCCATTGAACAGCCTTTTGTTGGGCAGTGAGGGATGGCAAGCAAATGACGCATTGCTGATTACCGTTGCAAGGAGATGGAAGCCTGTTGCACGTACAAGATGAGGTAAGAATCCCGTTTTCAGACGCATCTGAGGCCTTGCTGTTGTTCGGACCACATGACGCGTACCTAACACTGATCGAGCAAAGAAATTCCGCCAAAATCATGACCCGAGAAGGCGAACTGGTTATTAGCGGGGATAAGCCGGAAGTGGACAAACTGACAGCGTTAATTGAAATTCTGCTACAGTTGATTCGCAGAGGGATTGCCCTGTCCGAGAGAGACATCTCTTATGCGATGTCGTTGATTGAACGGGGAGAAGGTGCCCAACTGCTCGATGTGTATGATGAAGAAGTCGCTCGTACCCAACGTGGCAAAGTAATCAGGGCAAAGACTTTGGGCCAGCGTCATTATTTGTCTGCGATCAAGAAGCATGACATTGTGTTTGGAATTGGACCAGCTGGTACAGGAAAAACGTATTTGGCTGTTGTCACAGCAGTAAATGCGTTGAAAAATGGGCGTGTCAAACGGATCGTTCTTACCAGACCGGCCGTAGAAGCGGGGGAGAGCCTTGGATTTTTGCCAGGAGATTTGCAGGAAAAAGTAGACCCTTACCTGCGTCCGCTCTATGATGCCTTGTACGACATGCTGGGCAATGAACAAGTCGCCAAAATGATGGAACGAGGACTTATTGAGGTTGCTCCTTTGGCGTACATGCGTGGTCGTACGCTCGAAGATTCCTTCGTTATTTTGGATGAAGCCCAGAACACGACTCCCGAGCAAATGAAAATGTTTTTGACCAGGCTTGGCTTTGGTTCCAAAATGGTCATTACGGGTGATGTGACTCAGGTGGATTTGCCAAAAGGCAAGAAATCCGGATTGCGCGAAGCACAGCGCATCTTAAATCCGATTTCCGATGTAGCCTTTATTCATTTCCAAGAGGGAGACGTCGTTCGTCACAGTCTGGTACAAAAAATCATCGCTGCTTATGCCAAGGAAGAAGTAGAACACGGCTATTAATAAATGGCGTCACAAAAAGGAGATCGTTTACCTGTGTTATCTGTAGAAATCCTTCATGAAGAAATCGAACCGATCGATGAGAATTTGCAAAACCTGCTTGTCCGTTGTCTGGAAGCAGCGGCAAAGCTGGAAGAGGTACAAGGAGAAGTAGTTGTCACGCTGGTGAACAACGAGCGCATCCACGAGCTAAATCGCGACTATCGTGGCGTTGATCGGCCTACGGATGTTCTGTCCTTTGCGATGAATGAGCCAGGTGAAGGGGAAATGGAAATCTTCATTGATGAGGATGAGGCCAGCGAGTTTCCGAATATGCTTGGAGATATCATCATCTCGGTGCCAAAAGCACATGAGCAGGCCGAAGACTATGGTCATTCATTCGAACGCGAACTCGGATTTCTCACGGTTCATGGTTTTCTTCACCTTCTGGGCTATGATCATGGGACGCCAGAAGAAGAGAAGGAAATGTTTTCACGTCAAGAAAAGGTACTGGAAGAAATCGGCTTGACGAGGTAGGAGATTACGTTGAAGGAATGGCGACGATTGACTCGCAGCTTCACCTACGCTCTGCAAGGAATTTCCTATACCGTACGGACACAGCGAAACATGCAAATCCACGTAGCCGCAGCCATAGTGGTGCTGGCGGCAGCGTGGTGGCTGCAGATACCCCGCAGCGATGTTTTGCTGGTCCTTTTTTCTATCGGTTTGGTCTTCTCCCTTGAGCTGGTAAATACTTCGATCGAAGCAGTCGTTGATTTAGCTTCCCCGGAATGGCACGCCAAGGCGAAGATTGCCAAAGATGTGGGAGCAGGAGCTGTGCTTGTGGCGGCGATCCTGTCTTTTATCATCGGAGTCATCGTATTTGGACAGCCACTGTTGCAAAAAGTATGGGGATAGTTTTTACTAGTGATACCGGACGGGTCATTCCAGTTGACCTTTCAGTCTGGTTTCTTCGTGTCTCTTTGGACAGATTCTGTTGTGAAATGATGTTAAAGAACAATCATATGAGGAATGATGAAAATGGATAAACAAGCATTATTAGCACAAGCAATCGAAGCCAGAAAGCTCGCTTATGTACCGTACTCCAAGTTTCAGGTCGGAGCAGCTCTTTTAGCTGAGAGTGGCAAGGTTTATTTGGGAGGCAATATCGAAAATGCAGCGTACTCGCTGTGCAACTGCGCAGAGCGTACAGCTCTTTTTAAAGCGTATTCGGAAGGTGATCGGACTTACAAGGCATTAGCTGTCGCTGCCGATACGCCACAAGCTGTGTCACCGTGCGGGGCTTGCCGACAAGTCATCGCGGAGCTGTGCCCGTCGGACATGCCTGTATTTTTGACGAATCTCAAAGGCGACATTTGGGAAACGACAGTATCTGCCCTGCTTCCAGGCGCATTCACCAAGGAGGATTTACGTGGATAATCGCAAGACCAAGCAATCGTTTAAATCTGGCTTTGTCTCCATCGTGGGACGCCCAAATGTTGGGAAATCAACACTGTTGAATCATATTGTAGGGCATAAAATTGCCATCATGTCGAATAAACCGCAAACGACACGCAACAAAATTACAGCGGTGCATACGACCGAAGAGGGTCAAATTATTTTCTTGGATACACCGGGGATTCACAAGCCTCAATCCAAACTCGGAAACTACATGGTTTCGGTTGCCGAAAATACATTGAACGAAGTAGACCTCGTTTTGTTTGTTGTCGATGCAACAGAAAAACGCGGAGCCGGGGATGACTACATCATCGAGCGGTTGAAGCAGGTCAAAACGCCAGTATTTTTGGTCATCAACAAAATTGACAAAGTACACCCGGAAGCATTGTTGCCAATTATTGACGATTACCGCAAATTGTATGATTTCAAGCAGATTGTTCCGATCTCTGCTCTGGAAGGTAACAATACAGCATCATTGCAGCAGGCTATTTTGGGTGAAATGGAAGAAGGCCCGATGTATTACCCTGCTGACCAGGTGACAGACCATCCGGAACGCTTTGTAGCAGCTGAATTGATTCGGGAAAAAGTTCTGCATTTGACGAGAGAAGAAGTACCTCACTCCATTGCTGTCGTCATTGAAGAAATGAAGCGAGGCGAAAATGGCAAGACACTTTACATTTACGCGGCCATTTATGTAGAGCGGGATTCCCAGCGCGGTATTTTGATCGGGCAAAAAGGTCAGATGCTCAAAGAAATTGGTCAACGCGCGCGCAAGGATATCGAGCGACTGATGGGGGACCAAGTATTTTTGGAGCTTTGGATCAAAGTGAAAAAGGATTGGCGCAACCAAGATCGGATGCTGCGTAACTTCGGTTTCTACGACGAGCAATAATATTCCCAACGCGATGTGTTAATTTTTCCAAGGCATAGAATAACGGGCAAAGGTGATTCTAAGAAGGAAGTGGATAGACCCGATATAGGAAAGGATGATGCTCCTTGCTTCGTGACTTTTCTTGGAGAGTTTTCGCTTCAACCGGTGACATCCATGCTTACCTTCTCTACCGTGATCACCATCAAACAGATGTTTCCAGCGAGGAGACCTCGTTTGATCTCGCCCAGGAAGAATTGGGTGACACACAGGCATGCTTGTAAAATGGGAAGGGATTGTCATTCGCAGTGTGGACTATGGCGAGTCCAGTAAAGTGGTGACAATGTTTACCCGGGAGAACGGCAAATTAGGCGTGATGGCCCGTGGTGCCAAAAAGACCAAAAGCCGTCTTGCCGCCGTCTCCCAGTTGTTTTCGCATAGTTATTATCTATGCAAGGCAGGACCCGGTACGGGAATGCCTGATCTCTCTCAGGGAGATATGCTGGATTCGTTCCGGGATATGCGGCAAAGCCTGACTGCTACGGCTTATGCCGCATACATAGCAGAACTTTTGGATCGACTGACGCAGGAAAGGGAGCCGAATCCCTATTTGTTTCAGCTACTTCTTCATACGTTCCGCCATTTGGATGAAGGACGAGATGCTGAGATTCTGTGTCGGATTTTTGAGACCAAGATGCTCATTGTAGCGGGGATCTCCCCGCAGCTCACAGCGTGTGCAAACTGTGGCGAACAGCGCGAACCCTATGCGATCAGTGTGGGGCAGGGCGGCCTGTTGTGCCCAGTTTGCCTGCCTTCCGATCCGTATGCGATGGCAGTTACACCCTCGACCTGGAAGCTGTTACGGCTGTTCCAGGTATTTGATTTGGAACGGCTTGGTGACATTGAAGTAAAACCGGCTACACGCAACCAGCTCAAGCATGTACTGCGGAGCTTCATGGACGAGTATCTGGATCTCAGGCTGAAAAGTCGGTCATTTCTGGAGCAACTGGAGCGTATGGAAAGAATGACGCAATCAGATCAGGACTAATTGACATACGAATTTGTTTTCGTTATGATAAGAACCAAACTTGTATACCGAATGTTGCCGTGAAGGAAAAGAGTAGTCGGCCACTGGCTGTGAGTAGCGAATCGGGGATAGTGGGAGCCCGGTCACCATGCTGATGAAGGGCGTTCTGGAGCAATTTGATTGTAAGGTGGGCGAAGAAGTCATTCGCCAAGTAGGGTGGAACCGCGAGAATCCTCTCGTCCCTACACTGTCGCATCAGGCAGTGTAGAGGCGGGAGGTTTTTTTAGTTTCGACTTAAAGCCAAGTTCTAAGTTCTACGAAGTTTAGAGGAGGATCAAGCATGAAAATGACATTTCAAGACATCATTTTGACGCTGCAAAATTTTTGGGCAAAGCAAAACTGTCTCATTGTCCAGCCGTATGACGTTGAAAAAGGGGCGGGTACGCTAAACCCAATGACCTTCCTTCGTTCCATTGGACCTGAGCCGTGGAATGTAGCATATGTGGAGCCTTCCCGTCGCCCGGCTGACGGACGATATGGGGAAAACCCAAACCGTTTGTATCAGCATCACCAGTTCCAAGTAATCATGAAGCCATCGCCGGACAACATTCAGGAGCTGTACCTGGAGAGCTTGCGCGAACTCGGGATCGAGCCACTGGAGCATGATATCCGATTTGTTGAGGACAACTGGGAGCACCCTGGTCTTGGCGCTTGGGGCTTAGGTTGGGAAGTTTGGCTGGACGGAATGGAGATCACACAGTTCACGTACTTCCAGCAAGTGGGCGGTCTGGAATGTAAACCAGTGGCAGTCGAGCTGACTTACGGACTGGAGCGTTTGGCTTCCTATATTCAGGAAAAAGAAAATGTGTTCGATCTGGAATGGTGCAACGGGTATACGTACGGAGATGTATTCCTGCAACCAGAATACGAGCATTCCAAATACACATTTGAGCTGTCTGATGTCGACATGCTGTTCTCTCTCTACAATACGTATGAGGCGGAAGCAAAGAGACTGATGGCGGAGCGCCTGGTTTACCCGGCTTATGACTATGTACTGAAATGCTCCCACACCTTCAACTTGCTGGATGCACGTGGAGCCATCAGTGTGACGGAGCGTACAGGCTACATCGCTCGTGTACGTAATCTGTCTCGTGAAGTAGCACAAACCTACTATAAAGAGCGTGAGCGACTCGGTTTCCCGCTTTTGCAAAAAGGCAACGCAGACGCTGCGGATCAAGTGAATCAGGTGAAGGGAGAGGATACAAATGAGTAAGCGCGATTTACTTGTAGAGGTTGGTTTAGAAGAAATGCCTGCTCGTTTTGTCGCACAGGCAGCGGCACAATTCAAGGAAAAAGTAGAAAAGTGGCTGACTGCTGAGCGCGTGCCGTTTGATCAAATTACGGCATTGGAGACACCTCGTCGCTTTGCCCTGTTAATCAATGGATTGGCAGAAAAGCAGCCTGACCGCAATGATGAAGCGAAAGGTCCTGCACGCAAAATCGCACAAGATGAAGCGGGCAACTGGTCCAAGGCAGCACTCGGATTTGCACGGAGCAACAATGTTGAGCCTGACCAATTGTATTATAAAGAAGTAAACGGGATCGAGTATGTTCATGCTCGCAAATCCGAAGCGGGAAAACCAACTACTGAGCTTTTGCCGCAACTGGCTGAAGTAATCACCGGCATGAGCTTCCCGAAAAATATGCGCTGGGGCGCACGCGAGTTGAAATACGTTCGTCCGATTCGTTGGCTGGTTGCTTTGTTCGGCGATGAATTGATCGATCTGGAGATTGCAGGTGTAAAAAGCGGACGCGTTTCGCGTGGACACCGCTTCTTGGGAACAGAGGTTACCTTGAATCACCCAAGCGAATACGTGAGCAAGCTGGCTGAGCAATATGTCATGGTGAAGCCCGACGAGCGTAGAGCAACCATTGTAGAACAAATTCATCGCTTGGAGAAAGAAAATGGCTGGACAATTCCAATGGACGAAGGGCTTCTGGATGAGGTAGTTCATCTTGTAGAATACCCGACCGCTCTTTACGGTACGTTCGAACAAGAGTTCCTTTCCATTCCACGTGAGGTTTTGGTTACCTCCATGCGTGAACACCAGCGTTATTTCCCTGTTGAAAATGCACAGGGTCAATTGCTGAATCATTTTGTGACAGTACGTAACGGAGACAGCCGCGCTCTGGAAAACGTAGCGAAAGGGAATGAAAAAGTTCTTCGCGCACGCTTGTCTGACGCTCGTTTCTTCTACGTGGAGGACCAAAAGCTGTCCATTGAAAGCTGCCTGAAACGCTTGGAGACAATCGTTTACCATGAAGAGCTGGGAACAATTGGTGATAAAGTTCGCCGTGTACGCAAAACAGCTGCGCAAATAGCAAGCAAGCTAGGCGTGAGCGCGGAAGAAACCAAGCAAGTCGACCGCATTGCAGAAATCGCAAAATTCGACCTCGTGACCAACATGGTAGGGGAGTTCCCTGAACTGCAAGGGATCATGGGTGAAGATTACGCGCGCAAAGCGGGTGAGTCCGACGTCGTTGCAAGTGGCGTATTTGAGCATTACCTCCCGCGTTTTGCAGGAGACAAAATGCCTGCTTCGGCTCAAGGCGCGATCGTCAGTCTGGCTGACAAGATGGACACGATTGTAGGCTGCTTCTCGATCGGTATTGTGCCTACTGGCTCACAGGACCCGTATGGTCTGCGCCGTATGGCAGCGGGGATCGTTACAATTTTGGTGGAGCGCGATTGGCAAATTTCTCTTGCCGATCTGTGGGATGCCGCGATGGAAGGCTATGTAGCGCAAGGCGTAAACAAGAGAGCCGCAGAAGACGTGAAAAAAGACCTCGTAGACTTCTTCGCACTCCGACTGAAAAATGTCTTGCAGGATCATGGTGTTCGTTACGATGTCATCGACGCCGTTCTTGCTGCCGACCTGACATTGGTTCCAGAGGTGCTGGCAAAAGCAAAAGCACTAATGGGGGCGGTACAAACAGAAGAATTCAAGCTGATTGTGGAGCAGTTTAACCGGGTGAACAATCTGGCGCAAAAAGCGGAAGCAGACCAAGTCAGCGAAGCTTTGTTCGCAGAAGATGTGGAGCGGGCCTTGTATCAGGCATTCCAAGCTGTTCAGAAGGATGTAGAGGGTCTGAAGGATCAAGAGAAGGTGCTCGCAACCTTGTCAACCTTGCGCCAGCCGATTAACGCATTCTTTGATAAAGTCATGGTCATGGCCGAAGATCAGGCTGTTCGTGCGAATCGTCTTGGACTTCTCTTGCAGCTTTCTCGTGTGCTTTATCGCTACGCAGATTTTTCCAAAATTGTTTTCGCCTAAACCAAATAACACTGGTGCCTTCGTCTGAAAATCAGGCGGGGGCACCTTTTTTCCGCGTGAAAGAAGGAATATCCCGTCGAATAGAGTAATACTAGGAAGAGGTAAAGACAGAACCGGGGTGATTGGTCATCGAGCTTACCAAACGACAAGAGCACATCTTACAGATAGTGAAGGATGACGGACCGATAACAGGAGAACATATCGCGGAGCGACTGAATTTGACTCGCGCGACGCTGCGCCCTGATTTATCCATCCTCACGATGTCAGGATATCTAGAAGCCAGACCTCGGGTCGGGTATTTTTATGCCGGCAGACCCGCAAGCTCAGTCATAAGTGAACGGCTTCACAAGCTTCTCGTCAATGACTACAAGGCGGTACCGATCGTGGTATCCGAATCCGCCTCGGCTTACGACGCCATTGTTACCCTCTTTTTGGAGGATGTTGGCACGTTATTCGTCGTCAACCAAAAAGGATATTTGGCTGGCGTGATCTCACGAAAAGACCTCCTGCGGGCTTCTTTAGGCAATAAGACGCTGGAGGATGTGCCAGTCAGCATTATCATGTCTAGAATGCCGAATATCATTACATGCGCACCTGATGAGACCTTGTACGCAGCTGCTAAAAAGCTGATCGATTTTCAGATCGATTCTCTGCCTGTCGTAAGGCCTAGCGAGGAAGATCCGAAGCAAATGGAGCTGTTGGGGCGCGTCACCAAGACGACGATCGCGAAAGCATTTGTAGAATTGGGTAGCGAACCGAAAGTGTAGGAGGAGAAGCGATGCAAGGTAATCAGCGAGGACAGCTCATCTATGTAGTCTCAGACTCCATCGGCGAAACGGCCGAACTTGTCGTTCGCGCAGGAGCTAGTCAGTTTGATCGTTTTTTGTTTGATGTACAAAAGTATCCGTATATAGAAGACAAGGAATCGATTGACGAAATCATTGCTTCGGCAAAAGAATCGCGGGCAATGATCGTTTTCACTCTGGTCATTCCGGAGCTGAATACGTATATTACACAACAAGCTGCTCTTCACGGAATTCCGGCTCTTGATGTTATGGGGCCTTTGATGAATACATTGCAGGGCATGTTGAAAGAGCCACCAACCGGAAAACCGGGTTTGGTACGCCGACTGGATGAGGAGTATTTCCGCAAAGTAGATGCCATCGAATTTGCTGTCAAATACGACGATGGTCGGGACCCACGCGGTCTGTTGCGAGCAGATGTGGTTTTGATTGGCGTTTCGCGTACTTCCAAGACGCCTCTTTCCATGTATTTGGCTAACAAACGACTTAAGGTTGCCAATGTTCCGCTTGTCCCGGAGGTAGAGCCACCGGAAGAATTGTTCCAACTGCCAGTCGAACGGTGTATTGGGCTTACCATCAATCCGGAGCAACTGAACGGCATTCGGACAGAGCGTCTGAAGGCACTGGGATTGACAGCACAAGCAAATTACGCCAATCTCGAACGGATTGCCGAAGAACTGGCGTATTCGAAGCGCATTATTGAGCGCCTCGGATGTACTGTTATTGATGTTTCCAACAAGGCAGTAGAAGAAACGGCAAACATCATTTTGGAGATGATTCGAAAAAACAATCTCCGGAATGAAAGGAAATAGGCCGAAAGAAGGATTTTGACGTTTTTTGTAGAATTTCAATTAGCTGAGGTGCTTATCATACGTGAGTTCTCAGCGTTTATTGCCTTAAGAAATGTGGAAAAGTAGAAAAGAAGAAAAGAAGTTCGATGCAAAGAAGGAAATTGACGAATTTTGACGAACTAAATATTCTCACGTGCGATTCTCCTTATAAAGGTGGAAAGACATGACTGGTCCCACTTCAGATGAATTTGTAAATCAAGTGCGTGCCGCTGTCGACATCGTAGACGTTGTAGGAGAGTACGTTCAACTGAGAAAAAGCGGTCGTGCCTTTCTCGGTCTATGTCCGTTTCACTCTGAAAAGAGCCCTTCCTTCAACGTAAATGCAGAGCGACAGTTTTTTCATTGCTTTGGCTGTGGAGCAGGTGGGGACATCTTTTCCTTTTTAATGAAACTGGAGCAATTGACTTTTCCAGAGGCACTGCACAAATTGGCGGAGCGTGCCGGGATAGCTGTGCCCCAGCCGCAGCAAGTAGAGGAATCACCTGAAAAACGGATGAAGCATGTGATGCAAGAAGCGCATACGTTCGTTTCACGCCTCTACCACTACGTGCTTACGAAAACCCCGTATGGCGCAGAAGCGATGAAGTATCTCGCAAAGCGCGGAATGTCTGAGGCGACAATCGCCGAATACCAAATCGGGTTTGCCCCGGATTCCTGGGATTTCGTGACGCAGCAGTTGACAAAGCGGGGATTTTCACAGGAATTGATGGTGGAAGCAGGGTTATTGGCTAGAAGCGATGCAGGAAAAATCTTTGATCGCTTTCGAGGTCGTATCATGTTTCCGATTCAGGATTCCCAAGGTAACGCCATCGGATTTGGTGGGCGCTTACTGCAAGGATCGAAGCACAATTCCAATCAAAAGTCTCAACCCAAGTATCTGAATAGCCCGGAGAGCCTTTTGTTCAACAAAAGTGCTACGCTGTTTAATCTTCATCGTGCACGCCCCATCATTAGAAAGAGAAAAGAGGCGCTGTTGTTTGAAGGATATGTCGATGTCATATCGGCATGGCAGGCGGGTTTTACGCAAGGTATTGCCACTTTGGGAACAGCCTTGACGGAGCAGCAGGCCAGAATTCTTCGTCGCAATACAGAGTCAGTCGTACTCTGTTATGACGGAGATGCTGCAGGACAAGAAGCAACGAGCAAAGCGATTCACGTTTTGCAGCAAGCCGGTTTGATCGTTCGAGTAGCTCCGCTTCCACAAGGAGTGGACCCGGATGATTACATCCGCCAGCATGGGGCTGAAGCATTTTCCCAGCAGGTATTGTTACAGGCGATGCCAATTACGGCTTTCCGTCTGAAACATTTACGCAGTCAGTTCGTAATAAAAGATGAGACGGACAAAGCTCGCTTAATCGCGAAGGCGGTCGAGATCATCAATGAACTGGGCAGCCCGGTGGAACGGGACATGTATCAACGGCAATTGGCTGAAGAATACTCCCTTACTCTCGGTGATCTCAAATGGGAGTCCAAACGCGCCTACAATCAGCAAAAAAGTGAGCGCCAAAGGGATAAAGTGACGCCAGCATGGAATAATAGTATAAATAATGGCAAAGTTACGCTCGCGAAAACACTGCCACCCGCTTATCACACGGCTGAGCGCATGCTGCTTTACTACATGATGCGGAACGAAGAAATAGCCGCCCGCGTCCAGCAGGAATGCAGTGCCCACTTTCAGGTGGATGAACACGATGCGCTGGCTGCCTACCTGTACGCCTACTATGCAGAGGGAAACCCGGAAGACCCTGGAAAGTTTATACATTACGTGCAAGACGATTTGTTAAAGCAATTAGCCTCGGGATTGGCCATGATGGAGTGCAACAACGACGTATCTGAATTAGAGATCGGTGACTACATCAAACAAGTGAATAACTACCCGAAGCGTGCCGAGTTGGAACGATTGCGCGATGAGCAGCGGAGCTTACACCTCCAAGCGGCCGCAGCGGACAGCGAGGATGCGCGCAAACAACTTGAACTTCAAGCAGCCGTTACAGGGATGAAGATTCTTGAATTGGAAAATGCTTTAAAAGAAGGGTAGCTTCAGATCATTCCCGGGGAAGGAGGGAAAGTAGATGAACAAGCAAAATATTACTTCCGACATGGAAGCAACGTCCATCGAACAAGTGAAGGAACAGTTGGTCGAATTAGGCAAGAAACGCGGCGCATTGTCGTATAAGGAGATTACTGCTCGTTTGGCAGGTTTTGAGCAGGATTCTGATCAAATGGATGAGTTTTTTGAATATCTAGGTGATCAAGGCATTGAGATTAACAACAATGAGAATGAAGATGACGACGATGAAGTCGATCAAATGATCATCAAAGACGAGGACAACGAAGAATTTGATTTTGACGATCTCTCCGTTCCGCCTGGAATTAAGATCAATGACCCTGTACGGATGTATCTGAAGGAAATTGGTCGAGTTCCTCTGCTCTCCGCAGAAGAGGAGATTAAACTAGCGCAGCGAATTGAACAAGGTGATGAGGAAGCCAAAAGACGTCTGGCTGAGGCGAACTTGCGATTGGTAGTATCGATTGCGAAGCGTTATGTAGGACGTGGTATGCTCTTCCTCGACTTGATTCAAGAAGGGAACATGGGTCTGATTAAAGCGGTGGAAAAGTTTGACTATCGCAAAGGCTACAAGTTCAGTACGTATGCGACCTGGTGGATTCGCCAAGCGATTACCCGTGCCATTGCAGACCAAGCTAGAACGATCCGGATTCCGGTTCATATGGTGGAAACCATCAATAAATTAATCCGCGTTTCCCGTCAGCTTCTGCAAGAGCTAGGTCGTGAACCTATGCCAGAAGAAATCGCTGAAAAAATGGATCTCACTCCGGAAAAAGTTCGGGAAATCATGAAGATTGCTCAAGAACCAGTATCCCTGGAGACTCCAATTGGGGAAGAAGACGATTCCCACTTAGGTGATTTCATTGAGGATCAGGATGCATTGGAGCCATCTGATGCAGCTGCCTATGAACTTTTGAAAGAACAGTTGGAAGACGTTTTGGATACATTAACAGACCGGGAAGAAAATGTACTGCGTCTGCGTTTCGGGTTAGATGACGGACGTACACGGACGTTAGAAGAAGTAGGCAAAGTGTTTGGTGTAACCCGTGAACGGATTCGTCAGATCGAAGCAAAAGCTCTTCGCAAATTGCGTCATCCGAGTAGAAGTAAACGCTTAAAAGATTTCTTAGAATAACCGATATAAGAAGTATGTGGCCTACGTTAGCCGACGTAGGCTTTTCTTATTCATGAAGGAATACACTTTTTGTCGTAGTTAGGAGGGGCCGCGTTGGACGACCAGCGCAAGCGCACGATTATCGCCGAAATTGAAAACTGGCGGCGCAACCATTTACTGCCTGAACATTACTGCATCTTCTTGTTAAATCTGTATACAGAAGGGGATCGGCCAAATACACCGGCGTCCGCAGGCGGGAATGAGCGAATGGGAACGGCACCGAGTGTGCTGTCAGGAAAAGTCAATTCAACATCATCTGTCACAAACACATATGCACCTAGAACTGTCTCTCCAGTGACGGGGAAAATGGTAGTGGCATGGCTCCTTGGTGCCTTTGTCATTGCTGGTTTGATCTTACTTGCTTTTCATTTTAACCGTTTTCAAACCCCAATGCAAATTACCATCTTTGCCTGTTTCGCTCTCGTCTTCTATATTCTGGGACTCGTTTATCGAAGATCAGCCCCGCCATTGACGCATTTATTCCTGGCTTTGTCCTTTGGGATTTTGATCGCGGGAGGCGTTTATTGTATCCAAAAAATGGATGGTAGCTTGCCGTTTATCCTGTTTTATTTAGGCTTCGTTTGCATGCTGTTGTGCATCAGCGCAATTGTTTTCGGCTATGCTTATTTGCTCTATGCAGGGTTACTGGGTTTGGCCATCTTGTATGGCATTACAACCGTTCATCGAGTAGGGATAGACTATACATGGTGGACATCGGAGCTGTACTGGGTACCGCTTGCGTGCTTGCTCACAGGTATGGGCTTCTTGATGAATAAGGCCAATTCGAAATGGGCGGGAGTATTTGCAGTATGTGGACTTGCCTTTTTCTTTGGTGCAGAGATACAGGCTCTGTATATTCCAGCGGCGAAGCGAGATATGATTCAATTGCTGTTGTTCATTAAGGTGTTCATCGCGTCCATTTTGTTCTTCTTCACGCGTGGATATTGGTATGCGTGGTTGAGACTGTAGACTATGCGAGACTTCTCGTTCTCCTCTGCCTGCTTATCTGTTACAATTTCAGAAGAGAGCAAACGGGGTGAATAAATGAACAACAATTGGAGAGTTTTAATCGGTATATTGCTGGCGGCTTTTTTTCTGGGTGGAGAAACAGTAGCCAAATTTATGGGTGTACATACATATAGCATCGGATTCATAGCAGCATCTGTCTCTTTTTTGGGAGCGATTTTATTAGGAGCACGCCGATCATAGGCGTGTTTTTTTTGAGAAATTCCACATGAATCCAAAATCGTGGTGTATAATGGTAAGAGTATTCTGAACAAACGCTCAGTCAAAATTGTGTATTTCTTGATGGTTCTTTACTAAAGCGTTTTCAAGGGGGCAGCGATTATGAACTTCGATTTGACTTCAGAACAACAAATGTTAAAAAAAATGATACGCGAATTTGCTGATGAGGTAGTGGCACCGGAAGCAGATGAACGCGATCAAACTAAACAATTTCCTGTCGGAATATTCAAGCAGATGAGCGAACTGAACTTGATGGGCCTTCCCTTCTCTGAGAAATACGGGGGTGCGGGAGCCGATTCCACGAGTTTTGCGATCGTTGTGGAAGAGCTAAGTCGTGCATGTGGCTCTACAGGAATTACGTATTCGGCGCATATCTCGTTAGGTGGCGCTCCACTGGCTTTGTTTGGAACAGAAGAGCAAAAGCTGAACTATTTAAGCAAAATTTGTTCTGGCGAAAGCTTTGGTGCGTTTGGATTGACCGAACCAAATGCAGGGTCTGATGCAGGCGGTACGAGGACGAATGCGATCTTAGCAGATGGGGAGTGGACGATTAACGGCTCCAAATGCTTCATTACCAATGCCTCCTATGCTTCGTTTCTCGCCTTGACAGCTGTGACTGACAAAGAGCAGGGCTCACGAGGTATTACTGCTTTTATCGTTCCGACTGATACACCTGGCTTTCAGGTGTTGGCGAACTATGAAAAGCTCGGCTTGCACAGCTCCAATACGACGGAGCTCGTTCTTGAAAATGTCCGCGTGCCAGAGGAAAACGTCCTTGGGAAGCGGGGAGAAGGCTTCAAGCAGTTTCTCATTACACTTGATGGTGGGCGAATCGGGATCGGAGCTATGGCAGTAGGAATTGCACAGGCTGCCTACGACAAGGCGTTGCAATACTCCAAGCAGCGTACGGCTTTTGGCAATTCCTTGAGTCATTTTCAAGCGATCCAGCACAAGCTGGCGGATATGGCGATGCATATAGAGCTGGCGAGAACGATGGTGTATAAAGCAGCGTGGTTGAAAGATCATGGTCGCAAATTTACGAAAGAAGCAGCAATGGCAAAATTGTATGCTTCGGAGATTGCCATGTCTGCTACACATCAGGCTATTCAGATTCACGGTGGGTATGGTTATATGCGGGAGTATCAGGTAGAACGATTTTTCCGCGATGCCCGACTGTTAGAGATCGGCGAGGGGACTTCAGAGATTTTACGTAATGTCATCGCAAGAGAAATCGGGTGCTAGCCTTCCGTTTTTGACAACGAAAGAGCATGACTGCCAGCGTTAACTGACAGCCATGGCTCTTTTTTTGTTTGTTACTTTTTATTGATCGCCAGATTGTACAGTTGGGAAACCAAATCCACTCGCGATATCGTCCCCTACAGTAGCGTTTGAGCCACCTTTGATGTCATTTCCTTTCGCGCGTTTTTGCAATTCTACACGAACATCTTGAGAGCTCCAAGATGGATTGGATGCCCAGATTTTCGCAGCCAAACCGGAAATGTGTGGAGTTGCCATGGAAGTTCCGCTGATGGAATTATAACCTCCGTTATTCCATGTAGACTGAATAGCGCGTCCTGGTGCTGATACTTCCACATCACGCTCTTGAATCACGTAGTCTCCCGCTTGCCCGCTCTTGCCACGAGAAGAGAAGTCAGCTACACGGTAGGTTCCGTTTTGTTGAACATTCTCCAACGCTGCTACGGCTACTGTATTCACTAATGCTCCAGGGTAGCCAATGCTATTCACTGTCGGTCCGGAGTTACCAGCCGCTGCGACGACTAATACACCTTTTTGGTTTGCATACGTGATGGCACTTTCCATAAGGGTACTCTTACCGCTAGAGCCAAGAGACATAGAGATGATCGTTTTCACGCCTAATTGAGCGGATTGGTCAGCAGCGTAACGAATAGCATAGGCAATGTCATCCTCATAGCCGGATCCAGAGTCATCCAGTACTTTATATGCCCATAGCTTTGCATCTGGTGCTACACCATAAATACCTGCGCCATTGCCGCCGTCAGCGAGAACAGTTCCGGCGACGTGTGTTCCATGACCATGCGCATCATTGCAAGCACCAGTAACAACAGGCGAAGAAGATTGCGTGAAATCGTTGCACTGCTCTGCGTTCGCGGTTAGGTCCTGGTGCTGCGTATACACGCCAGTATCCAGGACTGCAACACGAACATCTGCACCGCCAGTTGTAGCGGAGAGGGATTGGTTTTTATAGATTGCTTTAATTCCCCACGGAACGACTGCCGCAGGAGAGACCTCTAGCGCACTTGCTTGATCTTCTTCTATATACTCAGCGATCTTTAATTTTTGCAATACGGTGATTTTTACATTGGGATCGCTTTTCAGTTGGTCAAGTTGATCACTATTTACATCGAGGGTAAAGCCATCTTCACCAAAATCATGGCGTACTTCCAAAGGTCCAGCAAAATAACCGGTTTTCACATCCGAATCTGATTGAATTAATACCCGTTCAGTATCAAATTCATTGAGCGAGTCGTTACTGGCTGCCCCCACTCCTGTGAAGACACTCATCACTAGCGCCGAAGAGAGTAATCCCATTGCCCACCACTTGCCGGTTCTTTTTTTCAAACTTTTCTCCTCCTTAAAGATAGTTAGTTTGTGTTAGTTCATGATGTTCATGGCGTTAATATACATATCTGTAAAAATTTTGTAAATATTTATTTATTAAAATAAAGTTCACAATTCAGTGAAAATTAAATCAAATTGCATAAAATGCGATAAAACAACGCCATATTTAAAAATTTTGCTTGTTATTCCGAACATTACATCCACCTAATGGCAACCTGTAAGCCTCTCGACTACTACCAAAGGGCCCCCCTTAATGGCCTTGTCCCTGCTGGGTGCAACAGTGAGGATTTTGTCGTTCTTTGCTGATCATCTGTTAGGGAATTTGCATTTCGCAATTGCTGCCAAATAGGGTAGAATAGAGGCAACGGAAGGTGAATATACAGATGACATCAGTATCAATATCCAAGCGGCTACAAACAATTGCCCGCTATTGTCCAGAAGGAGCCCGCGTCGCCGACATCGGGTCGGATCATGCGTTGTTGGCTTCTTATTTGCTTGTAAAAGGAATTGCTTCTTTCGTGATCGCTGGCGAATTGAATGAAGGGCCTTTTCAAGCGGCAAAAAAACAAATACATACATTGCAGGTAAAAGATCGCGCTTCGGTACGTAAAGGAAACGGGCTCGCGGTATTACAACCTGGGGAAGCAGATGTGGTCTGCATTGCTGGGATGGGCGGACAATTGATCGTTTCCATTTTGGAAGCAGGAAAAGACAAACTGGAAGGTGTGCAACGCCTGATTCTGCAACCAAACGTAGGGGAAGAAGCGGTTCGCCTGTGGATGATAGAGAATGGTTGGCAGTTAATCGCGGAATCCATATTGCAAGAAGACGGCGTGATTTATGAGATTCTCGTCGCAGAACGAGGCAATCCTACCTTGCCTTATGAGGGCAAAGATCGTACGCAGCAAGAGCTCCTGCGCATTGGTCCATTTCTTTGGGTGGAAAAATCAGAGGTATTACAAGCGAAGTGGCTACATGAGCATGAAAAATGGCAAAAGATCATCGTTCAATTAAAGCGTTCGGACAAGCCGGAAGCAGCAGAACGAATCAAAGAAATCGAAGCAGAAGTAAAATGGATCGATGAGGTGATCGCATGCTTGCGCACGGACAAACAGTAATCCAATATGTAGAACGTCTTGCACCTAAATCGTTGGCGATGGAAGGCGACAAGATTGGCCTTCATGTTGGCACCTTGCAAAAAAAGGTAAAAAAAGTGATGATCGCACTAGACGTACTAGAATCTGTGGTGGAGGAAGCAATCGCAGAGGGTGTAGACCTGATTGTGGCTCACCATGCCGTTATATATCGACCACTGAAACACCTTAGGACAGATCTCGCCGCAGGACGTGTGTTCGAAAAGCTGATCAAGCATGACATCGCGGTATATACAGCCCATACCAATTTGGATGTTGCGTATGGGGGGATGAACGATTGGCTCGCAGAAGCGGTTGGACTCACTAATGTAGATGTACTGGATGTTCTTTCAAGAGAGGCTTGGAAGAAGCTCGTCGTATTCGTGCCCGCTACTCATAAGGAAGTGGTGTTTTCCGCACTTGCTGAAGCGGGGGCAGGGCATGTAGGCAACTATAGCCACTGTTCTTTTCAGACAGAAGGCACCGGAACCTTTTTACCAGGGGAAGGAACGAATCCCCATATCGGTTCGACAGGTCAATTGGAAAAAGTAGAGGAAGTTCGGATCGAGATGATTGTTCCTGCCTCCAGGCAATCGGCTGTGGTTAAAGCAATGCTTGCTGCCCATCCCTACGAAGAAGTCGCTTACGACATCATTCCTTTGGAGCAGTCCGGAACTGCATACGGAATTGGGCGAATCGGTACTCTGCCTGAACCACTGACGCTCCGAGAGTTTGCTTTGCTCGTCAAAGAACGATTCTCCCTCCACGGCCTACGCGTAGTTGGCGACTTGGATGCGACAGTCAAAAAAGTAGCGGTAGTAGGTGGAGACGGAAGCTCCTTTGTTTCCAAAGCCATTTTTAAAGGCGCGGATGTTTATTTAACAGGAGACATTGGTTATCACACTGCACACGATGCGCAAGCAGAAGGCTTGTCGATCGTAGATGCTGGTCACAATATCGAAAAAATCATGAAGGAAAAGCTGGCGACTATCTTGCTTGAACAATTGCAGGCAAATGGTTACGAAACAGAGGTTATTCCTTCGCGCGTGCACACAGATCCGTTCCAGTTTGTTTAAGACGTAGCAGGACCAACCTTTTGTTGCCTGCCAGATGAAGTGTAGGAGGATTTTATGTGCAAAAACTAATCCGGACAATTTCTTGTGGATTACTGACATTAAGCTTACTCACCCCCGGCGTCGCTTCAGCGGCTGGGGGCTTATTGCCATACAATGACATCAGCAAGCACTGGGCGAGAAATGCAATCATTCAAGGCGTGCAGCTCGGTTTGTTTGAGGCTGGTCCAAATGTTCCGAAGTTTTACCCAAATCGTGACATGACACGTGCGGAATTTCTCGTCATGATCGATCGGCTTTATTACGGGGGGCAGTATCAGATCTATCCGCTTACTTTCTTATCCGAGCATTCGGAGTGGGCGCGGGCAGAAGGTTTTCAGGAACCGTATTTGCCGTATAAAGACGTTGACCGTCTAACCTGGATGTACAAACCAACATTGCGCATCTCCACGATCTTGGATAGACTGTACGGCCCAAATGCGATTCAGTACATTTTTCCCGGTGAGATGATGAAGCCGAATCAGCCGATCACCAAAGAAGAAGCTGCCAAGATATTGCAAATGTTCACCATGTCTCCAGATAGTAAAAATGCGTGGGAAGAAGTGCGTTCGTGGGGATGGCTAGAGGGAGAAAAAACGGAACGAGTGAAGCGAGGAGATGCTGCGGTCGCAGCTGATCGCATGGTGAATTATTTCCTTCAGGATGGAATCATGCCTCTGCTGGATTACGACGGGAAAAAGTTCCCCATGGTCCCGGATCTCGAAGAGGTATTGCCATTATTCGCAACCTATGCAGATCCCAAAACAACAGAAGAACAGATTTATGTAGATGCGGCTGCCGCTATTCGCAGTAGAAATGATAGTGAAGAGACATTTGAACAGTTACGCAAGCTGGCGGATGACTCCTTCCCCAATCAAGTCGGTGTTCACTATTTACTGAGCTGGAATCCTGAAACACCGATTGAAACCAATCTGGAGGAAGCTTTTCTTTCTATCGACGCTTACTTCGAAGACAAAATCATTCTCCCGGAAACACTCGGGCTGTTGAGTGCCAATGTGTACGATATCGCCTTGCAGCTAGGGAACAAGGATCAAAGCCAATACAAAAAAGTGCTTGACCGACTTAGTGCTTATGAACAAAAAGTGAAGCAGGATTCCAAAGAATGGGAATCGCTCGCCATGTATTTGGGGGCACTGGAAATCAGGAGTGGTCAGGTAGACCTGGCGCTGGCTCGATACAAGCGATTTGCCGACAGGAGCCCGGAGGCATTGTTGAATACTTCCTACTATTATTTGCAGGAAGGACGTATGCAGGAAGCTGAAGAGGTTCTTGCTGCGATGAAACCGAAAGCGTCAGACAGCAGAATGAATCAGTTGCACAAAATGTTGCGTCAAGAGTTTGCATCGTTAAAAGATCAGCCAGCTATTATTTCTGATTTGGGGTACTCTTTGCGGAAGTTGGACAATGCCGACACCTATCAAGTGAAGGGTGAAGCGGTGTTGAGTGGATTGACGTTCTCATACACGCAGGATGTTAACAAGGAAAAGCAAATAAGCAGGATATCCGGCTCTTATCAATCTCCGCAAAAACTAATATCAGACAAGCTGCTCTCCTATACAGATGGGAAAACAAACACGCAATACTCGTACGATACGGATCGGCAGACATGGGACAAGAGTAGAACGGACAAAGTGGACTTTTTGCACGAGTGGGTTGGTGCTGTCAAGGTAGCCGATCGTGCCAAGGAGCTTCATGCACGCTACTACAAGCAATCATACGGGAAGTATGATGTCATTACAGAGTGGATTCCGGGCTCCATGCTGGTAGAGAAATCAAAGAAGGTTACGCTCGGACAGGGAAAAGTGAAAGAGGTTCCCTTGTTCATGAACAAGTATTATATTGATCGAGCTAGCGACCAAATTGTCAAACATACATGGCGTTATGAAGAAATTTATGAGGGCGACGGATACGTAGCCTATTCGGGTACCGACAATTACGACTTTACAAGCAATGTTGCATTCTCGATACCTGATGATGTTCGAAAAGGGGTGGCGCCATGAAACGATTTAGTCAATGGGCAGTAGCAGCTGTACTGCTACTCACAACTGTTCTTCCTGTGCAAGCGGCAGAGTATCCTTTCGAAGAAACAGAAGAAGTATTCCAGCACGTCATGCAGAGCCACTTGAGCAAACCGGTAGCCAAACAATTGGTAAAAGGGGCTCTAGAGGTGGTCAGTGAGCAGGCTAATCAGAAAAAACAACTTCAATTCAAAGTTTCTGAAGAAGATGACACCTGGGACGAGTTGGAATTGAGGCTTGTAGAATGGCAGAAAAAAGGCGGGTTTGATACGCCGACGATGAACACTTGGGCGATTGATGGAATGCTCTCTACACTCGACGACCCACACAGCGTATTTTTTACGCAAGATGAACTGCGTTTGTTCCAATCTGACGTTGAGAATCAATTCGTTGGATTTGGTTTTCGTCTCCGGCGGCAAAATGATCATATTATCATCCGTGAAATCGTTCCGAATTCTCCAGCAGCAGCTTCTCCCTTGCAACGAGGCGATCAATTGATCAAAGTCAATGAGACCTCGCTGGTCGGAAAGTCTTTTGAAGAAGCGTATGCTTATTTGAGGGGTAACGAAGGGACTGAAGCCGTTCTTACTGTATATCGTCCATCTGATAAACGGGAGCACCAGATAAAGTTGAAGCGTGCCTCGATGACCTTGCCGGAAGCGGAAGGACAGATGTTTTCGAAGGGCGCAGTTGGCTATATCAGTCTGGAAACATTCGGATCAGAAGGAGCCATCCAGGTAAGGGATAAGCTTGCTGAACTATCCCGTGTGCAAAAGCCGTTGTCCGGATTGGTGTTAGACCTGCGGGATAATGGCGGGGGATACTTGTCCACAGCGCGGGATATCGCGAGCCTCTTTATGGAAGAAGGCTTGCTCATGTATACCACGAATCGCAATGGGGTAGAGGTAGAGACGTGGGTACGAAATGGGCAGGATATCGGCATTCCAGTGCGAATTTTGGTAAACGGCGGAACCGCTTCTGCATCTGAGCTGTTGTCAGGTGCGCTGCGTGATCATGGCATCGCCAAACTTGTGGGTACCAAGACATTTGGAAAAGGAAGTGCCCAACAAGTTATTCCTTTGTCAGACGGCGACGCACTCAAGCTCACATTGAATGAATATTTTACCCCTAAGCATACTGTGGTGAATCACGTAGGGCTGCAACCGGATATGGTTGTGGAGGATTATGGAGCACAAGTAGTAGAAGCTCTCCATTCATTGAACGTCAATACGTGGGAACTGAGTGACGCAGAAGGCGATACCGTCATCAATGGAATTCCTTTCCCTACGGTAGATCCTCTCTTTAAACAAACGCCTCAAGGGCTGCAAATCCGAGCTGCTGTACTTTCGCATTTGCTGGATGATCCGTCCATTGGCGAGAAAGATTACGTAGCACTTGCTCCATATTTGAAGAAGTACCCTGCACTAAAACAGCAAACGAAAAATGGTATCAACACTCTCACATTTACTTCGTGAGCATGGTCCCCTGTCGCTTTTGGCGAGCAGGGGCTTTTTCTTTTTCAGGCGTATACTCGGTCATGCAAAATCGAACACTATCAGGTGCGACTATGACTATTGCTATTACGAAGAGAAGGGTGGCAGCCGGATGAAAAAGGTCATATTATTCCTGATCGACTCTATGATGCCTGATGTTCTGGAGCGATGCATTGCTGCCAATAAAGCACCAGCGCTTCGGTTTTTCATGGAGCATAGCCAATACATACCAGATTGTGTGACCGTTTTCCCTACAATGACGGCTTCGATAGATTGTTCTCTCATTACGGGAGTCTACCCCGATCAGCACAAAGTACCGGGTTTAGTTTGGTATGATGCAGAGCAGAAACAGATGGTGAATTATATTAATGGGGTCGCTTCTATCCGAAAAATAGGCATCTCAAGCTGTGCCGAAAACGTCCTTTTTGATTTGAATGAACGTCATCTGAGCAAGGATGTCAAAACCATTCATGAGGTACTGGAAGAAAACAAACTTGTATCTGGTTCCATCAATGTGATTGCCCATCGCGGACATAAGCAGCATAAGGTGAGTATGCCAACCTTGCTTGATACAATTACATCTTTTTCCCTGCGCGAAAAGGTGAGTGGTCCAACGATCATGAGTATGGGGACACTGGTGAGCCCGGCGTTATTTCGTACCGTCCCCTGGGGCTTCTCTCAATCCGCTTTGGAAGGCTACGGAATTAATGATACTTATGCAATCGATGTGATGATTGAGGTGATTCGCAGTGGTCATCAGCCACATTTTACGCTAGTCTATCTGCCAGAGAATGATCATAAA